>CAYGAM010000059.1:0-13063 GCA_964347915.1 uncultured Nitrosopumilaceae archaeon | reverse complement strand
TAAATGCCTGCTGGACAGTTGAAAATGTGCTGCTGTTCTTTATGGTCGCTGTCTCATGTTAATTTTGATGCATGGAGATGGTCGGCGGCATGCTGCAATTTTTGAATTTTCCCAGATCTCAAGATCAAATTTTCCAGCATGACTGGTTTTAGGCGCGGTTATGGAACAGGCTTATGAGAATGAAGTTTGTTCCATAACTCTGCTTTAACGCGTAAAAAACGACAAGATCTTTGTGCCTAGAACCGCAGTGATGGAACAGACTTTGCGAATGTGAGAGTTTTATACACAGAACACTCAAAGACATGTCATGACAATACGGCTTGCACCAACATCACTTGTGGCATCAGTTCTGGTACTGGCATTGACATTGACTCTTCTGATGCAACCGGTTCCAGCATACGGCCACGGCCAGGGCATTGATACGCTGAAATCGATAAACATCGGCGCCAAGAAGATAACGCTGACAGCAGAGATGTCAAACTACCTGGTGCCGTCAGACGATCGGCGAATTACTATTGCGGTAACCGATACCATCATGCAGGATTCCATGGGAGACGTCACCCTCTTTGTCCGCATGATTCATCAGAATCAGACAGTCTTTGAGGAAAGATTCCATGCGCCGGACGGCATACTGAGAATAGACGCGATAACGGCAGATGCTATAACCGTAACAGGAGAGCAGGATGAAAACGGCGTCTGGCAGCCGGAGCCGTATCCGACTGTAACGGGACCCACCCTGGGAGACGGCGGACTGTACAGCTTTGAGGTGGGAATAGAGTTTGACGATCCTGCAATAATTCATGACGATCACATATACAATGTAGATGTCAGCATAGTGCGGACCGACTCGTACGCGCAGACTGACCTGAACGGCGACGACGCGCAGTTTAGGGTAAAATCGTACTTTGATGCTACGTCAAATTTCAAGTACGACGCGCAAAACAGCACCGTAACGTTTGAGATGCCGTTTGACTGGAGGGAGAAGACAATATCCCACATTCCCGTAGTGCACATTGAGGTGCACTTTTCAAAGGAGCTGGAGGAGCTGATGCATCCTGGGTATACGGCCAGGATAAACGGAATTGAGCTGTTCCGGAACCTGGCAACGATAGACGACTATACCGTGCAGCAGGATCGCATTGTACACTTTGTCCTGCTGGGCGATCACATCAAGTTCCTCAAAAATGCGCAGGACGGCCTGATTCCAGACGTGATGGCATTCTCGCTTGAGGCAAGCGACGAGGTTCAGTTTCCAATGGTCGGGTATACTAGAGACGAGCAGTTTCAGGTAGACATGTCCTGGAATCCTTCAACGATACAAGCCGAGGAGCCCATTACGTTCGTATTTACAATACGGGACGGAGCTGCGGGCGAGCCGCTGCGCCACTCTTCGTACGACTTTGTCCTGTTGCAGAACGGAGCCGAGATTTACAGGACAAGCGGAAGCGCGGCGGTCGGCGGCTCGTTTGCAAAATACACATTCAGCGAAGATCAAAAGGGGCCCACGATAATAAGGCTGGAGAACATAGCAGGCACCGGCGCTGTCACCGAGTTTGGAGTGGTGGTGGTGCCAGAGTTCGGATACGTCCTGGCTATGATGGCAGCTGCAACCGCGCTTGTTACTGTTCTAGGGCTTCGCAGCAGGCTGATCATAAGGCTGCCGTAACCTAGTCGCGCCTTTTGTTCCAGGCCGGACATGCCGGATGCAGCGGGCATGGCCGCCGAAAAGAAGCGATTAGTGAACAAGCTTTGGCTTTGCAACATTATTGATCCAGAGCGCAGCCTTCTGCAAGCCTGCGGGAGTCCCTCGCGCTCTTTACAAAGAACAGCGATGCAGCTATGATGCCTGCTGCCATTAGCGGGCCTGCTACCTCTGCATAGCTTTGCGCAGGCGCGAATGCATCTTCTACTATTCTTGCGCTGCTCGGCATCTCGGTCAGCCTTATCATTCCGAGCTTGTACGGCTGCTGCTCTACAAACCATACGCTGCCGTCGTAATCAGACGCAGTAAACTGCACCCACGATTCATCGGTAGGTATCGGTATCTCCAGCATGTCGCCTCGCACAGGATCGTAAACCCCAAGCTTGTCCACGGTATGCATGGCAAACCATATGTTGCCGTACCTGTCCTGTACGGCGCTGTTTGGGAACGCCTCTGGATCAGGCGACTGTACGCGCGTAAACCGCTCCAGCACGGGATTAAACTTTGCAAGCCCGCCGCCGTCCCGGTGCTCCGATATCCAAAGATCCCCGTTCTCATCAAACGTTATGGTCTCCGGCACCTGCAGCCTGGGCTCTGGTGCAAACTCCATAATCTCTCCAGCTTCGTGATCAATGTATCCGATCTGTCCTGCCGTCTGCTCGGTAAACCACACCCTGCCGTCGGGTCCCGCCTTTGCGGCAAACGGACCGGAATCTTCAGTCGCCATCTCATACTGCTCAAACTCTTGCGTATTCTGGTCGTACCGCAGAATGACATTCTTGTTTGCAATGGGAATCCAGACTGCATCATCAGGCCCCACATCCAGGACAATCGGCAGGCTTCGCTGGTTTGCAGGCAGAATCCTGGGCAGTTCTATTCTCTCAAACTCGCCGGTCTCCGGCACAAGGTATCCCACGGCGCCCTCCGGCACATCGGTAAACCACACCTTGCCTGCGCTGTCGACTGCAAGAGCGGTAGATGACCGTCCGCCTATGGGATAGCTTGCAAACTCTCCTGTCCCGATATCATACTGCCATATCCTGGGCGCCGAGGCGTCGCTTATCCATATGCGGCCGTTATCGTGCACCGGATAGAGCGGGGCGGCCGGCTCTGGAAACTCGTATTCAATTATCTCAATGCTCATGTCTGCAAGCTGCGGCTTTATCTGCAGGAGCAGCGTAACGGCCTCGTTTGCAGCAGCAGTCCGCTGAGCCTCGGCTTCGATCTGCCAGTCTCCTGAGAATCCAAATGTTATCTCTCCCTTGTATGTACCGTCCGCTTCTTCCAGCGGCACCTCTATCGGAAAGACGCCCTTTGCAGGATTTGACACCTTGACTTGGAGAGCGGCCATGTCCTCTACGGCCTCGCCGTCATGTCCCGATGCCTGGACGGTAATCTGGTTTTTCCCGGTAACGTACGGCTTTATTGCTATGTCGAATTTGGCATTCTCTGAAAACTCAACAATTGAAAGGCCTGCAAATGCTGAACGCGCGTCGGCGGTCTGAACTTCGCCTGCGGGAAGCGTGCCGTTTGCAAGAAGGGCTACCACTAGGAGCAGCGCTACTCCAAGTCCGGACTCTGCCTTGAGTGCGCGCCTTAGTTTTTTTGTAACGGGAAACGCCGAGTCCCTTTCCGCTCTTTTTTGGACTGCAAACTGGTGGTATGCGCCGATTCCTATCATGCCTGATGCAAGGGCTATCTTTACCATGATGAGCCTGCCGTAGGTTGAGCCCGCAACGGCTCCCAGATTGCTCTCAAGGAGATACATCAGCAGCGGGCCTGACACTATGACCAGCCCCACTGCAATTATGGCAATGCCGGAGAATCTTGGAATCGCGGCAAGCGAGAGCCTCTCGCCCCTGCCGCCCATTCCAGCAAAGGTTGGTATCAGGACAAATGCCAGGAATATGACGCCGCCAATCCATGCTGCCGCCGTCAAATTGTGGACATAGTCCAGCGCTACGGCGGCAAACTGCTCGCTTGCGGCTCCGTGCCCCATCATGGTCGTGGTTGCAGCAAGACAGAGAGATGCTGCGAGAAGCGGAATCTGCCTTTTTTTGGTAATTATGGCCTTTCGCTCCATTGCAAACCAGACGGCAAACAGGACGACTGTAACGGACATTCTGACAATCCATGTAAAGCCCGAAGTAGTTTCCAGTACCGCAAGCGCGGACGCCTCAAGGCGCCATGCCTGCACTGCCAGCATGGCTATATTGGAGACCAGCACGGCAATCAGTCCGGCTCCTATCAGAATCATAAACTTGCCGTGGTACGCCCTGAGAATCTGCTCGCCGTCCTGCCTTGCCATGCCCCAGAGTATGATTGACGCAATTGCCGCGCCTAGAACAATGCTCTGTCCTACAAGTCCGGGAAACCGGGCTCCCGCCTCCGGCAGAAATATCAACTCTGCCGGCGCCGAGCCCGCATCTTCTGGAAGAGCCACATCGCCCACTCCGAATATGAACGCATCCGGCACCAGGTGGCCGTCCACTTTTGAGAGCACCTTGCTTGTAACCGTGTATACTCCCTCTTCCAGCGGCGGCGTAGTGACTATGAGCGAGCTTTCGCCCTGATAGTAGCTTGTATCGCCGTTGTCTATCTTGTCTCCGTTGCTGTTTAGCACTTCCAGCTTGCTAAAGTCAATCTCTACGGCTTCGGAATAGTGAACGATGACTTCCCTTATTCCGGGCTGCGCGTTTGAAAACTGTTGCGGAACAGTATCTCCAAGGTACGGATGCGCATATGCCGCAGGCGCGGCCAGTACAAGTACAGGCACCAGCGCTGATGCCAGCAAAAGCATCGTGTTCATGCGATTTTGAATCGCATCTGCGCAATTTAAAGCGTTTATGAGCGGTTTTGAACTTTGTACCAGTTTTGCATGCTGCGTGTGTACCGTTCCGCTGCCAAATTCGTAAAGCCTTCCAAACCGCGGAATGCCGCAGGTTCCGATGCCGGCGCCAAGTTTGCGCAGTTCAAATGCAAGACAATGCCCGCTCTCTGCTGCGGAACAGCCTGCTTTTTGGACTGTGGCGCAGCCGAAAATCTGCAAAAGCAGGCAAGGCTGCATCGGCGCCGACATGCTCAGCCGCATTGCGCCGCGCAGCATGGCAACAGCTTTAAACCTGCGAACGCCTATTTCAGGCATGGACGAGAATAATTCGCAGAGCCGCAGCAGCTTTCCCGACGGGTTTGCCCTAGACGCGGACAGCATTATCGAATTTATCGAAGCGCAGAGGAAAAAATATCCCAAGGAATGCAGGATGTATGAGCGGTTTAATGCAAAACTCCGGGAGCACTTTGAAAAACAGCGAGCGGTATACAGCGCTGTCACCACGAAAGAACTGAAATCCATCGCTAAAGGAGGAACGGCTAATCCTGGAAAATGGGCGGGTTTTGCAAGCAAGGGATCGACTTCAATAAGCGAAGCCATGAAATCCAGCGATATTGTCGTAAAATTCCAGAATGTGGGCGATGCGGGCATCGCGCGGGCCGGCAAGCATGAGATACTGGAACATTCTGAAGAACAACTCCTGATGTTCCTGGCCGTGACATTAGCAAAAGCCGGCATGCAGGAAAAGCTGGAGCCTTATGACGGAAGGATGCTGATATCGCTCGCCATACGATTCGCGCAAACAGGCAAGCATGAAACACTGGATCCTTGCGACGGCGAAACCGATCCCTCGCAGCTGCATTATTTCGATGATTACTGCGAGCAGTTTTGCCAGGACTTTATCGCGGCGCAAAAGGAAGAATATCCGGAAGAATGGGAAAAATACGAAACATACAACGCAAAACTCCGGGAGCATTTTGAAAAACATCGAATAGCGTACCTGAGCACCAACATGGAAGAACTGGAATCCATACTTGAAAACGGACTGACTCCTCACCCCGGAAAAGGCGCGGATACTGCAGATGAAGTGTCCCATTGCACTATCTCGCCAACCACGGCCCTGAATTTTGGCGATATTGTCTTAAAATTCAAGGATGTAAACAAAGTCGGCATGCCTCTGACATGTCTGCCGTTGCCCGGACTAAAAATGGAGGAAGTAAATTTCACCGAGGTAAGCAGGTATGGAACAGCCAAGCACTTGAACAACTACGAAGTCAGAATGCCGTACAAATCTGGAGCAAAACTGCTGACGGTATGCATCAAAATTGACGATCCCGACGATCGCAAAGCAATAGACAAGAAGATAGGCAAAGTCCGAAGCATGGGATGGGTTGGAACAATTGAACTTGTCTATCCATAAATTTAAGCTGCCGGAGTTTCTGATCGAAACTCCAAGCGGCACAAAGCACCTGATCTTTGATGTCAACGGCAGCCTCAAGAAAGCGCAGCCGTCTGCAAAAAAGGGCAGATCGCTTGAAGAAGCAAAAGACGAGCATGATACGCGCATGAGAGAAATACGGCGCCGAATACTCATGAGAATCAATCAAGAGTTTTTCAAAAGTCAGCTTCAAGTGCAGAGCAGAATCTGGTCTCACATCCAAAATCAGGCATCTCCCAGGGCATCTGATCCTGATGCAATGCGTGAAATCACAGAATTGCAGTCCTCGGCAGACGCTCAGGAATCGCAGGCGCAGGAAATTTGCCGCCATATCCAAAGCCGGCAATGGGACAAGCTGATTCCTTTTGCGGATGAATTAATCAGCCAAATCAATCGGGGTACAGTATCTGCATCTTTCCTATCTGTATTGTCAGAGTACACTGAATGCATATGGACAAAGAACATATTTATGGACAGGATAATTGAAATAATCACTACGCTGCTCAATGACATTGCAGTATTTGCAAAAGCAGACAATACCGCCGACGCCCTTGATGCCGCAAACCTCATCCGGGAGCTTTTGCTGTCCGCAGAATAAGCTTCTCATGCCGCTTCCCAGGACCAAAATGCTGCGGAGATGATTTTGCGCCGGCAGCGCTCTCTTATTAAATTCATGCGATCTACCGGAATGCTGCAGACTCCAAGTTTCTGTGCGGGCGCCAAGTTTGCGCCGGCTCGGAACGATTCAGGCAGGATCCGCAGGCCGCCTCTGCGCGGGTGCAGGCTGATTTTCCCATCCTGCATTCTAATGGGAACTGTTAAGTTTGCGGGAGATAATGCATTCTGTATTATGACCTTCCAATCTATGATGTGTTGTATGAGAGTGTGGTGAAATTGTATCCAAGATATGGCTACAGAATTGTGCTCCATCATGCGATCCGCGGTCTTTCTCGTGAGCGCATTGTGTTTACATTTACTAATTCTCACTGATTGTTGTTCCTATCTCCTCGTCTAAAGGATATGTCTGTGGTGTTTTGCTTCCTTGTGTAGAAAATTCTTGACTCGGTCCTGATCCTTTCTTGCATCATCTCTCAACACTTAACAGATCTGATGATTTCCCGCGAACTTAACAGTTCCCAATTCCAGCAGTCCGGCTTTTGTCCGGCAACAATAAGTCAACTTTTCAGCAGATATTGGAATCAGCCGCCGCTAGGATCGTCCGCCCGTGGCATTTCTGCCAGAGCACAGACCGTGTCATCAGGCATGAAAGCATCATGTCCAATGCGAGTTCTCGGTCCTGCGCCGCCCGTTCCCTTTCCCACATCCACAGATTGTACATGATCACTGTTATGCAGAACAGCATTATCCTGACTGATGCATTCTTGCTGGCGATGTGCGGGCGCATCTGCTCCATGCACCTGTATCCGGTTTCAATTCCCCATCTCTTCTTGTATTCTTTTGTAACGCGCTCCAGCATGCTGAACGGATCACTGTACATGACATTTGCTGCAAAGGCATGACAGTCATTGTCCTTTTCAATGTATGCCAGGACAAGATTAAATGTAAATTTGCTGCCGTCCTGCGATGTCATTGTATATTTGGATACGGCGCCTCTTTTTCCTTTCCTGCGCCCCTTGATCGCTTTTTTTGTGTCCTTGTTTTTGATTGCGGACATTATGAAATTTTGGCCAAGCTCGGCCATGGTTCTCATAACAGCTACTGAATAAAATTCCTGTCCATCAGGAACAGGCGTATTGGTATGCCGATTTTTAAGCATTGCTGGACGATTTTACGCACAAATCTGTCATCAAATGTTCCATGTCCGCCGCACTGCAGGCAAGATTAAGCAGGTGAAATCCTTCTACAATCTTGGCGGTAATGTATGTTTCAAAAGTGCTGGTTCCACTTTTTAACTTTCTTTTTGTTATGTTGTACCTCATCTCGGCAGGCTTGTCGCACCGCGGAATCAAATGCTTGTCTATTGCAACTATGACTGATGCAACGGAATGGACGTTTGCCGTCCTCAATGCTGACTTTATCGTGCTGTAAAGCATTCCGTCGCATCGGGTGGACATGCTGTCTGGGCCAATCTTTCTGATTATCCGCAGCAGCCAGTAGGCTTTGGGGCATTTTATTTTGTCTTGAAGGTGCGCAGACGCACTCCTGAAATAGCGTTTCTTTTCGCACATTGCAGAAATCATGGCAGCTGGTTCTTTGAATCCGTACTGCGCGTTGCTGCTGCTGGAAAAGGGCAGGTCAATGACGGGCAACGCAATTTGGAACAGTTTAAAAACTCTCAGGCCGATATCGTGTTTGCGTATCTGCCTTTTTTTTTGGATCAACAAGAAGGGTAGGTATGCTTCACCAATAAGTATCAACCAAAAAATCGGCCGGCAGGCCAAAATGCGGACTAGATTTGCCCATAATTGAGCAATAATTGGCAAAAGCCGGACGTACATGGTCAGGTCCACGACATTTTGACCAATATGCAGGTACAACAGCATCTCACATACGCAGCGGCTAGACACGAATCAAATTTGGGCCTGACCATATACAGCCGGACTACTGAATTCACCAAATCTTTTTTATATTCATCGGCAATTACTTACATGTGATGATAGAAGACTCGGATAATCCGTTTGATGATTTTAAATCTGAACTGGAAGGAATTTTTAACATTAATCAAAAACAATTAAACACATTGATCAGCGCCTACAATAAAACTGCTTATGACACTTCGATCAAACAACTTGCTGAGATTTTTGGATCTGGAAGTGACTATGATTTGGTTGGCAGGTATAGATTTGCTCTTTGCTTTGTTTCTTACGAATATCTTCAAAACAGAGATAATATTCAAGCTTTCTTAACAAAGTCAAATCTAATGTCAAAAACTAAGAAAAATATTAGGTATTTTTTTTCCAAACTAACGGATAAAGGATTGCATAGATTGGAAATTCAATACCATGTTTCTGGAAACATGCTTAATTTTCCAGCACTGAGTTTTAAAAGCGATAATAGTATGCTGGTAGAAATCAAAGATTTTTCTAACAAACCCATATGCTATCTTCCAGTAATTCGTGTTCAATTTGGTTTTGATGATGATGATGATACTGACTACGAAAAAATAATATCCGCTGAATTCTCTCAAGACAAGCTAGCGCATCTTATTTCAATGCTACAATCAGTTTATGATAGAAATTCCGAATTGGCTAAAACATATAAAGAATCCATAAAAAATCTTCCTGTCATTGAATAGAAATGGCGTCGTATTCATCAGTTGTTGCATCTAGAACTCCAAGATCTCGTTTTAGACAATATCCGCCTACAGAATTAAAAGCCAGGCGCGGTTTATCTCCAATGTATGTACAATTAGCTCCGAACGACCGAAAGGATTCAGCAAAGAAATTTTATGTGAAACTACCCAAAATACAGCATTCTCAGGAATCGAAAATAAAAGAAATTCGCCATTATGTTCAAACTCAGCAATGGGCCAGGCTCATTCCTTATGTAGATGAATTAATCCATCAAATCGATCGGGGCACAGTTTCCATATCTTTCATACCGAAATTGTTAGATTCCGTTGTGCAAGCCTATGAAGCCATGGAAAAAAATACATTTACGCATGAGATAATCCAAATACTTACTGCTCTGATAAAGGATATTCTGGTGTTTGTAATGCAGGGCAATACCACCGATGCTATTCATAATGCAAAGCATATCAAGGAAGTTCTGTTGGTCACACTAGAAGCTTCTCATATTGCATCTGAGGAAGGTCTATCTCCCTTGCCTATGTCGCAAATAGTTCAGATTGATACGATAAATGGTAGACCAATCTATGCCGTCAAATAAAGAAATCCTACTAATCAAGGATCGTAGCCCATATCCAGACAAAGTTATGGACGAAGGTGACTCACTGGGCATAGGCGCCGAAACTCATTCTTTCTACTGGAAAAAAGAAGAAATTCAAGATCATGATTATGAACCTGTTGCTATATTGCCTGCTGAAAAATGCGGACTCTCCAGATACCATTATCGCGGATTGATAGTATGGAAAGATTACACCACTAAAAATGACAAGCCCATAGCATCATTTGCTAGAGTTTGGCACACTCCTCTTCTATGTTCTACACAAAGTATGACTTATTCTCAACCGTCTAATGACCTAGATCGTCTCAAATTTTTTCTATATCTGCTTCCAAAAATACACCGGATGAAAAAAAATGTAAAAAAATATTTGGGACGGGGATATGTTGAGAAGATTGCTGGCGATGAGGTTCCTCCTGAGCACAGGCTTCGGTGGAGTGACTTTGATTATTATGTATTGATCGCGCCTTTTTCTGATTATAAGAAGCTGCCTTCAAAAATATCTGACGAAATAGATAAATTTGCAAAATGAATCGTGCTTTCGATTGTCACTAATGTCGCGCCAAAAATATTCATGCGCCGCAAAAGTCGCATTAATGTGCAGAATACTGACAATTAAATCTATTTTGTCTTAGACGCCTTGTGTAGTGTACGAAAATTATGTCACGGTGGCCAGGCGGAATGCAGGTGACTACTTTAAGCTCCACAAATCAGCAAAAGAAGTGACAAGACTGACAGACAAGAAGCTACGATATGCGATCCGAGAGTGCAAGAAAGGGCGAAAGACATTCGAAATTGCGGCAGAGATTGGAGTCTCGCAAAGACAGATTCAGCGCTTGTATACAGAGTTTCGCAAAACCGGTACGGCGCACACGCTCGGCTTGCCAGGAAGAAAACCAGTTAAGATAACAAGCGAGAAAATACTCATGGTACTTCAGCACTGCAAAAAAGAGAAGATGGACGCGCACTACACCGCAAAGCTACTGAAAGATAATGGTCAAGATATAATCTACCGCGAAGCGTATCAAATCATGCAAGGGAACGGCCTGATAACGCCATCGCCAGCCAAATCAAAAAGACGCAAGTGGGTGCGATACGAACGCAAGCATTCCAATTCGATGTGGCATGTAGACTGGCATATTGGGAAAGATTTACGCCTGCAAGGCCTCAATTTAGTGGCTTTTTTGGATGATGCATCTCGCTGCGTGACGGGCTCATTCTTGTTTCCTGAAGCTACTTCATACAATTCCGTACTGGCACTGCGCGCGGCAATATCAAAATTCGACAAGCCGGCTACAATACTGTCCGATAATGGAAGCTGCTTTACGTCAAGAAAACGCTGTGCCCCATTGCTGATGGAAACCCACGCTGTTTGGAGACGAACTACTGAAGAAAGGAATCGGACTGATAAACTCAAGACCGTATCACCCGTAGACAAGCGGCAAGCTGGAACGGTGGTTTAGAACGCTGGAGGAGGAGATAGTGCACTACAAAAACCTTGAAGATTACGTCGACTATTACAACAAGGTCCGATTCCACAGATCACTTGATTTTGACAACTGCGAAACACCGTGGCAGGCATTCCGTAGGAAGATGGCCACAAGGGAAGTCAGAGAAAGCAACCCAGAATGGGCGGAGGAGGACGAAAATGACTAGGCGACATCATTTTCGTCCAATACACAGCCGATTTCACGACAACCCTTTTTAGGAACAGGATGGAGGAAACCACATGTCAGAGACAAGGAATGTTGATGATCTAACTCCAGATGAGGTCAGAGACATTGACGAGTTTTATGCAGATGACAAAGGCAAGAAAACACTGCCTTTTGATGAGTTCATGAAAGAGCTCAAGGAAGAGTCTTGAGAGACATTTGGGACGCTGCAAGAAAGACAAAGTTTCTTAGACAGTACAAAAATCTTGACCCTCAAATCAGAAAAAGGGTTAATCACGCCACACAGGAATTAAGAGTGTCTGAAAATCCGGCGCGTCTGGGCAGATACAAACAGAGCAAAAGAGTGTTTGCATATGATGTAGGAAACAAATACAGAATAATATACAATGCTGACTGGAACAGTGACACGATAGAGTTTCTAAGAGTGTGCAATCACAAGTCGGCCTATGGCAGGGACTAACATCATATGTCAAAAGTTCATGCGGAGGATCCCCGAATCTGCCGCACAGTGTGAGGAAGAACACGGGCGGTCTGACCGAGTGCCCTCTCCAGCGACTTATAGTGACGCAGAAAAGTTCTTTACAATTATTGCCGGACAGTCCTAAAAACACATCAACAATTGCAGCTTGAGATATGAATCATCAAAAATATCTCAAAAAAATAATGAGCCGGTAGGACAAGGTAATGCGCCTGCGAATATTTGTGGTCTGGAAATATTGCATGCCAAGTCTGGGCAATAAGAGCTGCCGACCGGCACTCGCCATATGTCCTTATGCTGTCGGAGCTATGCAAAGAAAGCGACATAAACGGCATAAGAGCCAGGCGGCTTCAGCAGTGCAGAAGCATACGGACACAAGGAACTAGCCCGTTTTCCATTCCATGGCCTTTTGTTTCGGCGGGTTCCTCTTGAGATATTTCAGTACAGAGAGCTTGAATCGATGTGTTCTAAGATACGTTGAGACTGATTTTTTCATGTCCTCAATGCTTTCATAATATTCGGAGTTTAGCAGAACGCGCCTGCCCTGCCTCCAGCACTTTTCGACTGCATTAAGATACGGTGATTCGCGCGGAAAGTATTTGCGCCCGGTTTTTGAATCGTATACAAAGTGAGATTCGTCCATTACGAATACGGTATAGCCGGACTCTTCGTACTCCTTAATCATAGGCAAAATCTTGCGCCCCCACTTGCAAATCTCCTTGCGCAACGCAGCCTTGACATGAATTTTCTGCGCTGTCTTGTGCGAGTAGCCATATTCATGCAGAAGCGATCTTACGTACGCCTCGGCGTATTCGCAGTCAAAATCCTCGCTGATTTTCTGCATGGTCAGTTGAGGAGTTGTTGGAACTTTTTTATTCTGTTCCATGAAATCTTTCAGCGTGATCTTTGGTACCTTGGGCGGCCTGCTGCTTCTGGGCCTGTCTGCAAGTCCGCAATTCCTTCTTTCATGTAGCGCTTGAACCAGTTTTGTATGGTTCTAATTGAGCGGTCCATTTCGGACGCAATTTTTTTTCAGATGTTTGCCGTTAACAATAAAATCTCTTATTGCCAGCAATCT
>CAYGAM010000058.1:9293-13241 GCA_964347915.1 uncultured Nitrosopumilaceae archaeon | reverse complement strand
TAAAGATTTAGTTTTGCCGATTCGTCAATGAAATTTTTTATTTCCTCAATGCTGTCATTTTTGCTGTCAAACCTGCAGACGACTGACATGCCTATCTTTTTTCCTGCTCCTTCTAGCAGCCTGAATGCTTTTTTTCTGGTCAGTTTGTATTGCTTGGGATTATCTAGCACTCTGAAAACGCCAGCATCTCCTTCCGGCATGACAATGACGTCGAATTTCTTTTTCATCCTTGATGCACGCAATGAAATGTCCTCGTATGCGTCATAGTCTACATTTTCTAGGCTTTTTAAAACTGCGACAGTAGCTGGTCGTATGACGTCTCTGCGGTACTGTTCGTATTTTATCGTTAAATCATCCTTGATCGACGAAAACACAGTCACTCCTGATGATGCGGTAAGATATTCTGTTTTGAATCCAGCCTCATCAGACAATTTTACCACATCGTCAATGCCAAAATTGTACAACGGCTTGCTGAGTGCAAGTTTTAGCTGGTTCCCTGCGATAATTGCATCAAGGGTTATGCTGTCGCCTACGCCCAAATATTCTTTAATTTCACTGGGAACATAGACTGTCGTAGCATTGACTGTATTCCCAGTCATTCTGGATTTTTCTTTGGCCAATACGGTTTCAGTTATGCTCATGTACATTACAGTATTGTAGCAGAAATATTAAACTATCGATTAATGCAGCTTGAACGAAACATGCTCTGATCAGGCCAAGATCCGGCGCAGGCAAAACGATCAGTGCGCATAGCCAGCCCTGAGATTTTTGACGCATGCCAAAAAGCCAAGTTGAGCCTCAACATGACCGGCATCAGAGCGTATGCCGGAATGCCGCAATGAGCGCAGAGAGCGCGCCTGCCTGCGCCAGTGCATCAGCGAAGCATAACGCCGCATATGGAATAGAAGATTTCAACTCCGGCAGAGGTTCATCGGACAGTCAGTCTGCCCAGGCATTCATGCCCGCCAAGAGGGAAGCGTTGCAAGAGACATTCAAGGCCGCGGTGCCGGCAGATGCAGGCATTAAGATGCGCATTATTCTGCGCGACCGGGAATTTTCTCAATCTGCATGATCAGCAGCCTGCAAAAACGCGGCGCAGAATTTCTAATGCCGTGCAGAGGCATCAGCAGGGCCGCAGCTGCGCTGCGCGAATTTGAACGCGGAGCAGTGCCCGCCGCATCCGAAAACGTCCTTGCAAACAGCGGCAGTTCTGCCTGATGCGCCGCGGCGATGGCGGACATGATAAAGACAAGAAGCAAGGCTGAAGGGAAATGCTCAGAATTTGCTGCAAGCCGCCCAGGCATTGAGATCGAATCGCATTATGCGATGCGAGGCAGAGGCGGGATGCGCCAAGACAAAAGAGCGCAGAGCCAAGGCAGGAATCGCCGTCATCGCGTTCAGGGAGCTGCGCTTTTTTTATTCCGCGACATTGCTTGAGCGAATAATTGTCCTGGCGATGCCTGATGGTGGAATCAGCAGGCAGAATGGAATGACAATAACAGCCAAGGCGCATATGGACTTGACTCTGCCTGGGCGCAAGCCTCCGCAGCCTTCAATCTGGAGCGCATTTCGCTTGGCTGGCTTGGGAATAACTGTTATAGAAGGGATGCGATCTGCCGCCCTTATGGATAAGATAGAGTATGATGGAACTGTCTGGGCAATCAACCACAACAATCCAGAGCCGCTGGTAGAGCACTCGATCAAAAAGCTCCAGGACTATGGCATAAAAAAAGACGATATCATGCTGACCGACGCTCCGGAAAATGTAAAGGTAGGAGCCATCGTGGTTGAAATTTGGCCGCACCATCTTGATGTTGCCCGAGTCAGAACAATACGAAACGAATCCTTTATCAGCGGAACCGTAATGACAATAGAGCTGGAGACGGACGAGCTTGGAAACTATATCAACTGATCTGCCTTGAAAAAAAAGCAAAAGCGGACAATAATTCTTGGCATGGCCGCCGCTGCCGTCATCGCATTGGCCGCATCATACTCTTACACGCTTGAGCAGACGCGCATGAGAGGATTTGCATTCGGAAGCGAACTTGAGCAGATACAGAGCGATCTAAAGTCAATTCATGACGAGTTTGAATCAAAAAAGACGATCATGGCAGAGGGCGATATCACGCGCGAAGAGCTTGCCGAGTCTGCACGGGATCACATGCAAAGCCTGCAGGAGATTGCGTCAAGGTATGACTCGCTTGATGTGCCCAGGCAGTTCATATCGTCAGTGGAGCTGTTCCGGCTGTCCGTTGCATCCCAGGAAGACAGCACAAGGGAGTTTATGCTGTACCTGGAGACTGGGGACGAAGCGCACAAGATACGCTCAGACGAGCTCTTCCAAGAGTCATTCGAGTATGAGATTACGGCGCTGTCTCACTTTAGTGCGGCCAAGAGCGGAAGGGATGTCAGGCAGTAGCAAAGCCGCACCGCGCGCAGCGCGGCGGTGCATGCGTCTTGAGATCTTTCGCGATTGTGCGCACAAGCATCCTGTCTTTTGAGCCTGAAATCCGCCATGAAACGGACTGGCTCCAGCCAAGGAATTTTTATTCTACCGGTGCAGCAATTCTATCATGCCTGCATCATCTTGCAAATGTGGCCTGGTACTCCTCTCTGCGCTGGGCATTGCAGCAGGGATCGCGCCTGCCCTGCCGGCCTGGGCTGCGCTGGATGTGCAGAATGATCAAATGTACCTTGGCGACGACGGCACGCTTCACATTGTAGGCGAGCTGGAAAATACGCTGAGCGCGCCCGTCACAAACGCCCGCATTACGGCCAGCATATATTCGCCTGACGGCGCGCTGCTGGACACGGCAAGCTCTGCCGCCCTTGTGCGCACTGTCATGCCGGGCACGACTACGCCGTTTGACATACATGCTCGCGGCAGCATCGTGCAGAATGCGGAGTCATACGATCTGTCGCTTGAGTATGATCTGGGCGGCTCAAAGATGCAGGTAATAGATATCGAGTCGGCCGAGATTGCCCGAGACAGCGTCAACAACCTGCTGATACGGGGCGCGGTCGTAAACAGGGGAGAGATTACTGCAAACGCAATATCCATTACGGCCACGCTGTACGACCGCCAAGGCCGCGTTGCCGCCGTGTCCCAGGTTTACGCCCAGCCGGACTATTTGCGCGCAGAAGACACCGTCCCGTTTGTCATGCCGCTTCCGGACAGCGAGAGAGCGGATCTTGCGGCGGGTTATTCGCTGATAGCCGAGTCAGAAGAGTATGCTCCAGTGCCGGAATTTCCCGCAGGATCGCTTCTGCTGCTTGTGGGCTCTGTCGGAGGGTACATTCTGCTTACAAGAATGAACCGCGGCCTTACAGCAGGCCTAGCTGCTGCAGCCCATCCAAGGTAGGCGATACTGCATCGCGCAGCCTGTCCTTGACCAAAGGCACGGGCTCTGAAAATGCTATAGGAATCGTAATTGACAGCATGTCATGATCCGTGTGCGATACGCCTATCCAATGCGGCGCGCCCAGCTTGCCCAGGCAGTTGCGCCACGCATCCGTCCTTGCCAATGCATTCTCCAGCCTTGAATGCAGCTCATGCACCTGCATTCTCTCAGAGTCAAAGATGCCAAATTTTACCATGGGCAGCATCAGAAACGCGCTCCGCACAAATTCATGGTTTTTTAGCATTGCATCTATTGTATCCTGGCCGGCCTTGCCGTAATCAGGATCCAGATATCCTGCAACATTCTTTTTCGAGTCGTATATCTTAAAGTAATCTTCCTCCTCTTCCAGCTTCCATTTCATGCAGTCTGCAGAATGCCTGTTTCATTTTAACCTAGCATGGACGCGCGCGCTCAAGGCGAAACCTGCACGGTTTCATGGCAGAGCGGCTTGATGCGCGCACGAGAATTGCAGGTGCCCGCCGCGCAAAACGCCTGCATGATGCCGTCATGATACAATCATGATGCCATGATACAATCATGATGCCAT
>CAYGAM010000058.1:0-9193 GCA_964347915.1 uncultured Nitrosopumilaceae archaeon | reverse complement strand
CCATGATACAATCATGATGCCATACGGTAAAGATAAATCTGCTTGAATCGCGCCCTGCGGTATTGTCAGAGGCAGACGAGTTTAGAATACAGCAGATAGTAGACAATGGCAGGGCCATTCAGATCACACTGGTTGAAAACGTCAACACCGAACCCGTATCGCAAAAGCAAATGATCAGGGAGGCAATATACAAAAAAATCGATCCGGACACCCGAAAGCAGATACTGCCGCTGCTGGAAGCCATACTGCAGGCGCAGCCTACAATCAAGATCAAGAGCTACCAGCAGACATCCGTCAATATCACAATGCCAAAGAGCCGCTATGACCGGCTCGGACGCCCGCAGGTGGGCGATCTTTTGGATATCGGCCTGCGAAAAATTTAGAGCAGCTCGGCTGCTTCGCCTGCGCTGAGCAGCGGCGGCGAGCATGCAAAGTTTCTGCAGACATACGCTGATGCGTCCGATGGAAAAGGCTTTTTTGCAAAAAAATCATACCCTGAGAGCCTGTCCAGCTTTTCTTTTTCGGACACTTCTACTATGATGCCTTCCGGAATGAACCGCTCCCGTATGAACCGCGCAAGCTCGGATTCCATATTGCCCAGAACGGTGATCTCGGCCGGCTTTTGCAGGCGCATGTACGCCGCATTCAGCAGGTGCCCGAAGGCAAACGGATTTTCGGCGGCCTGCCTTATGGAAGACTCTGTCACGGATTCGGAAACCTCCAGAAACCTGCGGTTCTGCGTCAGATGGTGCAGCCGGAGCAGCGCGTCGGCCGCTGCCGAACTTCCGGACGGCACGGAGAGATCGTACGAGCTGCGCGGAGCCAGAATCAGCTTTTCGTGCCTGTCGCTGGTCATAAAAAAGCATCCGTCCTTTTCCGACCAGAAATGCTCCAGCATGTACTCTGCAAGGTATGATGCGCGCCTTAGGTGATCCTCGTCTGCTGTCAAAGAGAACAGGTCCAGCAGTGCAGCGGCAAAGAAAGCATAGTCGTCCAGATATCCGTGAATCTTGGCCCTGCCGTCCTTGTACGAGTGAAGCAGGACGCCGTCGCTGCGCATTTTGTCATAAATAAAATCGGCGCACCGCCCGGCTGCATCAACATAGTCCTGCCGATGAGCTACCCTGCCGCACTTTGCAAGGGCGGTGATCATCAGCGAGTTCCACGACGCAAGGATCTTGCCGTCAATTTCGGGACTGGTGCGCGCCGCCCTGGCACCAAGCAGCCTGTCCTTTGACCTTTGTATTGCATCCGCCACCTCTCGTTCCGTCTTTGATTCCTGGAGAGCTACTGCAGATGCGCCGGCTGCATTGTACAGTATGGTCCTGCCTTCCCAGTTTCCGCCGTCCGTTACGTCATAGTATGCGCAGAATATGCCGGCATCATCTCCCAGAATTTCTCGTATCTCCTGCTTGGTCCATGTATAGTACGTTCCCTCGCCGTCTTTCGTGTCTGCGTCGATTGCAGAGCAGAATCCGCCCTCAGGCGTTCCCATGTCGCGCAGCACAAAGTCTATCGTACTGGTCATCGTATCCAGGTATGCCGGATTCTTTGTTATCTGGTACGCCTCGGCATAGTTTACTGGTATGAGCGCGTTATCATACAGCATCTTTTCAAAGTGAGGCACAAGCCACCGCGCATCGGTGGAATACCGGTGAAAGCCGCCTCCCACATGATCGAATATTCCGCCGCGCGCCATCCTGTCCAGCGTCTTTAGCGCGAACTTTTGAAACCTTGTGATTCCTGACATTTTGGCGTACCGCAAAAGAAAAGATACGCAGGCAGAGTTTGGAAACTTTGGCGCTCCGCCGAATCCTCCGTACACCGCGTCGCCCAACTGGTACAGGTTGACCGCCGCCTCGTCCAGCATCTGTCTCTCTACAGCCTCCCTTTTGGGAACGGCAGCAGCCTGCAAGCTTGACGCAAATTTTTCCGCGGCCGCTTTGATGTCCTTTTGCTTCTCTTTCCACTGCTGAGCCAGCTGCCGCAGCAGGCTTCCAAAGCCTGGACGGCCGTACGAGTCCAGCGCAGGAAAGTACGTGCCTGCATAGAACGGCTTTTGGTCTGGAGTCAGAAAGACGCTCAGCGGCCATCCGCCCTGGCCCGTTGCCATTTGGCATGCCTTTTGGTAGATGTCGTCAATATCGGGACGCTCTTCCCTGTCCACCTTGATGCTCACGAAGTTTTCATTCATTATTTTTGCAATTTCCTCATTCTCGAATGATTCGTGGGCCATGACATGGCACCAGTGGCACGAACTGTACCCTATGCTTAGGAATATCGGCTTGTCCTCGTCCTTTGCCCGCCTTAGCGCCTCGCTGTTCCATGCATGCCAGTGCACCGGGTTTTGCGCATGCTGCAGCAGGTACGGACTGGCCTCGCTGGAAAGAAGATTTCCTGCCATGATATCACAGCTTGATGCCAAATATAATTACGTATTTGAGCTGCGGCATGCAGCCTGAACGGGAGGCAGGCGGCCGTTTCCATGGCGGGATGCTCTGGTTCTGGTTTTATTCGCTCTTGCATGCCGGCTGCGTCCTTGCGGCTGCCGGCCGAAATGCAGCATGCCCTGGGAGGGATCCTCAGATGCCTTCGCGTCCTTCGGCCTTTTCGTATATTGCCACATTGATCTTGTTGATGAGTTTTTTCTTTGATTTTTCTGCCTTTCTGTCGTGGCTGTAATCCTTGGCTGCTACCAGCTGGCGGAGCCTCTCAAGCTGGCTTATGTCAAGCGACTTGAGCCCGTGATCCCTTACGTTTGCAAGTAGCATTACCCTCTCCTTGTCGTCCTGCGTGAGCCTATAGTCCATCCGGATCATTGGGCGGCGCTGAACACTATATAGTTTGTATTTCACCATTCTGCAAACTTATCGGGTGATGGAATCCCAGCATCGACATTTTCTGATGTGAAATTGATATGCTTGGGGGGGACGCGCGCTTTCCCACCCCAAACTGCGAACAAACAATACGCGAATCTCGCATTAGATCAGGAATAAAAGTTGCTTCAAGAGGTGACATAATCCGCCGCTGCAACTGTGGTCATATGCTAGGCCTCTGGCGGGACGCGCGTCACTAGATAAGTTTACAGAATCTTCTAAAGAATATATTTTCCGCAGCTGCACGCATTGCATGGCAGAGAAGATGCGGGCTATGGTTCTATCCAAGCTGGGCCCGATAGAATCCAAGCCGCTCAAGCTCGCGCTCATTGACCGGCATAGGATAAGCAGGCCGAACGAGATTCTGATAAACATCAAGGCATGCGGAGTCTGCCACTCTCAGCTGCATGGAATAGAGGGCGACTGGCAGGATCTCGGCATACCGCCGCAGCTGCCGGTAGTTCCGGGACACGAGATAGTGGGCAGGGTGGTTCAGGCGGGCGCCGCCGTAACCAGATTCAAGATTGGCGACATGGCGGGAGTCTCGCCGCTGCTTGAGTCATGCATGTCGTGCGGCTACTGCAAGTCCGGCAAGGAAAACCTGTGCGATTCAATGGACATACTGGGAGAATCGCTCAAAGGCGGATACTCGGAATACGTTACTGTTCATGAAGACTTTGCAACGCGCATCCCTGAATCCATGAGCCCCGAGTACGCCGCGCCGCTGTTTTGCGCCGGAATAACCGCATACAAGGCGGTAATTGCGGCAGAGCCCAGGACTGGACTTTCCATTGGCATATTTGGAATAGGCGGCGTGGGGCACATGGCAGTGCAGTTTGCAGCGCTGCGGGAGTGCCGCGTAATCGCCGTATCGCGCAATCAGCGCCATCTGGATGTTGCAAAGGAACTTGGAGCCGAACGCGCGCTGGCATACGATGCAAATCAGGACGTATTTCTAGACAAGCTGCAGCGCGATATCGGGCTGCTTGACGCGGCAATAGTATTTGCGCCGTCCGACGACGTAACGGACACTGCAATAAAGTCGATAAAAAAAGGCGGCATCGTCGTAGTTGCTACGGTGGGAAAAATTCCAAATTTTCTTGCATTTGAGGAAAAAACGCTGCGGGGAACGCTCATAGGCTCGCGAAAGGACATGGACGAAGTGGTGAGGCTTGCCGCAGAGCACGATATCCGCGTGGTATCCGAGACATTTCCGCTGGAGAGCGCAAACGAGGCGCTTGAAAAGCTAAAGCACTCTCAGCTTGACGCGCGGGCGGTGCTGCTGCCGTGACGACGCGGCATAAATTCCGGCATGCCGAATGCCGGCTTTACTGAGGCCGTGCAATTGCTGAATCTTGGAATTTTGATATCCGGCAGAGGAAGCAACATGAAGGCCATACTTGAATCTGTCCGCGGCGGCAAGATTCCGATTAATCCTGCCGTCGTCATATCAAGCAGTGCGGATGCGGGCGGGCTTGAAACTGCAAGGAAGCTTGGAGTGGACGCGCTTGTCCTGGACGCCAAAAAATACGGACAGGACCGCGCGCAGTACGACGGCATGATTGCAGGCGAGCTTGCCAGGCGCGGCGTTACTCCGGACAACGGCCTGATATGCCTTGCTGGATTTATGAGAATCCTGGGCAAGGCATTTGTCCGCAGATACCGCGGAAGAATTTTAAACATTCATCCCGCACTGCTGCCGTCTTTTCCAGGACTGCACGCCCAGAGGCAGGCTGTAGAGTACGGAGTCAAATATTCCGGCTGCACAGTCCATTTTGTAGACGAAGGCGTGGATACGGGGCCGATACTTTTGCAAGAGGTCGTGCCGGTGCACGGCAGCGACACTCCTGAATCTCTTGCCGCGCGAATCTTGGAAAAGGAGCACATTGCATATCCAGAGGCAGTCCGGCTCTTTGCCGAGGGAAAGGCGGACGCTGTTATGCAAAAGGCCGCGCGCAAGCCGATCTAGCGCGGACCATGCAATGAGCATACTGCAATGCTCATTGGGGTGTCCATGCATCTATGTACGCATAATTTTGACTGGCGTGCCGGCGCATTGTCATCTTGCATGCGGCGCGCGAACCTGGCGCAGCTGCTGGCGCATGAGCTGACAGTACGCATTTGGTTGAAACCGCATGCAATACTTGATTAAGCCCTATCGCGCCGGCGATGTCATATTGGCAGGCCGAAAAATAGACGGCAAGGAAATTGCCGCAATCGTAAAGCAGGAGGTGGAAAGCATGGTATCGCGCCTCATTGATGCCGGCATTACGCCCTGCCTTGCCACTATACTGGTAGGAGACAACGAGGCGTCAGCAACATACGTCAAAAACAAGCACGCGGCATGCAAGGATGTAGGAATCCGCACAAAGGATTATCGGCTTGATTCGTCAATAACGCAGGAAGAATTGGTGGAGAATATAGAAAAGCTGAATGAAGACCGCAATGTGCATGGAATCCTGGTGCAGCTGCCGCTGCCGGAGCATCTTGATGCTCCTGTGGCAACATCCTACATAATTCCTCAAAAAGATGTGGACGGACTGACGCCGTACAACATGGGTATGCTGGTCGCAGGACAGGGAGCGCTGACCGCCTGCACTCCGGCAGGAATTATGCGAATGCTGGACCACTGCAGTGTTGACCTCAAAGGCATGCATGCAGTAGTCATAAACCGAAGCACACTGATAGGCAAGCCGCTTTGCAATATGCTTTTGGCAAGAAATGCCACTGTAACCATGTGCCATTCCATGACAAAAAGCCTGGAAGAGCATACGCGCCGGGCTGATCTCATAGTTACGGCGGTAGGCAACAGGGACAAATTCAAGCTTACGCCGGACATGATCAAGGAAGGCGCCGTCGTCATTGACGTGGCAATATCAAGGCACAACGGCCGGCTGGCAGGGGATGCAGACTATGATGAGATTATAGGCAAAGCATCTCTTGCAACGCCCGTTCCAGGGGGCGTGGGTCCGATGACTGTTGCAATGCTTTTAAAAAATACCGCCATGGCAGCTTTTGTGTCTGCTGTTGACTGATGATGCAAAGAGCCTGATTCGCAGGCAGCTTTTGGAAAAGCGAAACGGCATTCCGGCAGGGCAGCGGAAAGATGCAGGCAGAAGAATCTTTCGCAATATAAGAGCCATTGCCGAATTTCAGAGCGCAGAGAGCATAGCATTTTACCATGCTGCAGGAAGCGAGGTTCCGACCGTGCCTGCAATAATGGAGGCGGCAGAGCGGGGAGCAGAGGTGCTGCTGCCTAGAACGCACGGCGACGAGATCTCGTTTCATCAAGTTCGGAGGCTTGAGGATCTCAGGCCGGGCAGGTTCGGCATCATGGAGCCTGGGAGCCAGGCTGCAGCGTCGGACAAAATGGACGCAATAATAGTTCCGGCGATAGGGGCCGGCAGGGACGGCCACCGCCTGGGCTATGGACGAGGATACTATGACAAATTTCTCAGGCGCACTCGGGCCGTATCGATTGTTCCGGTTTATTCATCGCAGCTTTTGGATACCGTTCCCCACAATTCCCTTGATGTGCGGGCCGACTGGATAGTAACAGAGAATGAGACAATAAAGATAACGTAGATTTGCAGTACCGCAGCTTTGCAGTATCGGAATTTTTCAGACATGCATATGCCGGATGAGCGCCCCCGCGAATCGCTTCTAAATTTGCAGGCATTTTCTGCTCCTGGGCCAAGCTGAACGCGTTCATACGCGGCTCGTCTCTCAGCAGGCACTGCCGCATCCTGCAGGGCGCTGCCATATATCGGGACATATGCTGACCTCACACTGGACACAGCAAGGATGAGTTTCTGCCGTGCATTTTAGCTCTTGATGCGTTTCAACTTTTTTTCATTTTCCATCGACACATCGAAAATAAATTTCAATGTCTTGGGAACATTTCTGCTGTATTCGGGATAAAATTTTGCGGCAAGATGCATTTCCGTATGTCCTTTAGCATTCAATGCTCCAATTCCGGCGCAGCGCAGTTGCGCTGCTTACTGCGGGTGATTTTTCACAAACTGCTCGTATTTTTGAGAAAACTCTTTCTCATTTGTTGCTGTCCGCTCCTCCAGCCAGACTGCTATCTTGAAGATCAACTCGTCTATCTCCTCCTCTGTCTGCGCTTCGTTCCGGGCAACCCAAAGGAGGAATTCGACTGCATCCTGCGGAATGACGAGGCGGCAGCCATTGATTTGCAGATGTTGCGAGGCGGCAAGCAGCGCAGTTCTCTTGTTTCCGTCGGCAAACACATGGCCTCTGCAAAATCCTTCAAGAATGCATGCTGCTTTTTTGTAAATTGTGTCATACTTTGCGGTGCCGAACATTCCAAAATTCGGCTTTTCCAGTATGATATCGATTTTGCCGTCGTTGATCCTGCCCTGGGTAGTCGGGAATCTGCTGCTGATAATTTTGTGCAGCTTTTCTATATTTGCCCTGCTTAGGTTTGGCATTAAATCTCCGACAACCTCTTAAACACACTTTCGTAGTCATCCAGCGTTCTTTTTGCCATCTCATCAAACTCTTCGCTAGTGATCTCTGCTGCTGTGTCTGCTGCCGTCTCCTCTCTCCTTTCTCTCATATTATACGCTAGCATTCATCTAATTTAGAGTTTATTTTTTAACAAAAATTAATTCGTTCAGACAAGCGAAATGCACTTTGATTAGACCAAAATTTGATGCAAGCCAAAGGATCCATGCGGGGAGGCGAGCTTTCAATTTTTGTTGAGAGTATAAACACCCATAGCTGCGATATGCTAAACAACTCTGTTTGCTTGCGTCTACACATCAAAGAGTAATAACTCGGCGTATGGGGTGGTGGACAATCTCAACTTCAGCATGATTGACAATAACGAACAGATAGACGGGAAAAAACAAGGACAGGGCCGAAGAGAAATATGCCAAGTTTGCCACAAACTGCTCCGGCGCCAGAATAGAATCCTATTTCGCGAGACAAGGCAGAGACAGGATACGCCAAGGTTGAGTAATGCAGGACAGACGAGCTGGTGGCATTGGAATCGGAGCGCTATATTTTTGTTCCCTGATACTGCTTGATGAATGGATAACTATTTGGGCATTGGGCTATGAAACCTGTAGGCAAAACAGAATGAGACTGTTGGCATTCGGGGCTCAAATGGAACCGCCCCTGCTTGAGCCAGAACCACCATCATGTCATCCAATTTGTGCATTTCACTTATCCGAATATCCTGCTTCAAGTTTTTATTCTGGTGCATGTTGCGTAAGCTGTGAAGCTTGGAATTCCTGATGTAATGTCATGGTCATTAATCGGCTTTGACGAACTGGAGGTTCAAACTATTGTCTAACCAAGCCAAGAATACAAAGGATATCAAGAAAACATTTGATGATGTGATAGACCATCTTTCAGCAGACAAATACAAGCACAACAAGGGCCAGCGATTTGAAAAGATTATGGTAGAATATCTAAAAGTTGATGCTATATACAAGGACAGATTTGTCAATGTGTGGCATTGGAGCGATCAGCAGAACAATCCGGTATACGACGGCTCCGATCATGGGATTGATCTTGTTGCTGAGGAGCATGATGGTACGTACTGTGCCATTCAATGCAAGTTCTATGGCAGAAGCAATCAGCTAGATTGGAAGGGATTGACAAAGTTTACTTCTGCAATTTCAAAGAAAAAATCAAGATACGCGTCAAGCATTCTGATCTACACCGGCAAAAAACTAACATCAGAACAAATGAGAGAAATAGAAGGCCATGACTGTCAATTACTAGATTACACGACTCTCCATAAAAGCAATGTTGATTGGGGCGGAATTCTTCTGGACAAGCCACTAAAACAGAAGGCTAAATTCAAAGAACGACAGCATCAAAAAGAAGCAAGAATTGATGTTGTGCGGGGCCTGACAGGCAAAGATAACAATCGCGGTAAAATGATTCTGCCGTGCGGCACAGGAAAAACATTTGTCACACTCAAGATTGCAGAAGAGATGGTTGGCACAAAAGGCACAGTTCTGTATCTTGTTCCGTCAATCAGCCTCATGTCGCAATCAATACGCGAATGGGCCGAGCAAAAATCTCTTCCTCACAAATACATTGGCGTGTGCTCGGATACGCGCACTGGCAAAGACGACGAGGATGCATCACTGGCAGAGATGGAGATACCAGTTACGACAGATGCGGGAAAGATAGCAGAGCAGCTTGCAAAGAAGCAAAGCGATGCCATGCGAGTTGTATTTTCCACCTACCAAAGTATTTTTGCGATTTCACAAGCTTTGCAAAAGCTTAACGGCGCGGGGGGGGGGGGGAAGCGACCAGGAGGGGGGGGAGTGGGG
>CAYGAM010000057.1:0-13839 GCA_964347915.1 uncultured Nitrosopumilaceae archaeon | reverse complement strand
CTCAAAGGCCAACTCTGAAATAGCAGAGGCTATGCGGGTATCAACCCGCTGGGTCAAGAAGCTATGGGCCAGGCACAAGCGCTATCCAGTCAAGTAGATAAGCCATCCATCGCAAGCAGACTAGCCAAAATCTGGAATGACTGGACTCCAAAAGCATTAGGCCATCTTGTCTGTCCAAAGCATAGAACATCCATGTGCAGCAGACATGTGAGTTATAATCGAAAAGCGAACCGGAATAAGCATCCCTCACGGCATCATACACTCGGTATTGGGAAAGGAGAATATGGCGCAAAAGCGGGAAAAGAAGAGCAAAAAGCGCAAATGTGTATGCTATGAGAGCAAGTACACCAATTCCCTGCGGCTTGCAGACTGGAAAATGCTACGCGACGGCCGGCGGTTCCTATGATGAGAAAGAGCGATTCAATAGATCTACTAATGCAATGGTACAACGACAGGCCGCACAGGCCATTAAGTCGGGCCGAGCCTGAAACGCCAGTGCAGGCATTCAAGCGGAAGATGCCAAGAGTACATGGTTGACGAGCAGACTGGAGATGCATGCCATGCCGAATGACGAGGGGGGAACTACTTTCCGGATCTTACATATCGCCTCTGCTCCTGCACGGCATCATGCAGCTTGTTCCTTGAAGCAGCCGCACTTTTTTGCCATGTGCCTGGCGCATCCTATCAGCCTGTGCTCCCTGCAGCCGCACAGGACGCATTTTTTGCTCATAATTCTGATATCATGTTGTCTATTTTATCGATAAAACCCTTGTCATCAAGAGACGATATGATCTTCAGCCTGATATTCTTCAGCCTGCTTGGGTCATCGGCGTACAGGTCTGCCATAGTCTCAATCTCTCTCGCAAAGTAATAGCTGTCAAGATACTCTCGCGATATCGACAGTATGGAGTTGTACATGTCAGACTGCCTGCCGGAGGACGCTATTCTGCCTGCCAGCGACTCTAAAAGCCCGCTGATCTTGGCCCACTCGCGGCTTATCATGATCAGATCTCCCGGCTTGTCTCTTAGCTTGTGAAGGCTGTCGTATGATGCGCGCACATTCAGTAAAATATCCTTGACATATTCGTCAAATGTTGCCATAACATGCCTAAGCAGCCTAATATTAAAAATCAAGTGCGCAAGCCGCAGCGGAACAGCGCTAGCGCGAAACTCCGCGCATTGTACTGTACTGCATGTGCATGACACATCAAAGCCTGCATTGATATCTGTCGGCGGGCGCAATGCAGCCGTAATGTACCAGCTGCATTCTCAGGCAGGCCGCTCCAATCAATGCTCTTCCGCCTGTCTGATTGTTTCCTTTAAATTACTTGCATGGCATATTGGAAATGTTGCAGGATGCTGCGCTTTTAAAATGCATACGCAAAAGCTGCGGACTGGAATACAGCATAACTGATGCCAGGGTAGTCTGCGAGCGCGGACATCTTCTTGACGTAAAGTACAAAAGGACGCCGCCTTCTTCCCTGAAGGAAAAGTTTCTTGAGAGGAGAAATCCGCAGGGCAGCATATTCAACGAAAGCGGCGTCTGGCGTTTTCGCGAACTCTTAAATTTTTGCCGCATTGACTGCGAGGATGCAAAAGCCTGCGCAGAGCATCTTGTATCCCTGGACGGCTCGGAAGGCAGGCAGTCAAAGCCGTACCATATGAGCCGGGCTGCGGAATTTGCAGGAGCCAGTCCGGACAGATTCTGGCTGCAGCCTGAAGGATACAATCCGAGCGGCTCATTCAAGGACAACGGCATGGCAACGGCCGTTACGCACGCAAGAATTGTCGGCGCCAAAAAAATAGTCTGCGCTTCGACTGGAAATACGTCGGCGTCAGCCGGAATGTTTGCAGCAAACGAGGGAATGGAGTGCGACGTGTACATTCCGGCAGGACAGATTGCGCCGGGCAAGCTTAGCCAGGCGTATCAGTTTGGCGCGCAGATAATAGAGATTGAAGGCAACTTTGACGATGCGCTGCAGCGGTCGCTGCGCGATGCCGAAGCGCACAAGAGCTATACTGTAAATTCAATCAATCCGTTTAGAATCGAAGGACAAAAGACCATTGCGTTCAGGGTTTTAGAGCACCTGGGCTGGGAGGCGCCGGACTGGATAGTGTATCCGGGCGGAGCGCTGGGAAACACGTCAAGCTGCGGCAAGGCGCTTATGGAACTGTATGAATGGGGCTGGATAAGGAAGATTCCGAGGATTGCCGTAATCGTATCTGACGGCGCAAGCACGCTGGCCGACCTCTACAACGGAAAATTCGGCGAGCGGGTGCGCTGGAACGGCGGGCAGCCGGACGAAGAGGTGGTATCAGAGTATTACCGGCATCTTGATGAGACAAACTCCCGCCCTAGCACCAAGGCTACTGCAATACAGATAGGCAGGCCGGCAAACCTGCTCAAGGGCCTGCGCGCCCTGGAGTTTACGGACGGCATAGTCGCTACTGTAACGGACAAGGAAATGCTTGACGGCATGTCGATAGTCGGATTGAACGGCTTTGACTGCGAGATGGCGTCCGGAGCATCGCCTGCAGGAATAAAAAAGCTGATAGGAGAAGGCGTCATCAAAAAGGATGATGCCGTAGTGGGAATACTTACAGGCAGGCAGAAAGACGCCATGCTTCCGGTCGAGTATCACGGCAATCCAGAAAACAGGTTTTCCAGGCCGCCTAAAAGCTAGCTGTTCCGGCGGGGCTGACTTTGCAGGCCGCTGCTGAGATTTGCAGCGCCGCTCTTTTCACCGGCGCCGTTCTGCACGGCGTCTGCCTGCATTGCCGCCGAAAAAAAAGATGCTGCGCGCGCCTCCAAAGATCTGCCTTTGATCAGAATTGCGATGCGCATAAAACTGCGTTTTGGGACATTTGTACCAAAATTAGCGGGATTCCTGCCGCAGCAATTGCGGGCTGACTCTCATGCCGCTGCATTTTGGGATCGGCTATCGTTTTAGCTTCTCGTGAAGAAGCGAGAGCGCAAGCTTGGCGTCCGCCTTGCCTTTTGTCTTTTGCATTATCTTGCCCATCAGATAGTTTACCGCCTGCGGATTGCTTTTTGCCTCGCTGAATGCGTCCTGCTCTTCGCGTATCGTACTGTCAACAATGCCGCCCAGCTCGGATTCGTCTGATATGCGCCCCAGGCCAAGCTTGGCTGTCGCGTCTCCGAGATTCAGGCCGCTCTTTGTCATTTCATACAGCGCCGACTTTGCCGCATTTCTGGAAAGCGTCTCAGACAGCACTGCATCTGCCAAATCGCCTAGATGCCTGCCTGTCAGTCTGGAGTCCGACTGCTTCTCTTTTGTGTCCAGCAGTCCCATCAGATCAGTCGTAATCAGATTGGCTGCAACGCGAGCGTTACTTTCGTTTCGGGCATCCTCAAACAGGCCGGAAAAGTATCCGTCAGACGAGAGCACCTGGGCTACCTGCTCTGGAATGCCGTACCCAATGTATCGCTCCAACTTGGAGACGGCGCTCTCCGGCATGGACTCTTGAAGGCTCTGCTGCAGCGTCTCTGGAATTGCAATCCACGGAATGTCTCCCTCAAGAAAGTAGCGATAGTCCGCCTCTGCCTCTTTTGATCTGGACGGCACGGTGATCCTTCTTTTGCCGTCCCAGTGCCTTGTCTCCTGAGGCACTGCAATGCCCCTTCCTGCCAGAGCCTCCTGCCTTGTTATCTCAAAGCCCAGAGCTTTTTCAAGCTCGTAAAACGAACTGACATTCTTTATCTCCACTCTGCTTCCTCCGCCTACTGAGACATTGCCGTCTGCTCTCAGGGCTCCTTCAAGCTCGGGATTGGCCACTTGCAGGCTTGCAAGCAAGTCTGACAGCATGCTCATAAACTCTCTTGCCTGCCTGGGCTCCTCAAAGTCGGGCTCTGTTACAATTTCCACCAGCGGCGTTCCAGCCCTGTTGTAGTCTATGAGAGCCGCCTTTTTGCCTTCCTGATACACTATTCGCCCAGGGTCCTCTTCCAGCTGCACCCTCTTGATTCTGATCTCCCGTCCGCCTATGCGCCTTGAGCCTGCCGATCCTGCGCTTTTGCTTCCGTAAAGATCGGTCTGCGTTATCTGAAAGTTTTTCGGAAGATCCGGATAAAAGTAGTTTTTGCGAAAGAATGCCATTGTGCGCGGGATATCGCAGTTTAGCGCCACGGCTATCTTGGCTGCCCAGATTACGGCCTGCCTGTTTAGCCTGGGCAGGCTTCCGGGAAGCCCGACGCAGACGGGACAGATGTTTTCATTGGGACCAAATTCCCTATAGTCTGCCTTGCAGGGGCAGAAGAGCTTGCTCTTTAGCCTGGTAAGCTGGCAGTGAATTTCCAGTCCGATTTTAGTCATGCAGGAGCCTCCGGAATATTGGTCTTTTGCTCCAGCGCATGCGCGGCAGCAAAGAGTTCTTTTTCTGCAAACGGCTTTGCCATTATCTGCAGTCCTACCGGAAGCCCGTTTCTTACCGCTGCCGGCACGGATATTGCAGGCACTCCTGTCAGATTTGCGGCCACCGTATTGATGTCTATCAGAAAGAGCGCTATGGGATCGTCTATCTTTTCTCCCAGCCGAAACGGAAGGACTGGGACAGTGGGAGATACAAGCAGATCATATTCAGCAAACGCATTCCTTATTTCGCGAGCCAGCTCCGTCTTTGCGTTCAATGCCTTGAGAAGATACTTGCCCGCGTGCCCTGCCGACGGAATGAATCCGCCCATGATCATTCTTCGCTTGACTTCGGGACCCAGCATCTCGCGGGCAGCTGTTACGTACGAATTAAACTCGGCTCCTTCGGGCGGCGCATCGTGCCCGTACCTGATGCCGTCAAACCTTGCAAGGTTGCTTCCTGCCTCTGTCGCCGTAATGGTATAGTATGCAGCTACTGAATACTTTACCATCTCAATTGAAACATCGCCGCACGACGCACCCATGCTCTCAAGCCTGCCTATGGCCTCGCTTGCGGCCGAGAGCACGTCGTCGCTCACGCCAGGACCTGTCATCTCCTGCACCACGCCTATTCTTTTGCCTTCAACGCCTCCGTCAATTCCTTTCAGATAGTCCTGCGGGGCGCCGCTCTGCATTGTCGTGTCGTCGTTGATGTCATGTCCTGATATTATGCTCAAAAGCAGCGCGCAGTCCTTTGCGCTGCGGGCCATGGGCCCTATCTGCTCTATGCTGTTGGCATATGACACGAGCCCGTACCGGCTCACCAGGCCGTACGTCGGCTTTAGCCCTACGATGCCGCAAAAGCTTGCCGGATTTCTGACCGAGCCGCCAGTGTCTGAGCCGAGCGCTGCCGTGCACTGGCACGAACTTACGGCAGCCGCGCTGCCGGAAGACGAGCCGCCAGGCACGCGCTCTGCATCCCATGGATTCCTGGTGGGACCGAATGCGCTAAATTCTCCGGTCAGGCCCATCGCAAACTCGTCCATGTTTGTCTTGCCTATGATTATGGCGCCCTCACTGCTCAGCCTTGACACGACGGAGGCATCGTACGGCGAGACATAGTCGCGCAGCATCATTGAGCCGCACGTAGTCCTGAAATTTCTGGCGCATATGTTGTCCTTGACTGCTACGGCAAGTCCGGGACAGATGCCTGCGTCCTGTCCGCGGCGTATTTTTTTGTCAATCTCTCTTGCCTGCTGCACCGCAGAGCCGCTGAGCTGCAGAAACGAATGCAGGGCGTCGTCGGTATCGCGTATGCGCTCCATGGTGGCCGCGAGAAATTCTTCGGCCGATATTGAGCCGCTGCGGACGCCTTGAACGTACTCTAGGGCGGATATTCTGACATTCAATTATACCAACTTTGGAGATCGTACATAGCCGTCCCTTCTTTTCAGGCATTCGATATCAAAGCCAAACCGCGCATGCTCGTCCTCGCGCAGCATGTCCAGAGGCACTTTTTCTGCCTGCGGCATTGAGTTAAATTTGACCTTGTCCAGTATGGCAAAATAGTCCAGCATCGCATGCACTTTTTCTATGTGCTCTTTGTGATCTGTTACGGGAATTTTCATCAGCCTTGCGATGTCCTTGATCTCTTCTTCTGTTACCAACTCATCCCAACCTACGGCGTCAGCCTGTCTGTGTCTCTTGGATAAAATGCCGCGTCGCGGATATTCTCCACGCCCGTCATAGACATCATCAGCCTCTCAAGGCCGATGCCGCACCCTGCGTGCGGCGGCATGCCAAAGTCAAATGCGCGCAAGTGATACTCAAACGACTCTGCATTCATTCCCTTGCTTTTCATGCGCGCCTCCAGCTCGCCCCTCTCGTCTATTCTGGTGCTGCCTGATGAAATTTCCAGATCGCCAAACATGAGATCAAACGACTCTGAAAGGCGGGGATCGCTCCCGCTCACCTTGACATAAAACGGCTTTGGCCCGAGCGGCCAGTCGGTAATAAAGTAAAAGCTTTTCAGCCCTGCCTGCCGGAGCATCTGCGGATACAGATCGTCGCCCCACTGCACCTTTGATCCTGCGTCCTGCAGTTTTGATACGATGTCCGAGTATGCGTGCCTTGGAATCGGCGACGGCACGTCCGGCACTGTGATTTCGGCTCCGCTCTCTTTCGCATACTCTGCTGCGGCTTTTTTGGACACGGATATTACGCCTTCTGTTATGTCCATTATGTCGCCATAGTCTGCAAATGCGCTTTCGATATCGATCGAGACTGCCTCGGCCAGATGCCTGTTTGTCCGGGACGATTCGGCCCGGAATATGGGCGCAATCTCAAATACGGATTCAAAGCTCATTACAAGCTGCTCCTTGTAAAGCTGCGGGCTTTGCGCCAGAAACGCCTGCTTGTTGTAATAGAATATTGGAAAGAGCGCGGCGCCGCCTTCAGTCGCAGTGGATATCATCTTTGGCGTGCTGATTTCCATAAAGCCTGCATTGCACAGATGCCCGCGCACGGCTGCCAGCAGGCGGCTTCGGGCTTGAAAGATGTGCCAGAGCGCGTCCCTGCGCAGATCTATCGGCCGCACTGCCAGGCGCGTATCAATGTTCTTTACCGTCTTTGCCTGAGGCTCAAACGGCGGCGTTGCAGTCGCCGGCGAAAGAACTAGAAGCTTCGACAGCACAATCTCTATTCCGCCAGGGGCATTGCCTGCAATCTTGGCCACTCCGACAGCAGCGACGGATGAATGAATTTTGACATTCTGCATGGCAGACATTGCGGCATCGTCGCACGAGTCTTTTTTTGCAACGATCTGCACGGCACCGGTTCTGTCTCGCAGCGTAAGGAATGCAATTTTGCCGTGCGCCCTGGCTGCCATCACCCAGCCCATTACCGTAACCTGCGCGCCGTCCTGACTGCTGTCAAGCTGGCTTGCATAGTGCGTTCTTCGCATGCTGCCTAGAGGTGCGCGTACCATGGTATCATGCCGGGACTTTGGGCATAATTAATTATTGGTTTTTCTGCGTTTGTTCCATAACTGCGGTTCTAGGCGCAAAGATCTTGAAGATTTTTTGCGCATTCAATCAAGGCCATGGAACAGACTGGTATGGCATGCCGCTTTATGGGCAATAGAGAATGCTAAAGCAGCCTGGAATAAATATTACTCAGCATCGCGCCTATTTGAGGGAATGCGATATCTCCAATGCGAGACCGGCACTGGGTTGCATCCGAGCGGACGCACTCTAATTCGATGCGGCATGCTGCATGGAAAATGCTGGACGGCGGCAGGCAGTTTTTGTGCTATATGGATGACGCATCAAAGTTCGTTACGGCGTACCGCACCTTTGAGAATGCGACTGCGGCAAATGCGCTGCTGGTTCTCAGCGAGGCCGTACGAAACCATGGAAAGCCTGCTTCCATCATGACGGGCGGCGGATCGCCGTTTTACTCCAAAGCCGGCAATGACGCTTCTGAATTTGAGAAAAGGATGATCGAACTGGACATACGCCGGATACTGTCCGGTACGAGGCATCTGCAGACCGACTGCAAGCTTGCACGGCTGCACGGAGAGATTCAGCGCAAGCTTTCAGAATTTGAGGCAATTATGATGAGAAAGAGCGATTCGATAGGCCTGTTCATGAAATGGTACAACTGCGAGAGGCCGCACAAGTCATTGAACTGGGACGAGCGTGAAGCTTCAGCGCAGGCATTCAAGCGAAAGATGCCGGAAAGAGATCCCGCGGCCGCTGAGCAGAGTCCGGCTAGCGGGGAGTAGATTTTGCATACAGAACAACTGTACATAGAACCAGGCCGGACTGGCTCCTGGTTCCGGCAATGCGCCGGCGCGGCATCATCTGCGCAATGGAGCAGCATTCGCACTGCCTCTACCGAGCAGACTAAATTACCCTGTACCATACAGTGATGCATGACGCTCAGCGCCAAGGAAAAAGCGGTAGCTGCAATAGCCGGAGGAATTGCCGCATACTCCATATACAGCGAGATCGAATCCCTTCCAAAGTATGAAACCATGTTTGATCTCATCCTCAAGGCGGCCCCTTCTGATATCAGAAGAATGATTACTCCAGAACTCGTAGACGAGGTATTCTTGTACGTAGCAGATGCGCGCAATTCATAAACCGACTGCCGCTCCGTATGATTCATGGTGTCAGTGGCTACCCTGGGCTCCCACTGCGCACTGCAGGTTCTCAAGGGAGCAAAGGACGAAGGACTGGAGACAGTACTGGTCTGCGAAGCCCGGCGGGAGAGCCTGTACCGAAGGTTTGGATTTATTGATGATATCATTCTGGTAGAGTCGTTTGCGGACGTACTGCTGCCGGATCTCCAAAAAAATCTCAAGGAAAAGGATTCCGTGCTTGTGCCTCACGGCACATTGATTGCTCAGATGACATCAGACCAGATCGAGTCAATCTCAACTCCGATATTCGGCAACAAGTGGATTCTAAGATGGGAGTCTGACAGGGAAATGAAGGAACGGCTCATGGCAGAGTCAGGCCTCAATCTTCCAAAAAAGATCGAGTCAGGCAGCCGCATAAGCGGCATGACGATAGCAAAGCGGTACGGCGCGGCAGGCGGCAAGGGCTACTTTATGGCGTCAAGCGCAGAGGAATATGAAAGAAAGCGAAGCCTGCTCATAGAGCAGGGAGTAATATCTGAGAGCGAGGATCTGTATATTCAGGAATACGTGCCTGGCGTTCTTGCGTACCTGCAGTACTTTTATTCTCCGCTAGACGGACGCCTGGAGTTTTTTGGAATAGACAAGAGGCACGAGTCTGATATTGAAGGCCTGGCACGAATTCCAGCTTCGCAGCAGGCAGCGGATGCCGTGCCGTCGTTTAACGTAATAGGGAACAGCCCGATGGTGCTGCGGGAGTCGCTGCTAGACGAGGTGTACCGCATGGGAGAGCGCTTTGTCCAGGCGGCAAAAAGAATCGTAAGCCCAGGCATGAACGGCCCTTTCTGCATTGAGGGAGTATACGATCAAAATGCAAAGTTTACTGCGTTTGAATTTTCGGCAAGAATTGTGGCAGGCACCAACATGTATGTGGAAGGCTCTCCTTACACTGCGCTCATATACGACGAACCGATGAGCATGGGAAGAAGAATCGCCCGCGAGATAAAAAATGCCGCAAGCCGCGGCGAGCTTGGCGCGGTTTCTACATAGGAACATCTGCTGCTGCCCGCATGCAGCCTGCGCGCGCCAATGAGCCGCGGCGAGCTTGGCGCGGCTTTTGTATCCGGGCGAGACGACATGGAAATTTTCTGATCGGCAGGTTTTCGGACAGCATTCGGCAGGACAGTCCTGAAACCAGCCTCTAAACCGGACAAGATGAGCCGCAACTCAGGCGCGCCTTGAGAGTGCAGTGCGGATTTCCGGACAGGGCGCGCCTGCAGCAGGCAGGACCTGTACTGGATTCAAAACAGCGCCCCATGCCGGGGCGAAAAGCATGCCCGCAGACTGCCTTTTTCGGCCGCAATGCCTGCCATTGCCGGCGCGGGCGCGCAATGCGGAATGAGCTAGCTGCCCTCATCCCAAAGAATCGTATTGGGATAGAGGTTGAGCACCGGATGCATGTTTTCCATTGTTATCTCCACTCTTCCTATGCGGCTGCGGTACTGTTTGATCTTTTTTCCGCCGCTTATCACGAACTGATCTACGACGACTAGCGCCAGATCCTCCAAACTGGCAAGCGACTTGTAGACGGTGGACGGCGAGAGCTGCAGTTCCTGGGCAATGCGGGCAGCGTCCTTTGGATGCGACTTGATTGAAAAGAGAATTGCCCTGTTGCATGCATTGCTGAGGGCTACGATGATCTTTTGCGTTACGTCAAACTCTTTGAGTTTTATTATCGACGGCTGGGACATTTGCTTTCACTTGCGGGCTAGTTTGGTATCAGATTGAGGCTGGGCTCGGGTTTTTTAATGCTGATGTCTGCCTTGCTTATTCTTGAGCGGTACGTGCGGTATCTTCTGCCGCTGTCGGAGTGATGCCAGCCTTCCACCCTGATCAGCGTAAGTTCCTCCAGGTCCGCGAGCTTTTTGTACACGGAACTGAGCGGTATGTTCAGCCTGTGCGAGAGGTCGGCGGCAGTGCTTGATTTTTTTACGATGGAGAAGAGGATTGCGCGGGATTCTGCATCGGCAAGAGCTTTGATGATCTTTTGCGTCACATCATACTTTTTTAGTTGCGGAAGAGTATTGCGTTTCTTCAACTAGTTGTGTGTGACATAATGGGTATTTAAGTTCAAAACATATTCTGAATTTATAGAATATGATACATGTTCTGATTCTTTAGAATGAAAATTGCAGTTTCGCGCCCCGCATTTATGCCGCATGCCGCCGTACCAGGATGCCATGGAACCATTTTTACTATGGATGCGATAATGAGACTGCATGAATCCGGCTGCTGTACTGGCGCCTGCGGCAATAGGCATCCTGGGCGGCATTCTTCTTGCAGGCATGGCCGAGCCCGATCAGGATGACGCGCTGATGACTGCTCAGAATTTGATTGCAGGAGGCTCGCCGATACTAGGGGACAGGAACGCGCCCGTTACGATAGTGGAGTGGGGTGACTATCAGTGCAGCTTTTGCGCAGAGTTTCATTCGGGCACGTTTCAGGCGCTGGCCGGCGAATACATTGACGAGGGAAAAGCAAACATGGTCTTTAGGGACTTTCCGCTCAACGGACCGGATTCCGTACTGGCAGCTCAGGCCACGCACTGCGCGAATGATCAGGGAATGTACTGGGAGTATCACGACATTCTGTTTGAGAACTGGGCCGGCGAGAGGACGGGATGGGTGACCAGGGACGCGCTTGACGGCATGGCGGGCAGCCTTGGGATGGACCTTGACGAGTTTAACTCGTGCATTGATTCTGAAAAGCACAGAGGGCTCGTAGAGGCGGCATACCTGTTCGGCCAAGAAATCGGAGTCGACGCCACGCCGACGTTTCTGATATTCAACAGCGAGCAGGCCGTAATAATACGCGGAAATCAGCCGCCCGAAACATTTACGAGCGCAATAGACGGACTGTAGCGTCCATGTTCGGAATGGCGCCGCAGCGCGGGCAGAAGCTTGCGATGTTCAATGGCGCAGCAGCAAGACTGCCGCATTCTGAAAATTAATGCGGACATGAAAGGAACCGCGCATTCTTTTGAGGCATTCTGACTACGTTAATATTCGCAGATCAGCTAGAATGTCCATGACAAAGATCAAGATTCCAAAGCATGATTCCGTCAAAATGTACAAGATAAGAAAGGCGCTGGATTATCTCTCCCGCATACAGGGACACGGCACCGAGCTTATCAGCGTGTACATACCGAAAAGCAAGCAGCTGCACGATGTCATCAATGATCTGCGGGTAGAGCAGGGCACGGCGGGCAACATCAAGTCTGATTTTACTCGGACTCATGTGACAGACTCGCTGGGAAAAGTGATTACCAGGCTCAAGCTCTACAAGAGGACGCCGGAGCGCGGGCTGGTGATATTCTGCGGCGCCCTTCCGCCAGACGGAGGCGGCCCGATAGGAAGCGAGACTGTCAAAGCGTTTGAGATCGACCCGCCAAAGGAACTCAAGACATTCCTGTACCGGTGCGACGATCACTTTCATACGGACATACTAAAGGGCATGCTCAAGGACGACAATCTGATTGGATTTTTGGCAATAGACGCCAAGGATGCCGGATGGGGGCTGCTGCACGGAGACAGCATTGAGGTGCTCAGCTCGACCGGGTCCGGCGTCGCGGGAAAGCACCGGCAGGGAGGCCAGTCTGCAAAGCGGTTTGAGAAGCTGCGAGAGATGGAGCTCTCGTACTATTACAACAGGGTGGCAAAAATAACAAAAGAGTTTTTCATCGACATATACAAGATCAAGGGTCTGATTGTGTCGGGACCTGGCCCCACAAAGGAGGATTTTATCAAGGGCGGCTATCTCGAGTACCGCCTGCAGGACATGATAATTGCAACCCAGGATACGTCTTACTCTGGCTCTGAGGGGGTTCGGGAGTCGTTTGAAAAGGCGTCAAGCATTCTGGCGGACTTTAGAATGGTTGAAGAGAAGATGCTGGTGGAAAGGCTGTTTAAAGAGATAAATTCCAACACGGGACTAGGCGCGTACGGGCTGGAAGAGATAGTCGGGCTGCTAAAAAGAAACATCGCGGACACGATAATCGTAACGGACGACGCAGAGATGAGTTATCTTGCATCCAAGTGCAACAGATGCCAGAATGCGGCAGAAGAGATGCTGGAACGCTCAAAGACCATCGGCCGCAAGGCTGAGATTCTTGCCGCGCCATGCGCCCTGTGCAATTCCGCCGATATCCAAGTAACCGTTCAGGATATTGTAGACTATTTGCTGCTCTTGTCTGCCAAGACTGGAACGCGCGTTGAAATAGTATCCGGCAAGGCCGAGCACGGCATGATGCTTGCAAGCCTTGGCAAGTTTGGCGCCCTGCTTCGGTACAATCCAGGGCACCGCTCAGAATGATGATCTGACAAGCCTTGCAATCTCTTCCAGCTCAGAGTCTTCTGCTATTCTGCGCTGATTCCAGACGGCGCCGGCGGATTCGTACCTGGGTATTATGTGAATGTGCACATGCGGCACTATCTGGCGCGCTGCCCTGCCGTTGTTCTGCCCTATGTTAAAAGAGTCTGCGCCGGTGCCTTTCAGTATTGCGCGCGATATTTTTGGCAGCTTGGAGAAGAGCAGTCCCACAGCCTCGTCTTCCATGTCTGTTATTCTTTCAGCATGCCTCTTTGGAATGAGCAGCGAGTGCCCTCTGTCTATGGGATACTTGTCCAGTATTGCAATATGGCTGCCGTCTTCGTATATCAAATGGCTGGAGATTCTGCCTGCAACAATGTTGCAAAACACGCAGTTCATTGACAGAGTCTGATGCCATTTTATTTATTGCTTGTGAGGGCGACTCTGGATTGAGCCAAGCCTGCGTATGCGATGCTCAAATGGCAGGCAGTCATGCGGCCCAGGCCGCAGAATATCCGCCATTGCAGCCTAGTCCGGCGCTGAGCAGAACCTATGAGCAGCCGCGCCGCAACGAACGGCCGCTGATCTGCTATCAGGCGCCGCCGCGCTTCCATGATCACGGCGTTTTGCGAAAAATGCCTGCGGGACGCGGCCATGCGCCAGAGAAATTCAAGGATTCATATGATTGGAAAAGATCCAGCCATCCTCACTATTGTCTGATGACTATGTGTCCAAGAACTTTTTGAGACTCGGCAGGACTTGATCCTGGCAGCGGGTCGGCGCATCGCGGCGCGTTGAGCACAACTCTGTGGCGAGGACCCCGCTAGAATAGGACCGATCCTTAATGCACACTTCTTGTACGGGCAGGAGATGATGCAGGTATGAGCAAAAAGATACGGAGCGCTAGCGACAAGATTGCAATTGTCATGGAATCGTTCACAACCAACATCGGCGCAGCAG
>CAYGAM010000056.1:0-14034 GCA_964347915.1 uncultured Nitrosopumilaceae archaeon | reverse complement strand
CATGACGCGCTTGGCTGGTCCTGACTGGATGCAGTCATCAAGAGCGCGGCAAAACTGTACTGTACCGCCACTCAAAAGTACTGTCGTATCAAAGTGGAAATGTACCAACAAATTGCTGCTTTTCGGCGACAATAGTTATGAGCGGAAGCATGGATTAGCAATGTTGCAGCAAGGACCTGCACGCAGGCAGCTTCGTTTCGGCGGCAATGCTTGTGCCTATGCTGCTGATTAGAAACAACGCAGCATCAGAGCGGGAATATGCGCACGCTGCTTTTCAGCGGCAATGCTTGCTGCTGCCGGCACAGACGAAGATTTTGGCATGCGGGCAGAGCTGACGGCAGTCCTGCAGAGCGCGCCAAGAATCGCACAATCTAAATTCAGCCGCGCCGCATTTTTGTATGGTTGAATGCTACGATACTGGTCTTCTCAAATATGAGATACCTGCTGCTGGGAGCTGCCGTGCTTGCCGGACTGCTCCTTCCGCTTCTGCACCTGTCAGGATACGTCTTTTTTGAGCCGTACCTTGTAGGGCATGTTCCGGCGGGGCACGAGCTGGGACTTGCGCTTATTGTGATGCTTTCCGCGCTGGCGGCAATCGTGGTGCCAATGAATGTTTACCGGATAGCAGCTTTTCGCAAAACCAGCAAAAAAGCAGGAGGCGGCTTGCTGGGTTCGATAGCAGGCGCAGCTGCCGGAGCCTGCAGCTGCGGTCCTGTGGGATTTGCAATAATATCGACGTTTGGCAGCGCCGGCGCGGCCGCCTCTGCATTTGCCTCAAACTATGAGATTCCGATAAGAATGATATCAGTGGCAGTCCTTGCTGCTGCATACTATGCAACCCTGCGCTCGCTTGATGCCGAGTGCCGCCTGAAAAACTAGCCGATCCTTATTGTGGCATTCCTTGGCGCCGCAGCGTTCCTGTTCCCAGGATGCATGATTCCTGCAAGAATTTCAATTCCGTCTACTGCTCTGATGCTCGGCTTGCTAAAGTGCGAGTTTGCATCAAGGGCGTAAACATTGCCGTCCTGCACGGCCCGCTGACTCTGCCACTCTTTGCTGGATTTTAGGATATCATACTCTGATGCGGCGCGCGCAGCGTCAAAGCCGCACGGCATCAGCAGAATGATGTCTGCATCCGCGCCTGTGGCTTCCTGGACGGTCATCTCTCTGGAACGCTCTCCTGCGCTGCTGACAAGATTTGCTCCGCCTGCAGCTTCTATCATCTCTGGAATCCAGTGGCCCGACGTAAAAAGCGGATCCAGCCATTCAAGCGCCAGCACTCTGGGACGCTCTCCGCTGGAATCTATTCTTGCAATTCTCTCTTCCAGCGATGCTCGGAGGCGCGCGCCGCGATCGCCCGCGCCCAAAATCTCTGCCAGGGCGATTATACCGTCCATTATGTCTCCGATGCTGTGCGGGTCCATTGAATGAATCAGCGGCTTGTGCGGCAATGCATCCAGAGTCTCGCTGATGCTGCCTGCATGAGGCGCGCAAACCCTGCATGAATCCTGGACCAGAATGATATCGGGCATTATATCATGCAGCAGATTCATGTTCACCTCAAAGATATCTTGTCCGAATAGGCGCACCTTTGCGTCAATCTCTGCGCTTGACATTGATCTCGTATCCAGTACGGACTTGACTATCCGCGGCTTTGATGCCGCCTCGTTGGGATAAGTGCATTCGTGCGTTACGCCAAAGAGCATGTCCTGGCAGCCCAGCGCATACACCAGCTCGGTTGCGCTGGGAAGCATTGAGACTATTCTCATTTCATACTGTGCGGTTTGAGGCTGGTTTAAACTTCACTGTGCAGTTATGGAGTATTGCATTCTGGCAGCATATCTGTGCTCGTTCTTGAGATTCTGGCTTGACGCAGCTGCGCTCTGAGCTGTCCTGCACGCCAGACTATTTTATGATTCCGCATGAATGTGCAAAAAACGGCAAAACTTTTGCTCCTGGAATCATGTCTGTGAAGCAGGCTGCCAGAATCTTCTACGCTCTTGCATGGTGCTTGCTGTGGATAATGCCTTCACCTCTGGGACGGTTGACTTTCTGGATTCTTGCATCTGCCCATCTCGTCCGCCGCAAGATTGTCTGTGAGAAGGCTGTGCCGGGCTGCCTTGGCGGAGCCAATCTGCCCTGCTTTGCCTGCAGAGATTCTATATTATCTTGAAAGTTATGGAATCGAAATCAGGATCTCCAATCAGATCTCTGAACGATTTGTCCGTGGAATAGAACAGCGAGGCTCCGGCGTACTTGGCCAAATACGCGTGTTCCAGATCCGCATGTCCGAGAGCTTTGTACTGATATCTCTCAATCGGCTTAAGACTGCCGCTGCATGAAGGACACTTGATTTCCGAGCAGCTGGATACGCGTCCAGGTTTGCAGTATGGACACATAGTCGCAAGCCTGTTATGTCCGAAATGATTTTTTAGCTTCTTCAAAACGGTATAATGATGCTCAATGATTCCGAGCGTCGGCCTGGCAAAGATGATCTTTTTTTACCTTTCCATCTCGCTGATGCGCTGAGTGAATTCTTCACTTATTATTTCTGCAGAAGTTCTTTTGCTGTCAAGTTCGTTTCTGTCATCTCCAATAAATCCGCCTCTTGCAACAACCCTTTCCCGCAATACATGAATTGTTTCCATCATTACAAGATACGACACTATTGCAACCTTCTTTCCATTTTTTATGTTCTCTACCAACGCTTTGCATCTGACATAATGCCTGTCTTTGCTTCCCAGCATGTATCCAACCCAAATGTTTGTGTCGTAATAGACCAGCCTATTGGTAGCCATCTCTGATGGACCTTACCAGCTCTGCAGAATCTTGATTTTCGTCAACATAATCTTTCAGCAACCCGTCCAGAGTAGTCGTGTCCACATGAGCATTTGGGTCAATACCAAAGATGGATTCAATTTCTTTTATGTGGATCTTGCTTTGTTCTCTAAGATGTTCAAATCGTCTCTGTTCTTGGTCTTCCACCAATTGCTCTTGACTGTCCATCAGGAATATTATTAATTCTTCCAATTTTGCAATCTTGCCTGCAAGGCGCCGCACATGCTCTTGTTCTGTCACTCTTATCCCTGTTATTGTTCCTGTATCTGTACTGTGATAATCTACCTTGTTAAATGTCCTGGCAGCTGCATATGGGTGCGTGTATGCATTGTCATACTTTTCAGGCAACTTGTCGAATTTTTTCTGTTCCAGTTCCTGGTATTCTGTTTGGCTGCTTAGTTCTTTCAGCACTAGAAATCACCGCCTCTGGAAATGCGTGATGGATCCTTGGACTTTATTCGCTTCCATTGGTTCCAGCATTTGAATTGGAAATCCGTAGCGGTGAATCGCAAGTTTTCTACAATATCATACAGTCCTGCCTTATCTGCTCCATTGTATGCTGAAGAAAGCGCAATGATGTGTTCGCGAATCCTGTCCTTTGTTTGCTCTTTGTCCTCTTCTGGTATGGAATATTGATCAAAGATCGGGCCTACTTGAGAGAAAACACCTTCCAGAATTTCTGCAACAAGAACGCCTCGCTTGAAGTTTGCGAAAACTGCGATGCGAGTCAAATTTGAGGCAATATTAAAACATGTTTTAAAGTCGCCCTTGTCACTGAACATGCTTAGATCTTGAAAACTTTCTGCAAAGACCTGGTAGATATCCTTTACCGCGCTCAACTGATTCTATTGCACGATTTGGTGATAAATATGTGTTGCTTGGGATTTCCGGAATCGGCATGGCACATGCCTGCGGGACGCGGCCCGCAATTTGGAACAGTCCAAAAACTCTTGAGCCTACACTGTGTTTGCGTATCTGCCCTCCTTTTTGTCTAACCATTGGGAGGGTAGGCATGCCTTGTCAATAAACATCAGCCGAAAATGCTTGGCCGGCATCCCAAAAAGTTGACAAGATTTGCCAGTAATTAAGCAATAATTTACAGAAGCTGAACTACTGCCCAAGAGTAAGACATTATATAGTATATTACTTTAATATACAATGTTGTCAGTTGAGAACATACAGGAAAAATTGGCAGAGAATGTTTTTCAGCACACTCATAGTCCAAGAAAGGCGTCAGGCAGGGCAATGGGCACCATTGTTGAGATTATCACTTACTACTTGCTTCTAGCGTGGAATATGAGAAGATCAATATCGATAGAATTTGCCCTGCCAGAATACGGCAGGCCTATCATCAAGCATAATGTTGAGTATTCGCTGCATCCAGTAATAAAAACATGCAAAGTCGAAGTTAGCAAGGCGGCTAGATCAATAACAAGCAATATTCTCCGCGTTGCGCTAATGCAAAAGTATGGCATAGGAATAGAGAATGCAGGAAACACGCTTCTCACCAAATCAAGACTTTTACGAAACGCATGCCTGATTGGCCATGATGAGTTTGATCATAGGCTTGTGGCAAATTTGATTGACGAATGTGTGGTTGAAATCAGCGCGCAATTGCAAAGGCCGTACATGATGCTTGAGTGCAAGCGGGTAGGGCAGGATGCCAAAAATAACAGGGGTCCTCAAGCTATAGAAAAAGCAAAACAAGGATCGTATGTCGCCAGAAGCGTATCTGCACTGCAAAAGATACGCAATAACCGCGGCGAACAGATCGGCATCTTGTACGATCAAGACAACAGGCCTGTAATCAAGCCATATGGGGAATTAATACGGGATTTAATAAATGCGGACGATGTCTCCAAACTGAACAATTTCCTCATGACTGTCGGCATAATAAGCAATCACGGAAATTGGTTCACGGCAGGAAGCCAAAATAAAGAAATGATGGTATTGTCAGAGTCGTATGACTGGGCATTATTCTTAACTGATGAAGGATTAACAGAGTTTATAGAAACCACAATTTTAAACGACGATGAATATCCTGCCATATCCGACGCATTCAACTCCACATACTCCAAAGACAATACATCCGGCACACAATTCACTAAAACTAAAATGAATTATGAGGCGCATTTAGAACTTACAGATTATTTCAAAAAAAATCTTGGGCGTGCAGAATCGTGGCTTAGCGTCATTCAGCCAAAAGGCGCCGCAATCAGCCTGCTAAAAAATCAAATGATGAAACTGTCCGGTAAAAATTGGGGGGAGAGCAGCTGACCGCTGGAAGAAAAATAATCACTTCAAAGAAAGACTGGGGAACGCCAAAAATCTATGTAGATGCAGTGCGCGAGGTATTCGGCGGGCAAATCTGCATGGATCCATGCTCCAACAAGCACTCTATAGTAAATGCAGACGTAGAGTTCATGCTGCCAGAACATGACGGCCTTTGTGAAAAATGGGATTATCCAAAAATATACGTAAATCCGCCCTACGGCGCAGACAGGATCAGGGGCACTCGAATAATTGACTGGATGCGCAAATGCGCCGATGCAAGCAAAGCCTTCGATTCTGAAATACAGATGCTTGTGCCTGTGGCGCCAAATACGGCTCATTGGAAGCGGTATGTTTTCGGAGCAGCTGATGCAATATGCTTTTTGTATGACACAAGACTGAAATTTCTTGTAAACGGGCATGATGGTGGAAAGGGCGCGCCCATGGCATGCGCAATGATCTATTATGGAAAGCATCTGAAATCATTCCTTCGCGTGTTTAAAAAACATGGGGCAGTAATAGATCTGCGTAACTTGAAATCATCTGATTCTGGATTTGCTTGCATGGACTGAATTGGCAGGAACACGCATTGGAGCAGGCCTGGGAAAAATAAAGCGAGGCGGCAGCATCTGCCTCAGAATTTTTAAGATGCAAATAATTGACTATGGCGCGCAATGTCCAGAATGCGAAAAAGGGCTCCATGTGGATACTGCGGCCATGATGCGCTGATTGGAGGCACTAAAGGCAGCATCTGTGATTTTCCGCGCATCCTCTATGCTGGGCAGTCTCTTGATGCTTGCTCGTAGGCAATCCGGGTCAGGTTTTCGCAGCTTTTGCGGCTGCATCGCTTTGCCATTGTTTTTTATTTGCTTTAGATTTGAACCAAAAAATTCTCTGACATGCGTGCCCGCGAGCATTCCTTTCCAAAACATTACCGCATGTTCAAAGCGATCGCCCGCCCAATTATTTTGAAATATGCCCGGCGCTCCCGCTCTAATTTTGGCAATATTTCATCGCGAAATTCTTCATGCGCCATCCAAGCGCGGCAAAGTTCCTGAATCAGTCCGCTGAATCAATCTTTGCCTGCTGTTTGATCTGGCTTCTGCCGGCTATACTACCGATTAGAAATAATGTCGCATCAAAGCAGGAATATATGCATAGATCGTTGCTTTTTGGCGACAATACTTGCAAGCGCCAGCATAGCCAAATCGCGCCTGCTATGGGGAATCTTCAGGCAAATGACCCTGCGGCATTCCATTTCATCAATCCTGCCGCTTTCTGAAATTGGACTAGTTTGATTTTCTGGCATGGCTCCGATGCGCTGCGGATTGTGATAAGCATGCCTGGAACACTGCGGAACCATGGATCTAGCTTGTTCATATACTGCATTGATGCAGTAGCATGCGATGCATAAGGTATCCGATGAATATGCCAGGAACATCAAAATCCATGCAAACTCGCAGGATGTGCGCAGATCGCTTGAAATCAAATGGAACGAGCTGCTCTCAAAGTACGCCAATCTGTTTGATGCAAGGGAGATAAGCGGCTCAAGTCCGCCGTCCGTATTTGTAGGAACAGGCAATTATCCCAAAGTGAACGTAGGTCCGATGGTGCCGCCCGTGCATGGAGATACTACGCAGCTTGACATGCCGGAACAGTGGCTGGGCAAGAGCCTTGAAGATATTGTGAATTATCGACTTTCGCTGGTGCGCGGCGTCCAAAAGGTGCGAGCAAGCAATCCTCAGGGACGGTACATTGAGAATCTGCAGGAGATGGCAATGTCCAGCACTTCTGCCGACTCTGATCTGTCCTTTCACAAGACCTCGCATGCGGTTCATCTTGACGGGTGCAGCGCGCCGTTCGGTCCGGTGGGAGAGATAAAGTCTGCCAAATTTTCCAGCGCCGCGCCTGTCAAAAAAATTGAACAGGTGTACTATGACCGGGATCTGCCGGCCAAAGACGCTGTGCTGCACCTGTACCGCAGCGGCGTGCAAATGTCTCAGATTCAAAAGTGCTTTAGCATTGGGATGATGGGACAGGAGCGAAGGCTGGTGCCTACCCGCTGGAGCATAACGGCTGCTGACAGCATAGTTTCATCGGATCTGATACGGCAGATGCTTGACTGTATCGTTCTTGACGAGCATCGTGTATTTGCCTTTGAGCATATCGGCAATCTGTATGCCGTGATACTGTTTCCGCACCGCTGGCTGTATGAAATGATCGAGACATGGTATTCAAACGGCGTAATGGGACATGGAGCGGACCATGAGGATTATCGCGGAATGAGGCATTCTCCAGCAATTGCAGGAGCCTACTTTGCAGCAAAGCTTGCCGTCGCAGAATATCTTGCAGCAAATCAGATTCAGGCAGGCGCATTGGTGCTTCGAGAGATACTGCCGGAATATTCGATACCTGTAGGCGTGTGGCAGGTGCGGGAAGGCGTAAGAATGGCAATGAAGCAGAAGTTTGCCGTGCCGGAAAACTTTGATCAAGCTCTTGACATTGCGGTCAAAAGCATGAGCACAAGCAAGAGAGAGTGGCTGGAATATGGCGAGATTGCGTCATTAAAGAAGCAGCGGGCAATATCTGACTTTTTTTGACAGCGCAAGACGGCAGATTGATGAGCTGCAGCGATGCGTGATGAAATAGTGCGCGCCAGTATGATGGAACATTGCACGACGGAATGACAAGCACTGGAATGATGCCCGGAAACGATGCGTGACGTAACCAAGACGCGGCAATCATTGATTCGGGCTGGAATTTAACTGGAATGATGCCCAGGACCGCCTCATTCTGGAATCGCGCCGGCGAACAATGCACAATGGAACTTGCGCCAAGGAACAGATGGCAAAGCCAGATCCTAAAAAGCAGCCTGCCATATTTCAGTGAAATTCAAGAGCAGGCCGGCTTTGGAGGAACGGCATTGCTAAAAAGTGCCGCCATACAGATGCAAAACCTGCGCGCCCGCATGGCCTATTGCAATATTTTTTATTGCCGGAACGGACGCAGGCATCTGATTGCAGCGGAATCTCATTTACGGCATTGCACTAATATCGTCTCCCATAGTGCTTGCGCTGGCAGCATTTCCGGACACCTTCAGCCTTAGCTGGAACCAGGGACGCGGAGGATTCCTCTTTGCGCTGGCATTTGTGGTGGCGGAGCTTGTGGGGCTAAAGCTTGGCATATCAAAGGCAAGGCTGCTGGCAGCAGTTCCTCTGACAGCGGCAGTCATTGCATACGTTGTATCATTGGAGTTTGGCATGCGGGATCAGCTGATACAGTACGGCGAAAGCCTGCAGGTTCCGCTGATATTCTCGTTTACGTGGATGTGGGACTTTATAGTAATGGCTGCGTACTTTATTGCCTCGCTGACCATATTCTTTGGCAAAAAATGGCTGCGAATTGCACCGGCAGGCCCGATATTTCTCAGCGGCAGCGCTGCAATACTCTCGCTTGACGCATTCTTTCCGTACGATACGCTGGGACCTCTCCAGTACGCCGTCCCGTATCTGGTTCAGATTAACGTCGGACTGATAGACCTGTTTGAGCTTGGCACTGCCACAGCCAGGGACAACCTGATGTTTCTTCGGGGCGATCACGGGCCGTTTGCGCTCCAGGTGTTCTGGCCATCGGCAGGAGTCCACAGCGTAATCATATTCTCGCTTGTAATGATGGCATTTCTGCTAAAGATGAATATTCCCAGGCCAAGAAAGGCTGCATGGTTTGCAATCGGAATACTCGGCACGATAACCGTCAACGTATTCAGAATATTCGCCCTGTCCTGGTACGCGCTCAAAGTCACGACAGATCCAGTTCAATGGGAAGAGTTTCACGGCATTGCCGGCGAGATCATGTTTCTGCCGTGGCTCTTTGCATTCCTGCTTATTGTAATGATGGCTGAAACCAGGCGAATCAAAAAACTTGAGAGAAAAAAAATGAGCATGCAGAAATGATTCAAATCTCCTCCTGTCCTGATTTGAATGGGAATGATCTCAAAGCCTGCGGTATTCAAAGGGCCGCCGGATTCGCGCCGCATCTCAAAAGTAGCCGTCCAGGCTGCTTTGGCCGCTGATCTCTGAAAGATCCGCCACCTTTACGCCGAGCCTTCGCAGGCTTTTTGCATGGCCGTCAAGCGCCTCGCTGAGAAGCGCAGCCGCCGCCCTTTCCAACTCGCCAGAGTTTGATGTGGCATTCTTTAGCGACTTTGACTTTGACTTGCCTGTCATGTCCGAGTTGATAAACTGCACCTCCACTGATTTGAAGAGCCGGCCGTTCCTGCGCACTGTCTTGAGAAGCTCATCGCATATTTGCATCATCGCATTGTGCAAAAAGTCAAAGTCTTTTGAGTCTTCCGGCAGCGTTACAATTTTGCTAAACTGCATAATCGGCTTTCGCTTTGCTACGGGAGCATCGGTTTGTCCGCGCGCCGCATTGTACATGTAATGCGCGGTCTTTCTGCCGAAAATTCTGTCCAGGTCAAATGCAGTCATATTTCGCAGCTGGCCGACGGTCTCTACGCCGGCATCTCTTAGGGACATCTCTGCCTTTCTGCCTATTCCCGGAATGTCGCGAACCTTGAGAGGCTCAAGAAAGGCTGAAATTTTATCCGGCGGAACTATTGTGAGCCCGTCAGGCTTGCTGAAATCCGACGCAATCTTTGCCACCATCTTGTTGGATGACACTCCTATGGAGCACGTGATCATGGTCTTTTCCCTTATTGCATTCTTCAGCTGCTGGGCAATATGGGCCGCCCTGCCGTAGTCTCCCTCCGTCCTGCTGCTCATATCCAAATACGCTTCGTCCCTGCCTATGTATTCAAAGATGTCGGCCTGCTGCTCCATTATCTTCATGGCGTCCTCCGATACGCTGGTATAGTATCCGATATCTGTTGGAAGAAACACTGCATCGCTCCTCTCGCGAAGCTTGGACTTTGCGTCCCTTATCGACATGCCGGACTTTGCTCCAAACTCTCTCGCCCGATAGTTTGCGGTTGCAATAGCTCCGCTGTCCTGGTCCCGGCCTGAATAGACGCAGACGCAGACCGGCTTTGTCCGAAGCTCATGGTTTCTGATCTCCTCGCACTGGGCGTAAAAATAGTCAAAGTCTGCATGGAAGACTATTCTTTCCATGCAGTTTATTCGTCCTTGATGATAATATACGTGACTGATGCCGCCAAGCATGGCTTTGCGGAGATTTTAGCAAGTTCGGCGAGCGCTGCATGGCGCATTTGCAGCATCTGCCGGTACATGCGGGCGGCCCTGACACCTTGGCATCATGGAGTTTTGCTGGCAATGCATGTTCGATCTCTCTAAATATGGCAGAGTACCATGCAGTTTAGTGTATCCGCTAAGCGCAGACGGCGAAGGAATAAAGATGAAGCCGGAACTTATGGAGAAGGAAAAACTGTACTATATCGTATTTGAGGAAAAAATTCTTCTTGTCTTCAAGGATGCTCAGGATCTTTTAAACTGCTATGAAATAGAAGAGAAGAGCTTGGTACAAAAGGCAAAGATGCTGTCGGGCGCCGACATTGAAGGCCTCTTGGAAGAGTACATCAAGACCAGCATGTGAATGTCCGTCAGGCATGCGCTGGCATCCTTGCGATTTTAGGGATGGCACTGAGCTTGCAGAAATTGAATGAGCTGATCATTTCACACCGTCCTCAAAATCGGGCGTGCACGGGAACTGGGCTACAGGCATGCTTGGAATATGCAATGCGTGCATTTGAATCTGTGAGATCCCTGAGCCGGATTCTATTGTTGTACCTTAAAAATTAAATAAAAGCTAATCTACAATATACTAGAAATATCGTGAACGAACAAGAATCCAACGACGCTGAAGAGATATTGTCGGAGTTTAAGAAGACCACTGACGCAGACGAGGCGCAGCAAGGCACGACTGAAAGCGAGCCTGCGCAGCAGCCTGGCTTTGATATGGCAGAAAGCCATGAAGAGCAAGCGGGAGGAACCGAAAATCCTGCAGAGACTGCATTCGCTGATAATGCGGGACAGGAATCTGTAGAAACAGTTTCGGAACAGCCAGCATCAGAACAGGCTGCCGAGCAGCCTACATCTGAATATGCCACCGAACAGCCTGCGCCAGAACACGCCGCCACCGAACAACCAATGTCCGAACAAGCTGCACCCGAGCAAACCGCTACAGAACAGCCAGCATCAGAACAGGCTGCCGAACAGCCAATGTCCGAACAAGCTGCACCAGAGCAAACCGCTACAGAACAGCCAACGTTTGAACATACGGAACAAACTGCACCAGCACAAACTACCACCGAACAGCCCGCACCAGAACCATCAACATCAGAACAAACGGCAGAGCATACTGCACCAGAACAGACCGCACATGCGCAAACTGCCGAGCAGACATCATCCGAAGCAAATGCCGGAGACGCAACTGCACAGACAGCAGAATCTGATGATTCAGAGCGCCACATCATATTCATCGGCAGCAAGCCGATCATGACCTATGTGCACGCTACGCTGACGCAGCTTGCATCGCAGCACATGGTAACAATAAAGGCGCGCGGCAAAAAGATCACTCATGCCGTAGACGTATCTCAAATGATCGTCAAGAGAATGGATGCTGTAGGATATTACATCAAGGATGTTCGAATATCCTCTGATACCATGAAGGCTGAAGACGGCAAAACAAGAAACATATCTACAATAGGAATAGACATGGCAAAAAAATAAGCGCCATGCCTGATCCGGTTTTTTCTAATGCTATAATCCCTGCACGGCCGCATCCGGCTGAATGAAATTAATTCCCTCAACCAAAAAATCTACGCCAAAAAAGATCAAGACTGCTGACAGCGCCAGCATTACAATTTTGTAAATTTTGTCGGACATGAGGCGGGAGCCGCGCCTTGAAACATATGCCACGGCTCCCATCCATGCATAATCCATCCATATGTGAAATCCAAACAAAATTCCTATTCCGGCTATGCTCCACATGCCCGTGGCATCCGTTATCATCTTGAGCCCTATTGTCATCCACCAGAGAATAAAAAACGGGTTCAATGCCGTGAGCATCGCTCCTGACACCATGGGACCGTGCTTGAAATACGCGCCTTTGGACTCTCTGCGCCTGTACGCCTCTCTAATCTGCAGCGCCGCAAAGCCAAAGAGTCCTGCTGCGCCAATCACTGCGATTGCGGCATGAAACTGCGGAAGCGCCTCAAGCGTTATCGCACCGGCGCCCAAAAGTATGATCCATGGAAGCTCCGCTATCGTATGCCCGTGAGCCATCTTGACTCCTGCACGCGTTCCGCCCTTGATGCCGTGCGTCACGTTTGCGGCAAACAGCGGGCCCGGAGACAGGACGCCTGATACGGATATGAGAATCACCCCTGCGCCAAACAGCAAAACTTGTTCCACTAGAATATCTCCTGATTTCGCAAAGCGCTGAAGATATAAAATCTGTATGCCGCCTGCACTGCCTTGCACGTCCTGAAAAAACTGCATCTTTGGTGTGCGGCATGGCGCGGCAGAACCGGCTGCGCGCGTCCGTTTGATCTAATGGTACATATGCCTGTGCCGCTTGGCTTCCTTGTCAGCATTGAGTATGATTTTTTCCGCCTTTTTTGACTCTGCCTGAAGGGCGGCTATGTCGCATGCCACGCCTGGAACAATCTTTGATATCGTACTGCACAGCTCAACTCCGGCCTTGAATCCCAGCGATGCCTTGGACTCGTTGAAGAGCAGCACGGTTACATTTTGGCCGCTCTGCCTGCCCTGGTTTAAGAGAGCGCCCGGAATGCCTGGTATGACTCCGCGGCTTAGAATGGGTATGCCTGCTGCTGCAATCTTGTCAAGCGCAGCCTTTGTGCTTGCAACAGCCGCCATGCTGACTGCCGGCTCTTTCATGGACGTGCTGCTGATTATGTGCGATACTTTGTGCTTTGCGGCCCACGCAAGCATCATTCTGGCAACAGACTTGTGCATTGATCTGTGCATGGCCAGAAACGAGGAAAAGATGGCCGCCTTGAGGCTGTCGTTTACAAATATTCTTGTAGGATAATTTGGAATGCCGTCTTCTATCAGGCTGACTGCCGGAAAGTTCTCCGAGTCAATCACGCCTGCAGCTTCAAATTTTGACGTGTGGATTATGGATTCGGTTGTTATCGCATTTGCAAACGTAACTGACGGAAATCCGTCTATCAGGTATCCACCTTTGACATCTATCTCTCTGCTCTCTGTTATCTCATAGTCGTCCATAAGGATGCTGGCGCGGCCGTATCTAATATAGTTATTATGAAATTCTGCCTGCCCGTTCTTTGAAGATTCTGGGTGCCTGGCGTTGAGCCGTTCTGCCTGATGTCTGGCAAGAATCAGCAGCCCTGCGAAACGGATAACGAATGCATCTTGAAGGCGGAGACTTGGCAGATCAAAACTGCAGAAAGGCTATACGCTTGACAGCAGCGCAGAATAGAGAAACGGCAGTATTGTAGTGGCTTCAGCGTGCAGCGTAACCTGCTTTGCATTCTGCGTTACCTTGCCCCAAGAGACCGCCTCCCTGACCTGGGCGCCGCTTAAGCTTCCGTCAAACTCCTGGGCGGTTGTAATGTACACCGCATAGTCCAGCCCGCCGCGGTACTGGTTCCACCAAAGCGTGTGATGCTTTGATATGCCGCCGCCTATCATAAAAGCGCCGGAGCGCTTGGCCTTGAATATCATGCCGGACAGTACCTCGGCGTCCTTGATGAGATTCAGCTCAAAGTCGCTGTGTTTTTGGACAAAGAGCCATATCTGGCTGCCGACTGCGCCGTCCACAATGCCGGGAACTATTACCGGAATGCCGTTCTTGTATGCCTGGTGCAGAAACGACTCTTCGCCCAGGTTTGCGCCTATCATTCTCAGTAGATGAAAATGTACTTTTCGGGACAGTTGGCTTTGAAGCAATAACATTGCC
>CAYGAM010000055.1:3757-14240 GCA_964347915.1 uncultured Nitrosopumilaceae archaeon | reverse complement strand
AACGCCTTGCTGTGCATTTTAGTGCGTAATTTCACAGTTAGTCAACACCCTAGTTTCAAGACATCTTCGTTTCAGGAGGATGCCATGCCAGAGCAGTTTCGCATTATTCCATGACGCGGCAATGTCAGAACGGGCTTGCGCAGCATCAGCCTTTAATTGTATTTGCTGTTGCCTTTAGTGGCAAATGAAAATTTTGCAAACAGTCCGGCGATATGGTTTCACCGCCCTACAGCGCTGAACCAGGTAATATTCTCCGTGCCGATACTAGGATACCTCACGGGAGCTCAGGCAGTCATAATATTTGCAGTCGGAGTTCCGCTGATGTTTCTTGTCCTTGAGATTTCTGACGACATCAAGCTTGCCGCAGCGCCGGTCATATCTTGCGTGATTCTTGCAATGATTCGTCCGCAATTCATGCCGTACGAGTCCAGGATATATGCGGCAATGCAGTTTCTGCTAAGCAAAAAAGAGATCGCCCCATGCTCCGAGTCTGAGATTCTTCGCATGCCAAAAAAGAGGAAATCCAGAGCAGTGCAGCCCGCAGAATCTGCCGTAAGAATAACTGCAACAGAAAAGCCCATTGAAATATCGCTGACCCTGGCAGACGGTTCCGGCAGAAGATACTCTGGCAAAACTGTTCGCATTATGCTTGACGGCATTCCCATAAAGACTGCCGTATCGTCGTCATCAGGACAGGCGTCCGTGCTGCTTGAGCCTGAAGAGTGCAGAGGAACGCGAAGCATTGCAGCATATCTTGTAGATGAAGAGGGCGCGGCAAAAGACAAGATACTGCAGCGCAGGCTGATCTTTTCAGGAGGCGGGCAGTAATCTTTCCTGTCGTTCTTTTTGCGTTTGCGCTGCTGCCTGGCGCGGCGGCATTTTCCGAAGCGTCCGACCAGACCAAATGGCATGTGGGATCCGGCCTGCAGTCAGGAGACTGGCACGCATATGCCGCTTGCGACAAGTCAATCAGGCACTCAAGTTCGTGCTATGCGGCAGTAATTGATTGGACCAAAGCAAGCGATTCCGGATGGACTGCCGATATTGCAATACTGCCCGCATCAGATGAAATGCGGCGCGAAATCTACCATGCGTTTGGATACGATCGCGTGCAGTATGATTCAGACTTTTCTGGAAAATGGCGCGCGAATCAGGGTGCGATTAGCCTGACAATGACTCTTGACGGCAGCCTGACTGCCAGTCCCCGCAGCGCGGCCGGCTACGAGTATGGAGCGTCGCTTGAAAATATCTTATTTGCGGGCGGAATTTTGACGCAGGGTGCAGAATATCCGCTTGGAGTATCCAAAATTTGGGATCGCGGCAGTGCAGCTCAAAATTCAGCCCGCAGCTGTTGTCATGACTCGGATGTGCATGGTGATGCCGTTCTAATAACATCAGCAGGCGAGTCCAATGCCTGTGCTGCTGTTTTAGGCACTGCATACACGGTATCGCACAGGAATCCGCATTCTGGAATGCATGAGTTTGAGGTAGCGCCAGGCATGCCGTTTCCGATTTGGGGACTTGCAAAAGAACTGTCCCGGTATGGGACGCCTGCTGCCGCGTTTCTCTATACTCTGGCAGGCCATTCTGGTTTGGATGAATTAGAACTCAGGCAATCCTGTCCAGTGTTGCCTAAATCACACGAAATAGTACAAGACAGAACGGCATCTTCGGCAGGCAGTATTCCGCACATGGCAAAGGCAGCTGTAGTGCCTGTCGGAACAGAGGTGCCCAGTCACATAGCAGAGAAAGGCGGCATGATACCGATTTTAAAGAATCAGGCAGCCATATCAGATTTCAAATCGGAAAACACCTTCATGGAGCCGGACACATCGTATGAGATATGGGACAATGTATCATATAAGATGCCGTACGAGGTACTGGACGCGGCGTCAGGCAATGGATCATACGCGGCATCACACAGGGCGCTGCAGGGAATTTCGTACGAAGTACGATATGAAATGCGCGGAGGCGACGTAATCAGAGTGCACGAATATGCCGAGACTGATTCAATTGTTTTTGCAATAGATGCTCGCGAGAACGGCCGCATCCTGATAGAAATTCCGCATGGCTTTTTTGACGGCGATCCAAACTACATATTTCTGGACGGCAGGCCGGCGCCGCACTCTCGCGAACTGTCATCTGGCCGATATCATATCGCGCTGGAGTTTGAGCAGGGCGCGGAAGAGATTGAGATCAGCTCGCAGGCGAGAATCCAATGAAGCGCTGGTTTGAGCTAAGGCCGTACAGCGCAGAACAGGAACGAAACCCAATGCACGACATGATGGATCATCTGCCAGGCTTTCTTCTGCTGGCGCACAGAGACGAATACAGTAGAATTCGCATACTGATCAGAGTGCAGGAAATTCTGACAGCATCGCTTGATGTCGTTCCTGGAATAGAGGTGCGCGCGTCAGGCGAGCCCGACATGTCACGATATGATGCATATGAGCAGTACGCGCTGGCTCGGCACTGCGCCGTGCCAATAGCAGACGAGCGGACCGCGCGCAGATCAATATACCGCATACTTGACACCCAGGCAGCGGATCCGGCATTTCTTGCCATGAACGCAAAAATGACAAACTCAAAGTCGCGCATATACCGGTACGTGCAAAGCCTGGAGAACGGCAGGCCTCCGGAAGGGATTATGGGCGCGCTCTCGCAGTTTCGCGCACCCAGAAAGCCCGGAGCTGCGTCAGCAGAGAAGATTCGCCTCGCTAAATCCAAAGCTGCCAAGAGGCATCTTTTTGAGTGCGATCTGATATCAGGAGCGATGAGCCTTCAGGATCTTTACGCGGTGCGTTCAGTATTTCCGGCATCCGCATTTGCAGCAAAAAAGATTAGCCGCAGCGCAGCCATCAAGGCCTGCAGCAAAACTCCGTCAGTGCCGCTGATTGGCGCATCAAGGCACCCGCTGCTCTCTGATACCGAGATACTGTCGTTTTTTGGACTGCCCGACGGCGCAGACACGGAGGCCAACATTGAACCCGGCAGGGAGCGCTCTCATTCACGGACGCCGCGCGCCTCGGGAATCAGCACAGACACGATGTAGCTGCATCTGCCGGTGATGCACCATACTGCCAATGGGCGCGCTTTTGAAATTTGAAGATAGTCAATGTGTCAAAATCCGGCAACCAATCAGGCCGCCTCAGTTTCCAATCACGGCAAGGCTCGGCATGTCTGGACAGAACGGGCTGTTTCGCAGCTGCTGTTCCAAGAGCAAGGGCACTTGTTTTTTACGCTGTCATTGAGCGGACACGGGCAGAATATAGTCTTAATAATCGATGTGTGACACATGACACCATATTGAAAAGTCCGCCTGATATCTATTCATCACATCAAAAAAGCCATGATCCGGTACAGAGTGAATACAAAGTCATAAGAAAAAAATACGGAATCGGCATCGCGGCACAGAGAATTGCACATGCCAATGCAAGGATGCCTGGACGGCCGTACGCGTATTTTGAAGGCAAGATTCTGCGCGCATCATACCATGAAAAGATGCGGAAGGTATTTGGCTTTGGCAAAGAGCCTCTGAGGCTTGAATCTGTGCAGCCGCTCCTGGCAAGCCGCAGCGCATCAGGCACAAACATGCGGACAATCCCAGCAAAAATCAAGGGCGCAAACACGAAAAAGAAGTCTCTTGGGGAGATTGGAAATGACCGCAGCGCATGACACCAATGTTGCTGGCTTTGCAGATTCTGCAAGGGACAAGGCGGGACGGAGACTGAGGCAAAAGGAGGTCCTGGAACAGTATTTTTCAAGCGCTCCTCTAGCACGGATGATGGCATCAATGATGAAGTACGATCAAAAAGAGATGCGCGTACTTGATCCAGGAGCCGGTGCGGGGGCTCTTTTTGCAGCATGCGTAGAAAGAGCGTGCGCCGTGCAGGATCCTCCGGAGAGAATATCAGTCACTGCATATGAGATAGACAGAACTCTCTCTGACATCATAGAGGACACGCTTGACCGCGCCGGAAGGCTGTGCGACAGCAGAGGAATCAGGTTTGACGGCCGGCTCATCAAGGGCGACTTTATTGGAGATTATGCAGACGGCAGGATGGCGCCGGCCGGCTTTACGCATGTGATAGCAAATCCGCCGTACAAAAAAATCAACACATCGTCTGAGGCATATTCAAAGCTTCGCGCCGTCAATCTTGAGACTACCAACATGTATGCTGCGTTCATCTCAATATCATGCGGCATGCTGGAAATGGGCGGGCAGATGGCATTCATATCGCCAAGAAGCTTCTGCAATGGATCGTATTTTCACCGATTTAGGAAGCGCTTCCTGGAGTCAATGTCTGTTCAGCGAATCCATCTCTTTCAGTCGAGGACGGCGTCATTCCAGCACGATGGCGTGTTGCAGGAGAATGTGATACTTTGCGCGAAAAAAGTCCATACTGTCGCTAACGGTACGATAGTGATATCCTCAAGCATGGGACCAGAGGATTCGGACATAATCAAAAGGCGCGCCAGAAGATCTGAGGTGATTCCGCGTGACGGCAGATGCAATTTCATTCACATTGCGCCGGACGAGCCAGCCGTGCGGACATCAGAAAAAATGGACAGTCTCCTGTGCACGCTGGAAGATCTCGGCATAGAGGTATCCACCGGCAAAGTGATGGACTTTCGAATCAGGGATCACTTGAAGTTTCATGCTACGGACAGTACGGTCCCGCTGGTGAGGCCGTTTAACATATCCGACGGCACGGTGCGCTTTCCCATACACGACAGAAAGCATCACAATTTCATCATTGACGATGCAGAATCTAGAGGAATCCTTGTAGAGGACGGAAACTATGTGCTAGTAAAGCGCTTTACTACAACGGAGGAACGGAAGAGAATTGTAGCATCTGTATGGGTAAGAGATGGACACTCCCGCGGCGGCCGCGGCGGCTTTGAGAACCGCGTCAACTATTTCCATGCAGGCGGCGGCGGAATGCCCGCCTCAGTGGCGGTCGGACTCTGGGCATTTCTGAATTCCACCACGGTCGACGAGTACTTTAGGCAGTTCAACGGAAGCACGCAGGTCAACGCCTCCGACCTGCGGTACATCAAATATCCCACGCTGGCGCGCCTAAGAAGGCTGGGATCGGCCGTCAGGAGTGGTTGGGGACAAAAGGAGATAGACAACGCGGTGGAAGGAATTGTGTTCAATCAGCAGGCAGACAGATGACTGAAAGGACTCAGGAGGCGCAGGATATCCTAAGGCAGCTAGGCTTTCCAAGACAGCAACAGAATTTGAGATCTGCGCTGACTATGCTTGCACTGTTGGACATTGGGCCCGATGACGCATGGAAAAGCGCTCGGAACCCGATGCTGGGAATAACTCCCATGATGCATTTCTTTAAGGAAAAATACGGAAAGTCGTACGCCCCAAACTCCCGCGAGACTGTAAGGAGGCATACAGTACATCAGTTTCTACAGGCCGCATTGATAGTAGCAAATCCTGGCATGCCCGACCTGCCGGTAAACAGCAGCAAGACGGTATACCAGATAAGCCCGGATGCACTAAGGCTGCTTCAAAGATACGGCACTGCCCAGTGGGAAAAGCTCCTCAGGAAATACACAGACATGCGCCCGTCGCTCCAGCAGAAGTATGACAGCCTGCGCAGAATGAGGACGATACCATTGAGACTGCCGTCATCAGGAAATGCAATACGCATGTCTTCAGGACGGCACAGTAGGCTTGTGGCGAAGATATGCGAGGAGTTTGTGGGTCGATTTGTCCGCGGCTCAAGGATGTTTTACGTTGGAGATACTACAAGAAAGTTTGCATATTTTGACATGGCCGGTCTGGAAAGGCTCGGCATATTCATTGATGCCCACGGCAAGATGCCGGACGTGATAATATACGACTCTAAGCGAAAATGGATTTTTCTGATCGAGGCAGTCACAAGTCACGGGCCGGTAGACGCAAAGAGAAGAGAAGAGCTTTGTCAAATATTCTCAGGCGCAAAGGCCGGACTCGTATACGTCACGGCTTTTGAGGACAGGCAAGCCATGAGAAAGTACGCTGCCGACATAGCATGGGAAACTGAGGTGCGGGTTGCGGACTCTCCAGATCACATGATCCACTTTGACGGGAAGAGGTGTCTTGGTCCATAGCAGGCAGCTGCTCGGAGCATTCAAGGCGCATGTCCAGCGCGCAAGAATTGCCGCGTTTTTCTTCATGCGCAGAACCAGAGCGGCATTCTTTGACGCATGCGTAAGCGCCTCAAATTCTGCGATGCATTGTTCTAAAAAAGCTGCCAAATCAAGGACATGCCGGTGCGGATTCTGTCAACTTGCGCGATTATCACCCGTGCAATGCACGCAAATCAACCCACAGTAATTTTGCTGTCCTTGATCCTGAATGTGATCGATTCGGGGTTTCCGAGCATTTCAAGTACGGGCTTTGGTATCCTGCATGAGATGCTGTTTCTTCCGTCAAATGAGAGTTTTACTGTAAACTCGGTTTCGTCCTTTTTCCATCGCGTCAACATTCCGTATTCTGCAGTTGTCTATAAAAGTCATACGTACGTATAAAATAACACAGGTGAATTTACCTAGCTTGGCAAGGTGCCGGCTTGAGGAGCCGAATGTCCCAGCAGACATCGCGGATTCAAATCCCGCACACGCCACTTCTTTTTTGTTCTACATTAATTTTTGAGAAACGGCAGAAAGAAGATCTTTTGCGCATCCAGAAAACCCGATCCTCCGGCCAATGCAGAGGCCAAGCGGCAGTACAACTTTGCCAGTCCGCATATGAGACTGGCGGCAGCGCTCCGGCTTCCAGAGCAGGAATTGGCGCAATGTACAAAAACAGGCAAAAGACCATAATCCAAAACTCACCGCTCAGCAGTTAGTACGAAAAATAATCACGCAGCAAGCGAATAAAACCCAGGCGCGGATCCTTCATATGCCTGCCGCCTGCACGGATTGATCTCTTTGCACGCAGCCGCCAAATCCCAGGACGGCGCAGTCAAGCCTGCACAATGCCGCTTTCTTCATGATACTGTCCAAGTATTCTGAATATGTCTGGAATATCATACGCGCGGGAATCTACGCACTGCTGCAGCAGGCTTGTCCGCAGCTGCATGTCGCGCTCGCAGTCGCTTATGCCGCATATGCCGCACGCCTCCATGTACCGCAGAGAATCTCTTATCGGCATCTCGCGTACAAACTGATTGCCAAAGATGTCATACCTGTACATGCACGACGGCGCCACCCGCCCGTCCTTGTCATGGACTATTTCTGATATCATCGTTATTTTGCGCCGGCTCTGTCCGCGCTGCCTGATTCTTGCCGTATGCACCGCAAACCACAGCAGCGCAAGCTCGCCGTCTCCTATTCCTCCTCCGCGCATTCGCGCCAGCGCCCCATCCGGGCTTGATGCGTGAAAGCTGGTAAGGCCGCCGTGCCCGGTTCCAACCGACTGAAAGAGCGCGTCCATGTCTCTCAGCCGTATCTCTCCCACGATGGCGCAGTCGGGCCTCTGCGTAAGCGATATGTCGATAAGATCGCGCATCGTAACATCAAACCGGTCGCCAAGCATGCCGTAGCTTCTTCTTGTATTCAGCCGCACCCAGTCTTCGTGCGGCACCTGCAGCTCCAGCGTGTCTTCCATGGTCAGTATGCGCCATCTCGGATGCAGCATGGACAGCAGCGCCGCCAGAAGGGTTGTCTTGCCGGATCCCGTAACGCCCAGGACCAGCCCCACTGCCCTGGCGTCAAGCAGCGTCCACAAATAAGCCGCCATCTCGGCAGTCAGCGTTCCAGACTCAAGCATGTGCGTTATGGTAAGCGGGTGCGGCGAAAACTTTCTTACCGCAATGGCCGGACCGTGCCTTGATATCTGCCTTCCAAACGTGGACGATATTCGAGAGCCGTCCTGCATGTACGTAACAGACATCGGACGGGACTCTGTCGGCTCCGTTCCAGTCCGTCCGTATATTCTCTGTATGAGCCGCTCCATCTCCAGACTGCTGGAAAACTCAACGTTGCTTTGCAGCGTGTTGAAGCGTCCGGAGTATTTCCTGTGAACGACCCTGATTTTTCTTCCCGGAGCCGGGCACAAAATGTCCTCAATATTGCAGTCCTTGAGCATTGGATCAAGTATGCCGCATCCGACCAGATCCCTTCTGATGTAGTATCGGAGGTGCGGAAAGAGCCTCTGGGCGTCTCCTGCGCGCTTTATGCGCTCTGCCACATCCCAGAACGAGTCTTCCAGGTTCTTGGCCAGAATCTCGGAGCTGATGTCTGCGCCGGCATCCATTCCAACGCCCAGATTTATCTTGTCTATGATGATGCGGTACAGCTCCGCCCCTTCGTCCGTTATTGCAGGCTCCTGCACAAGGTATCGGCCGTCCGACGTAATGCAGATGCGGGCGTCGGAGACGGAATACTGCTCCAGTATGTCCAGATTTTTTGAGTCGACAGAGAGCGACTCGATTCCATGCCCGTCCAACTCCTTGCAAGGCGCGCACGGCTTTTAAGGCAACGGGATTTGGCGCAGGTGCCCGGAATGCAGATAACCTACAGAATAGCCCCTTCAAACTACGACACGCTGTCCGATGATGAAAAAGATCAAAAGCTGCGCGCCCTTGCATCCGTGCTCTGCACGCTAAAGCGTAGGCTGGATATTGCAATCATAGGGCGCGAGACCGAAATAGGCGAAAAACAGTACATGGAAAAGCAGATCTACTTTACGTCCGAGCAGGATGCGGGAGCCGCTCTTGCCCAGGCAGGATTTCAGATATCCAGGCTGGACCGTCCGTTTGGGTTTGAGATAAGGAGGGAAAGATTCCGCCATCTGGAGGCTGCCGACGGCAGATGCCTGCGCGTCTATTCGCTGTACGACATGCCCCGCACGGTGCATGCCGCATGGATAAACCTGCTGTACGATATCTGCGGCGCCGTCCAGATATCCATAAGTCCGGTAAGGCAGGGAGCTGCCAGAAGAATGCTGCTCTCTCATGCAAACACTCTGGAGATGCGCGGGGCAAAGCGGTTCTTGGAAGAAGCTGCCAGGGCAAGGTACGTCAACGATCTTATGCAAAAGCAGGAATCCATGATGTACTCGTGCACCATATCCGCAATAGTCGCCGCCTCAAGCGTGCCTGAACTGAGCGAGCGGTGCGCCAAATTTGAGCGGATTGCGGGATGGCGCTTTCTTAGGTGCCGCGCAGTGTCAGGGCGGCAGAGGCGCGCGCTCGGCGGCTGGGGGCATGAATTTCTCTTTGATTTGGGCTCATGCTCTGTCTTTTACCCTTTCGAGTCGTCAGATCTGATAGAATCCGACGGAGCTGGCGTGTATCTGGGCGTCAACGGCATTACTGGTGCTCCGGTCATATACGATTATCAAAAGAGGCTGAACCTCAATGTTGCAGTAATAGGCGAGTCCGGTTCAGGCAAGTCGACTACTGTCAAGACATACCTTGACGGCTTTTTGAAGATGCTCCAAAAAAGATACGGCAAGGGGCAGCGCGCCATGATCTGCATAATCGACCCGCACGGCGAGTATGCGCATCTTGCATCAAGGCTCGGCGCCGAGCTCGTCGACCTTGGGGCGCGAGACGAGCTTGGAATGGATCCGTTTCGGCTGATGGAGCACTCTGATCAGGCAGTCAGCATGCTCTGCGAGACTGTCGGAATGCCTGCGGATCTTCGCTCGCTTTTGCTGTCAAGGTCAGAAGGGTGCGAATCAGTTGAGGACATAATACGAAAGTTGTCCGACGAGACCGGACTGCACAAGCGGGATTGCATCCGCGCATCAGCATACCTGATGCAGTTTCATCAGGGCGGGCTGTCAAGAATGTTCCGCGGCAGCGGCCCTGGGCACGACCGCGTCATATACTCTATGAGAAAGGCCGAAAAGAGCAAATCCAACGCGATGCTGATATCAATGGCGATGCAAAAGACATGGCGCGAGATGCGCGATGCTGCGCCGTACGTCCCAAAACTGTTCCTGATAGACGAAGGGTGGTTTCTTCTCTCAATGGATGCTAGCGCCGCAATACTGCGCGATATAGCAAAGTCTGGCCGCAAGGAAAATGTGCATCTGATCTTTCTGACGCAGGAACCCGAAGACCTTCTCTTGAGCGAGTACGGAAGGGCGATGATAGACAATTCTGCGACAATAATACTTCACAAGCTAAAGCCGCGTCCGGCAGGAATACTGCAAAAGGCGCTGAACCTTTCAGACGCAGAGACAAAGTCGATACAGCAGCTTGATGTCGGAAGCGCAATGCTGCGCGCAGACTCGTACAGAATCAAGCTGCATGTCAGGCCAAGCGCGGAGCAGATCAGGATGTTTGGTACGGGAATATCCACCCAAGAGCAGTCCTGATTCCATGGATGCAGTTTCCGGTGCGGCCGGCAATCCCAGGCGGCCGCATCTTCAGCGAAGATCGCGCCATGCATGCAGGTGAAGCATAACAGAGCCGGCAATTCCCCGCAAGACCAGGCGGAAAATCTACCAGAATCCTGGCTGCAAATG
>CAYGAM010000055.1:0-3657 GCA_964347915.1 uncultured Nitrosopumilaceae archaeon | reverse complement strand
CGGCAATTCCCCGCAAGACCAGGCGGAAAATCTACCAGAATCCTGGCTGCAAATGCGCTCTGGAACGCGCAAGATCGATTCTGCACGATTATGGCTGCTCGCCCAAGGCATCGCAAAAGATTCATGCCAGTGCAGCATTGCTTGGCGAGGGGCGCAGACGAAATTGCTTTTGCCTGGGTCCCTGCTCCGCAGCACCCAATCCGGAGCAGATTTCGCCTGGCTGCACCCGCGTCATGCATCATGCGCTGCGCTTTTGCCGCCCTGCGCGCACGGCATGCTCTTGTTACAATAAGAGTACTTTGGCCAAAGTACTCTTATTGTAATTTCTCCTGTGAAAAAAGCGGTGCAATGTCTAGGAATTTGCACGGCGATGCCAGTAAAGCATCAAGTCCGGGGCGGCATGCAATCCTGGGCTCGTTCAGGTCATAATGCCCGTCTCGGCGAGTTTGAACGCCAGCCTGCCAGATGCAGCATTGCAAATGCAGACAGCGAGCCGCATGCTGACTGAATGCTCCAGCCCAGAACGGACTGCGGCACGACTACCAGTGCAAGCACCATCTCAAGCATTATCTGCATGAGAATGGCAGCTGCAAATCCAAACCTGCGCGTTGCAAGGCGAAATATTACCGCCCTCTCAAAGCGGCCGACCGCTGCTCTTCCAAAGGATATTGTACTGCGCACATCAAGCAGTACGGTAAATCCGTATGCCGCAGCGGACGCGGCCAAAAGCTGCACTGCAAGGAAATCCGGAATCTGCAGGGCCGCCAGCAAAATCAGCGGAATCATTCCTGCAATAAAAAAATCAGCGGTCCTGCTCCTCATTGCCGCTTCCTGCCGGACCGCTGGCAGGATATGCGCTGCTGACTTGGATCTTTAGCATTATCACTGCAAGCATTATTGCAAATACAATTGCAATCTGGGCAATCCACAAAACCACGCTGAACAGGGATGCGATCTTTTCGGTTATCTCGTCCGGCAAGTTGGCGTCCTCCGGCGGAGCCATAACATTGTCTACTCCGGTAACATAGCCCACAATAACGGGCGCCAAAAAAAGTATCAAGGCTCCCAGTACGGCCCCAATCAGCATGCTGGTGTATTTTTGCATCGAGTCAGACTCTTCTTTGCGTTTTTCAAGCATTGCGCGTCAAACTGGCATTTGATTTAAAGCCGGACGACTGCCGATGCGCCGCGGGCAGGATGCCCCAAACTGCGCGTCAGGCAGCTGCTTTCGGACAGCGAAGCCTGCTTTGTTTTAGCAGGGCTCGGGAATGAAAGGGCGCGCGCATGGCGCTCTTGAATGCAGACTCGCGCTATTGGCTAAAGATTTGCGCTAAATCAGAAATGCCAGATCAAAGCGCTGTTTTTCGGCGGCGGCTGCAGTCACCCTGATTCTTTTCTAATTTTTGCGATGACGGCGGACAAGGCGCGCGTCGCGTCGCTTATTGCTGCCAGGTACTCAAGTTTGATGCGGGCGCCGTATCCAGAGTCGCTTAGTTTGTCAAGATCGCGTACAATCTTCGTCAATTGCTCCGCAAAGCCTGCTTTGTCCATAATACGTGCCGCATGACAGATCATAAAAGCGCTACTCAAGGACGCTGAAAAGCATGCGCGCCGGCGGCAGGACGGAACAGCAGCCAAGTTTCAATGCCGGAGCGGATATCAAAAAATGTGCGGCTCAGAGAAAGGAGATGCATGGGACAATAGCAGATGCGCGTGCAGCAGAAAATATTCAGAACTGCCTCGCTTTGACCTGCAGGCGCCGCTTCAAATTCCCTTCAGATCTGCAAAATACGCATTGGCTGACGACGGACCGGTCAATGATGCCGAATTTGCCATGCTTCAGGCTAAAAATAATGCCGCATCAAGGCAGCAGTATGCGCACAGGCGGCTGTTTTTTGCCGGCCGCGCCCGCAGCCGGCGGCATGCGCTGCAGAACCTGCGCGGACTCCCAGGCCTGCATTATGCCTAAAATCAGCCTGCCTGCGCGCGCATCTTATCAGAGGCAGTCTGGCACAAAGCCGTTCCCGGCATAGTCCGGAAAGCCGTTCCACATCACAATTAAAATAGAGAAAAATGTGCAGATACTCAGATCGCAACAGCCTCGTCATTGACGGAACACAACCACCGTCTCTGACTCCTTTTTCTATCATTGTATCCATGTATAAAGTATAGTTTTATTATAATATAACCTCGCATCATAAATAATACTTATAAAAAACTGTGTATAAATCACATCATGGCAATAATCCAGATCAAAGGATACCGATGCGAAAGATGCGGACATGAATGGCCCCCCAGATCATTAAAGGACAATGCAGAGCCGCTGATTTGTCCAAAATGCAAAAGCCCGTATTGGAACAAGCCCAGAAAAAACCGGACGAAATAAAACTCAAAGCATCATGCAGCAGGCCGGCAGATCCCATATCCCAAAGTTTTACAAAGCCTGCCAAGGGTTCTGTCAATTTGTCACAAATTGTCATGAAATTTTCTGCCTGCCAGCTGTCGCGAGCCTGCGCTTATGGCAGCAGTGCGCGGTAAATTGAAGCGCTGACGGCAAGCGATTTTTCTTGGGACAGATCAGCAGACTGCAGTCAAAAATTTAAAAACAGAAAAAATGGCACCGCATGCTGCCGGCAGGACATGGTCTAGCCGGTCAATCAGGCGTTAGGAATCTCCTTGGCATCTTTTTAGGTTCGGATATCTGCCCCCAGCACGCAAAATCATCGGCAGATTCTGCGCGTTTGCAGTCCTGACGCATTCATTTGATGCGCATATTCCGATGCAGCTTTTGCCGCGAATCTTGGCCGTCTTGCATGCTGTTTCAGGCCCGCACACAAAGTCAAGCGCCGCTTCGCCGGAATTTGATCATGACAGCATGCAATCCTCTGCAGGCTTATACAAGAACATTGCGGAGTGTTTGAAGGCAAGCCTGTCATTCGCCGCGCCTCCCAGGCGCTCGCATTGCAGGAACAACGCGCGCCGCTCCAGCCCGGCCTGCTACGCCTTAAATCAAATCTGTTCTTGGCTGCAAATGCACAACCACAGAAAGCAATTGGCGGCATTGTCCGCAATTGCCGGCACGCTGATTACAATCGGCGCAACTGTTACTGCCGGAGGCACGCTGTACTATGCCTTTCAGTCCCAGGTGGAACCGTTCATGACGACAAGTTCTATTGAGCTGCGCAACCTCAACGCCATCCGGGACGACGACGAACTGCGAATAACCGCCGTACTAAAGAATACGGGACAAACATCGATAACCAGCGTATTCATAGACGAGATATCAGTCAGCGGTATAACGATAAAGCAGAGCGATGACGGTGTCATAACGCTGGACGGAACAGGAACCGGAGACTACTGCCTTGACGGAGGCGCCTGCGGAAACGGCATGCCGCGCGAGGCTGCGCGGGGCTTTTCAGTGCAGGGCGCCAACAGTACGATTACGGAATCGACTCTGGAAGGCGGCCGCTCAAACGCGTTTGTTATAGAAATCGAATGCGCGGACAGTTCCTGCGGCGCCGACATTCAGCGCGAGGTAAGCATCTCAGACAGGATGACAATCACGCTTCGGTACAATTCAGGCGACGACGTGCTGCTGACAGACGCATTCTACGCCCGCGTGCAGCCGGGCTAAAACCCCTTTTTCTTTTTTTGCCG
>CAYGAM010000054.1:11311-14752 GCA_964347915.1 uncultured Nitrosopumilaceae archaeon | reverse complement strand
CGCAACAAGATAAATTTGTCATTCTGCAAGCAAGACTGCGGGAGTTGCCAAGCCAGGTCAAAGGCGCAGGGTTTAGGACCCTGTCTCTTAGGGGTTCGCGGGTTCGAATCCCGCCTCCCGCATCTCATCATTCCAGCAAAGCATAAACGCATGCAGTCGAAGAATCATGCATGAGCAAAGACAGTCTTCATCTAAAAGTACAAGAGGAATATGCCGAGGATGCCGGACGCGGCATTGTCCGAATAGATCAGGATTCCAGAGATATCATTGCAGCTGAAACCGGAGATATCATTGAGATAAAGGGCAGGAAGCAAACTGCCGCAAAATGCAGTCCGCTATTCCCGCCAGACGAGGGCAAGAAAATTATCAGAATAGACGGGCTGATCAGACACAACGCCGGAATTGAAATCGGAGATGCGGCTGCAATTCGAAAGATAATGGCCGCCCAGGCAGAAAAGGCGATCTTAGTACCGGTAGAATCAATACCCCCAATAGACGGAAAACATATCGCGGACGAGTTGGAGGGCAGTCCGCTAATCAAGGGCAACCATGTGATGGTGCCCTATTTTGGCGGAAGGCTGGCATTTGAGGTTGCAGGCACGACGCCGGCAGATGATATTGTCCTGATGACAAAAAGCACCATTGTCATGATATCGGCAAGAGACGGTGCGCCGCGCGATGCCTCATAGGCGGCATGCTGCCTGCCGCAAAACTGTCAAACTCCCAAGGACGCGCACTCTTGCGCAGTCTAGAATCGCATCGCTGCATGTTCAGCACAAGTCCGAACGCATTTCAGACATAGCAATATTAAAGCGGAAAATGCGACAGCGCATCGTGAAGCAGTTTGCAGAGATTACTGTAATAGGCAGGGACAGAGAGGGCATAGTTGCAGCGTTTACCGGCTTTGTGTTCAGGAACGGCGGAAACATCGAATCAATAAGCCAGAATGTCATAGAAGGGCTCTTTGGAATGCATCTCCAAGTATCGTTTGATGTAGGCGCAAACATACAGGAGCTGGACGAAAAAATACAGGATCTTGGCAGGCAGGAAAAGATGGATGTCAGCATGTACACGGCAACATCCAAGGCAAACATCGCAGTTTTTGTCACAAAAGAGCCAAGCTGCCTTGCCGCCCTGCTTGAGGAGCGGGAAAAACTCACCGGCAAAATTGCCGTAGTGGTGGGAACAGAAGACACGCTGAGAAGTGCAGTAGAAAAGGCAGGCATTCCGTTCGTCCTCATAAGCGAGAGGCGCCAGGGAGCGGCGGAAGAAGAGCTGCTAAGGACATGCAAAGAGTACAAAATAGGACTGATCGTACTTGCACGATACATGAGAATTCTCACGCCGAACTTTGTCTGGCGATACCCAAACAGAATAATCAACATTCACCCGTCGCTGCTGCCGGCGTTTCCTGGAGCGTATGCATATTCCCAGGCATTTGAGCGCGGCACGAAGATAATAGGAGTGACATCGCATTATGTTACCGAAAGCCTGGATCAGGGCCCCATCATATTTCAGGACGCATTCAAGGTTGACCCGGCATACTCGCTGGAGGAGATAAAGAAAAGGGGGCAGGCGCTTGAAGCCAGGACAATTCTGCGCGCAGTAAAGATGCATCTGGCCGGCAGGCTTGAGGTTCGCTGGCGCAAAGTTCACGCAAAGCCGGCAAGAAAGAGATGAAGCTGGAAGAGCATTCGGATCCCGCGCTTCGGGCGTCAAAAAAGAATACAGCCGTGCTTCCTGTAGGATCAATCGAGCAGCACGGTCCGCATCTCCCAGTCTCTACAGACTCTGATATTGTGTCAAAGGTGGCAGAAAGGCTCTGCAAAAGGACAGGATTTCTTTTGCTGCCGACGGTGCGATACGGCGTGTCGTACGAGCATGCGCCGCTCTTTCACCTAAGCGTGCGGCCAGGCACATTGCGGGCCGTACTGCATGATATCATAGAATCCCTTGCCCAGAGCGGGATACGGACTGTATTTGTGCTAAACGGGCACCACGGAAACCAAAAGGCGCTCTCCAGCATGGTGGAAAAAACAGAGCACACGGGGATCAGCGTAGCGGTGCTCTCTTACTGGCATTTTATGGATATTCCGTTTGATCATGCAGGAGAGGCAGAGACATCGCTCATGCTTGCCCTGTCTGAAAGAGTAGACATGAAAAAAGCGTCAAAGGGCCTGATTACAGACGGCCTGTCAAAAGCCGAGATAAAGCGGATATCAAGGCTGGCATCAAAGTCGTTTCTAAAGGCGACCGGCAATGGAGTCTGGGGCGATCCTACAAAAGCGACAGCTGCTCAGGGAAGAAAGATTCTGTCGCAGACGGTCTCTAGAATCCGCGACTGGTGCATGGATTACCTCGCAGATGCTGAAAAATGATATTTTAATATAATAGCAAGCAGAGAGCATGTTGTAGGCGAAGCAGATGTCGGTAGATATGGCTGTAAAAGTATTGGACGAGAGCATTGACAAGGTTGTCCTCATCAAGCTCAAGGGCGGAAAGACCATCAGAGGCAACCTCTTAGGCTTTGACCAGCACATGAATCTGCTGCTGGAACGATCTGAAGAGATTTCTTCTGAAGGAGAAGCCAAGAGTCTTGGCACCATAGTTGTGCGCGGAGACAATGTGGTAATAATTTCTCCGCCCCCTGCGTAGGAGTGATTCTTAATGGTAAAAGGCACAACTTCGATGGGCGGTTTTACCAAAAAAAAGGTGCATATTCGGTGCAGGCGATGCGGCAAAAATTCATTTCACAAGCGGCATCAGCGGTGCGCCAGTTGCGGCTTTCCCGATGCCAAGATACGCAAATACTCTTGGATCAAGTGGTATACGTAATTGCTTGAGCTTGTCCTAAGTTCGCTTGCTGGGCTTGCTGTCGCCGCCGCGATAAAAAAGATTCCAAGGCGCGAATCCGGTACTGGCGAACTTGCAATAGAGCGCGATATCCTTACAAAGACTATTGAGCGCGTGCACAGCAGCGGGCTTCCGCAGAGCAAGCGTAGCATTCTTCTGTCAAGGTATCAGGAACAGCTGGAAAGCATAACAAGCAGGATTGAGGGCGGCGAATCCGGATATGCAGATCCAAGGCTTCACAGCCTGCTAGAGCGCATGAATCAGAGCATATCAAGCATGAGCAAAAGGCTGGATGATATCTCAAGGCCGGCTGCGCAGGAAATGATGCAGAATGCAGGTGCAGTCATTCAGCAAAGGCCGGAGGCTGATGCAGTCATCCAGCCAAGAGCAGAGGCGCAAGACATTCAGCATGCGCAGCGCAAAAAGCATCCAGATGGAATAAAGCCAAAGGCTGGCCAGAGCAGTCCGCCAAAAACAGAATTAGCAAAGGCTGGCGGCAAATTGGCAAGAGACGCGCCTGCCGCGCAAAACAGCCAGTCCAAGATCAAAAAAGCACCTGATGCAAAAGCGCCAAAAAAGACCAGGCAG
>CAYGAM010000054.1:2611-11211 GCA_964347915.1 uncultured Nitrosopumilaceae archaeon | reverse complement strand
CAGGCTGCCGATGAAGTTTCGCGAAAACCGTCCGGCGGAACATCAGAAAAATTCAAGAACAGGCAAAGAACAGAAGGTCCTTTGCCCAATCCGGCAGCAGTTCCAGATACATCAAGCGATCCTGATGCAGGAATCCCCGAAGACGACAAGCTGGAAGAGGTAGTGCGCGAGATTTCAGCCAAGCTGGCCGAACTAAAAAAGATCGAGGCAGAATAGATGTCCTTTGATGAGGCCGTATCGGCCATGGCGGGCGAGGCGCTGGCAATAGTCAGAGACGGTCAGACCATAGGCCTGGGCAGCGGCAGGGCGGCTACGGCGTTTGTATTATCGCTGGCTGAGCTGACAAAGTCAGGCAAGCTCAATGTAAAATGCGTTCCAACTTCGCTTCAGATAAAGATGGCAGCAGAGCGAAACGGCATTGATACCATGCCTGCAGATCAGACGGATCACATTGATGCAGTATTTGACGGAGCGGATCAGCTAAATGCGGACAGGCTGGTAATAAAGGGCGGTGGAGGCGCGCTACTGCTGGAGAATATCATAATGAGCATGTCCGAGAGGGCCGTAATCATGGCAGACGAGTCAAAGTTTGTAGAAAAATTCGACATTCCGGTTCCGGCAGAAGTTCACCCTATGGCCAGGCTTGCCGCGTCCAAAAAAATACGCGGCCTGGGCGGAGTGCCGAATATTAGAACCATAGGCAAAGGCTACCCGTTCATTACGGAAAATGGAAACATAATCCTGGACTGCGATTTTGGAGTAATAGAGGAGCCGATGCAGCTGCGGCGCAGCATGCTGTCCGTGCCTGGAATAATGGAGTTTGGCATATTTCAAAGAGTGCCGGACACGATATACAGAGCGGGCGCCGGCGGCACATTCAGCGTTGAGCGGCGATAATTATTCTGAAAAAATTTCCTGTAGACCGGATGAAAATAATTCAGAAATTATTGCAGCAAGGCTGCATTATGCCTGGAATTAATTGCATGAGAAGCATGCCGCATCCTGATGGTTTCATGCCGGAATTTTGCGATGCCGCAGATTTGCCGTGCCGGAAACTAATTGCGTGGGAAATTAATTATTCTGAACGCAGGCCGCATTCTAAACCAACTGTACGAAAATCAAATCATGCCTGGAATCAGCCGCATCTGAAATCAATCCCGCATCAACTGCATAAAATGTCCAGCTGCAGAACATCCAAGCCGGCATTGTCCTAAATGCAGCGCGGAACCAAAACGGCAAGCAGCTGCCGACAGCATGCCGCGCCAGGCAGATAACGCGAATGCCAGGACGGCGGCAAATCAGGACGAATCTATCGTGCCGCCTTGTCCATACATGACATGCATCGTATCAGATGCCAGCACATCAGTCATTTTGCGAATTTTTTCAAGGAGAGTCTCTATGCCGTCAATTTCTATTGACGATGCTTTCAAGAGCACATCGTATTTGCCCCAAATCCCATTGATCTCAACTACTTCAGGCTCGGCTTTCAAATGCATGATTACGTCCTTTTCCTGTCCCGGTATGCACTTTAGCATTATGTATGCCTGCATGCTGAAAATACATTAGGCTTGTATTTAGAGTTAATTTGCAGGCGCGCTTAAGGCGCGGCCAATTGAATGCTGTCAGAAGGCCAAAGAGCGGCGCGCTTCGTCTGAAATGCTGCAGGTTCCTGCCAAAAGCGCGCTGACTGTAGAAAGCGTCCTGTTCATTTCACCAGAAATGCATAGCGGCAGGATGCCAAAGCGCAAAATGTACAGATTAGCGGCAGCGCGCATGCGCGCAGATGCTCCATGTCAGATGCGATGAACCGTGCGAGCGCATACGCGACTACCCTGCATCACAGTACGGCATAGCGGCAGGATGCTGCAAGAGTGCAGATGCATATGCCCAGGTCCGTGACATTTGCCCAGTACACAGATACAGTGGCGCCTCACAGATTTGCATGCTAGACGCAAATCAAATTTGAACGCGAATGAATGCTTGTTTGGCATTCTCATTCATTATCCGTAAATTATTATTTTGCAATAAAATCAGCACGGCTTCATTCAGCTCAGATGGCCATTGCACAACTGCCTAGGCCGAGCGGCCGGAAAAACACGCGAGCCGGAATTGTGCAATAAACTAAGATGCTCCGGCCGAAATTTGTTTTTGGAAGTCGGCAAATTGTTAAATATAGTTACTATTACAGTTTCCTATTGTCATTATCTAACCGTTCCGAAGAGACAACAATACTATCCATTAAGAAACGCGACGGAAGCGTTGCAGTGTTTGACAAGGAAAAAATATCAAATGCAATCTACAAAGCCTTGTCTGCAACATCCACAGCCAACCAGAGCCTGGCGGAAGAACTGACAGAGCACGTAATAGCAAAACTGACGCAGCAGGGATTCTCCACATCGTATCCCCCCCGCGTTGAGGATATTCAGGATGTAGTTGAAGCCACGCTGATAGACAAGGGCCACAGCGAGATCGCAAAAGCGTACATCATCTACCGCCAAGAGAGGCGGATGATAAGAGAGGAGAAGATGAGGATCCTAAATTCAAAGGATCTGGGTCCAGTCTCAAAGCATTTTGATACAAACTGCCTGCGCGTGCTTGCATCAAGATACCTTTTGCGAAACAACAAGAACGAGATAACCGAGAGTCCCGAGCAGATGTTTGAGCGAGTCGCCATACTGGTAGCCATAGGCGACATGATGCACAGCTCAAAGATATTTGATCTGCAAGGCAGGCATTCCCAGGATATTGACGAAGCCAAAGCATACCTCAAAAAGCTGGACAATTTCAACTACAAGATCAAGATAGGCTCGCACTATCTCAACAAGTACCACCTGCGCGCCATAATCAACTGCTATATTGACATGGCAGGCAGCGGCTTCCTAAAGGTCGCCTTCAAGGAACTGCTTGAGATGATAGTCACAAAGCAGTTTGAATCGTATGCAGAAAGGATAGAGGAATATTACAGCATGATGGCAAAGCAGGACTTTCTGCCAAACTCGCCCACGATGATGAATGCTGGAGCCCGCCTAGGACAGCTCTCGGCGTGCTTTGTCTTGGATATGGCGGACGACATGGAGGCCATTATGAAGACAACATCCGACGCGGCCATGATATTCAAGTCCGGCGGCGGAGTGGGGATCAATTATTCCAAGCTGCGCCAAGAAGGAGACATTGTAGCGTCCACATCCGGCGTAGCATCGGGTCCGGTATCGTTCATGAGCATAATAAACACGGTAACCGAGGTTGTAAAGCAGGGAGGAAAGCGCCGCGGAGCCAACATGGGAATAATGGAAGTGTGGCATCCGGACATTGAAAAGTTTGTAACGAAAAAGACAGAGCCCGGCGTGCTGGAAAACTTTAACGTAAGCGTCGGAGTCTGGGCAGACTTTTGGGACGCCATGGTGCGATCAGACGACAGCAAATACATGCTTCGCTCTTCGCGCGACAAAAGCTCGGTAAAGGAAATCAGCGCGCACCGCCTGATTGATTTGATCGCGCTGTCTGCATGGAAGAGCGCCGAGCCCGGACTAATCTTCTTTGATCATATAAACAAGTACAACGTTTTCGAAAAGGCAAGGGGCGGACCGCTCACTGCCACAAATCCCTGCGGCGAGCAGAGCCTGTACCCGTACGAATCATGCAACCTTGGGTCAATAAACCTGGCAAACATGGTAAAGCGGACAGCTGACGGCGCGTACGAGTTTGACTGGCAGAGATACGAGGAAATGATAAGAAAGACTACGAGGTTTCTGGACAATGTGATCGATGTCAACCTGTATCCCATACCGGAGATAGACAAGGCTTCAAAGGAATCGCGCAGGATAGGCCTGGGCGTCATGGGAGTGGCGGATCTGCTTTACAAGCTGCGGATACCGTACAATTCAAAAGAAGGCTACGAACTGCAAAGCAAGCTTGCCGAGGCTTTGACATACTATTCAATGGAGGAGAGCGTAGCCATAGCAAGGTCGCGCGGCAAGTTTCCGCTGTGCTCAAAGTCAGAATATCCCGAAGGCAGGATTCCGGTAGCAGGATACTATGAGATACCGCCGGAAGAGCACAGATACGACTGGCGCACCCTCATAGAAAAGATCAAAAGATACGGAATAAGAAATGTCCTGACCACTACGATAGCTCCCACCGGCACGCTGTCGATGATCGCAAGCTGTTCCAACGGCATGGAGCCCACGTTTGCGCTGGCGTTTGAAAAGCGCGTTACGGTAGGCCGCTTCTTTTACACAAATCCCATAATCAAGCAGGTCTTGGAGGAGAACAATCTCCACACAAATGACATACTGGCAAAGATTGCAGACAATTACGGCTCGCTCAAGGGAATGCAGGAGATTCCCGAATGGATTCAGAGAATATTCGTAACGGCAATGGACATGCACTGGTCTGATCACCTGATGGCCCAGTCGGTATGGCAGCGCTGGATCGGCAATGCAATAGCCAAGACAATCAACATGCCGTACGACGCGTCGCCGGACGACGTCAAGGCGGCATACCTGCTGGCCCATGAAATGGGACTAAAGGGAATTACAGTGTACCGCGACGGCTCCAGGCACAAGCAGGTTTTGCACATGACAGGAGACAATGCGGAAAAGGCGTTTGATGTGACGCCGTCAAAAGTGCTTGTTGACTTTGTGAGCAGCAACATAAAAAATGAATACATGCGAAGCCAGATAGACGCATCGCTCCAGCGAAAGCCTGCCGAAGATATCATATCAGAGCAGGCCATAGTTGAAGAGGTGCCCGAAACCGAGCTCTGCCCCACATGCAAGAACCGCCTTGTCTTTGCCGAAGGATGCAATATCTGCATTGAGTGCGGATACAGCGGCTGCTCGTCCGGCTGATCTTGCGTTTCCAAAATACGGTTTTTATGTAGGAATCAGAGTTTTTATTCTTAGGCGGTCATAGTATAGCCTGGCAGTACGCTGGCCTTCCAAGCCCGTTACCCGGGTTCAAATCCCGGTGACCGCATAGAATTAGCAGTTTGTCTTGTCTTACCCCCGGGGGGGGCCCCCCCCCCCCCCCAGTTCTTTTGTTCAGTGTCCGAAAAAGTCGGCGGTATTTTTACGGCAAAAGATGCATGCAATCATTTTTGTAAGACTGCACGCCATTTGGCATGATGAAGCCGGCTCGCAGGAGAATTGCCAAGGAAAGAATGCAGATTCTAATCGAAATAGCAGCATCCAATGCAAGAGCAAATCCGCAGCTGGCTCAAAAGCAGGCAAGGATTGCATGGGCAATAAGCCTAAAGCATCGCATAAGAATGCCGTACCATATCAGAATGACGTTTTGCCGGCAGTGCAAGATGTTCATAGCGCCCGGCGTTGATGCCAGATTCAGAATCGGCCGCGGCTGCACAAAGTCTGTTCGCATTACCTGCGGCTTTTGCGGCCACACATACCGCAAGATAATTTATAAGTCCAAGTCCGACTAGACGGTATCATGGCAAAGGTGCACGATGTTCCTGCAGATATCTTGATCCGCAGGCTGGCAGAAGAACTAAAGGGCGAGGATATTCCTGCTCCCGGCTGGGCGCCGTTTGTAAAGACCGGAGCCCATGCAACATGTCCGCCGCATGAGAGAGACTGGTGGCATACAAGATGCGCGTCGATTCTAAGAAAGATCTATCTTTACGGACCCGTCGGAGTAAACGAGCTCTGCAAGGTGTACGGCGGCGGCAGACCGTCAGGGTACGGCGCGGCCCATCACAAGAGCGCAAGCGGGGCCATAATACGGGGCGCAATTCACGGACTGGAGAGGCTTGGCTATGTTGAAAAGTTTGGCAGAAAAGGCAGGATGGCATCAAGCGCTGGAATGAAAAAGCTTGACGCAATTGCAACTGAAATATTAAAAGAGATGTCAGTCAAGGAACCGCACCTTGCAGCTTATGCATAGTGTTGGGATTGAGCGAGAAAGACAGACCGGACGAGGCGCAAGAGTTCAACGCCCAAAAAGAGTCTGCGCTAAAGCAGATACTTGACCAGGACGCGCGGGCAAGGCTTGCAAACATAAGAATGGTAAAGCCCGACCTTGCAGGAACGGTTGAGAATTATCTGCTCGGACTGGCTGCCCAGGGCAGGATACAGGAGCAGATTACGGACGAGCGCCTAAAGCAGATACTGCTGTCCATTCAGCAGCCCAAAAGAGAGTTTAAGATAAGCCGAAGATAGCAGGCAGATGCGGCAGGCATTAGTCGCTGCCGGAATAGCGCGGCGCCTGTTCCAGCATGCGTGCAGGTTCCGGCATGCAGATTTTCCCAAGGCAGGCGCAGCCTGCAGAAGCCATGAAAGGAATAAAAACCCACAGAGCGTTACTTGAATATGCAGGCAAAATACATCTTTGTTACAGGAGGCGTAATGTCGGGCCTGGGAAAAGGCATCGTCGCGTCTTCGATTGCAAAGCTGCTCCAGCTCTCCGGCAGCAGAGTGTCCTGCGTAAAGATTGATCCGTACCTCAACTATGATGCCGGAACGATGAATCCTGTCGCGCACGGCGAGGTCTTTGTAACAGAGGACGGCGGCGAATGCGACATGGACATTGGCAACTATGAGCGGTTTCTTAATCAGGACATTCCGCGCAGCCACAACATCACGACTGCCCAGGTATACTCCAAGGTTATCGAAGAAGAAAGGGCAGGCAAGTACCTTGGAGCGTGCGTGCAGATAATACCCCACATTACTGACGAGATCAAGAATCGAATCAGGGGAATAGCTGCAGATGAAAAGCTGGACATTCTGATAACAGAATGCGGAGGCACGGTCGGAGACATGGAGAGCCTGCCGTTTCTGGAAGCGCTAAGGCAGATGAGGATAGACGAGGGGCAGGATAATGTCGTGTTTGCCCATGTCACGCTGGCGCCGTCGCTTGAGGTGGTCGGCGAGCAGAAGACAAAGCTGACGCAGCACAGCGTTCAGGAGCTGCGGAGAATTGGAATCCAGCCGGACTTTTTGGCAGTCCGGAGCGCAAAGGAGCTCAAGCCCAAGACAAAAAGCAAGATAGCCATGTTTACCAATCTCAGCCCTGATCATGTCATCTCATGCCACGATGTCAAGTCAATCCTGCAGGTAACCCAGGTGCTGCGGGATCAGGGCGTTGTTGAGATGATCGGCGGCAGGCTGGGCATAAAGAGCGGCGGCATTTCCGGATGGGAGTCCTGGAACGGCATCATAGATTCCATGCTGGACCATGAGGACAAAAAGGCGAGGATAGCCATGGTAGGCAAGTATGTAACCCTGGCCGACAGCTATGTAAGCTTGAACCAGGCGCTAAAGCATGCAGCTGCTAAGATTGGAAGCTCAATCGACATAAGCTGGATAGATTCCGAGGAGCTTGGCAATGCCGGCACGCTTGGCGCATACGACGGAATACTGGTTCCAGGCGGATTCGGCGTTCGCGGCTCCGAGGGCATAATACGCGCAGCCAGTTTTGCGAGGGAAAGGAACATCCCGTACCTTGGAATATGCTTTGGATTTCAGCTGGCAGCAGTGGCCCTTGGAAGGGACATTCTAAGCCTTGAGGGCGCAAACTCTACCGAGATTGATCCAGATACGGCGCATCCCATAATCGACCTTCTTCCAGAGCAAAAGAGCGTATCGGACATGGGCGGATCGCTGAGGCTGGGAGCAAACGATATCAGAATATCCGCAGAGTCGATGGCGTTTCAGATATACGGCTCGGACAGGATAACAAAGCGGCACAGGCACAGGTATGAGATAAACCAAAAGTACCGCGGAATGTTTGAGGACAAGGGAATAATAATGTCGGCGGACAGCGATTCCGGAAGAAGGATAGAGATGCTGGAGGTGCCGGATCACAAATTCTTCTTCGGAGTGCAGTTTCATCCCGAGTTTAGCAGCAGGCCAGGATTTCCCGAAGCGTCAATAGAAGCGTTTGTCAAGGCGTCGCTGGACAGCAGTTTGAAGCGACCTGCCGCACTCAGCAGCTGAAAATGCGCTCGTTTTGCGGACAGTGTTGCTTGAAATCAGTGTCCAAGCTTCCAGTCCGAAAAAGACATGCTCAGCAGCTGGAAGCATGAAAATTCCCCCCCCGCCTCGCAGCATTGCTGGCGGATCACATCCTCCATTTTTAACACTGCCTTGCCGCAGGGCGGCATGTCAACGGACACCTCGGCCAGAGTGCAACGCATGACTAAAACCGCATTGGCCGCAGCAGAAGATCCCTTGCAGAGCCGCATACAGCTGCCGTCTCAGAGACCCATTCATCTTGGATTAGCATGGACTCCCTGGGAATTGAACCCGGACCTCTTGAATCTTAGGCAAGCGTACTACCATTATACTAGGTGTCCACAAAATTTAAAATACAATATACCCCATAATCTTTGGGTCTTAGGCAAGCAGTGCTAGTGTTGTACTAGCCTTTTTTTTAATTAAAATAAAATTCTATACTAGAGATTACAAGTATTGTCGCTGAAAAGCGACAATCTGTGCCTGTATTTTAGATTTGGAGCGGCATTGGCTGTGAGCGCAAGCATGGACGCGCCGCCTGCGCTTTTGCCATACTAGCGATGACAAGTATTGTAGCTGAAAAGCGACAATCTGTGCCTGTATTTTAGATTTGGAGCGACATTAGTTGCG
>CAYGAM010000054.1:0-2511 GCA_964347915.1 uncultured Nitrosopumilaceae archaeon | reverse complement strand
GCTGAAAAGCGACAATCTGTGCCTGTATTTTAGATTTGGAGCGACATTAGTTGCGAGCGCAAGTATAGCCTCGTCTTGTAAGACAGCATTTCGTCTCAAGCAGGCCGGCTTGGGAGCCGGCGGTTCTTGTACGCAAATCAGGCCAGCGGCATGGCATCAGGATATCAGGGTGTCACGACATCAGGATATTACGGCACAATCTTTGATATTTCGTATATTCTTTGGCGCGCGTCCCGCATGGATACTTTGCGCTTTACATATCCCATGCTTATCAGATGGTCCAGCGCATGGCGGACAGTACGGTACGGAAGAAGCGTCTCTGCGACGAGTTCCTTGTGCGTCAGCGCTCCCTCGTACTCTAGTATCTTGAGAATCAGCTTTGAGCTGGGCGGCATCTTTAGCAGCTCTTCGGCAAGATGAACCTTTTTGGCCAGGGCGGATATTGCAGTAGGCTCCTGCTTCATCCGTATGACGTTTGCGTCAATCGCAAACTTTGAGCACTCAACTGTCTTCTTTACGCTGTGCCGGTACGTCCCGTCCAGAATAACCTCGCAGTGCAGCTGCGATGCAATATCATCAATCTGAATTATGCTGGAGTTGGACACAATAAGCGGCCGCCTTGTAACGTCAAGCGAGTTTACTGATATCACCTCAAACACCGGCGATTCTTGAAATATCATCGGCCCTCCGGCAGACATCGAGTACGCCGACGAGCCGATGGGTGTTGATACGATTATTCCGTCGCTGCTGTCGTGCCAGACTTCCTCCTCGTTGACGCGCAGAGTGTGCTCCATCAGCATGGCGCTCTTGGACGAGAATGTCGCCACCTCGTTTAGAATGGGATGCGTCTCCTTTCCGTCTATCCTGACTGCAACCCTGGGCACCTTTTCTATCGTAAAGTCGCCCACAGTCAGCCTGCCCAGGTATGACGGCAGCTCCCGAAGATCGATTTGAGACAAAAATCCGCCCGATTCCACTTCGCTTATTCCAAGGACTGGAACATCAGAGTCCGTTACGAAATGAAAATAGTTTCTGACGCCGCGATCTCCGCCCAACACCAGAATGCAGTCGGCGTCCGCGTGCCTTGATGCCGGAATCGTTCTAATGCCGGCCTTGCCCAGCATGCGCCTGACGGTCTTTGCAGAGGCGTCGGTCATTCCCTTGCCGAAGATGCCGATTTGCACAAGGAATGAAAAATCCAACTAGGATAAAAGCTAAACCTGCCTAAAGTCAAACGTATTATAAAAGTAGGATGCGTTGATCTCAACCTGGCCCCTGCCTGGAATTTTGTCCAGCCCTACGGCATGCGTGTCCAGAGCTGCCTGAGCTGCTCCTGCAGCAAAGCAGAATGCCCACATCGCGTCGTTCTCTTTTAGCATTGTGCAAAGAAACGCGGCGCAGAAAATATCTCCAATGCCCGTCGTATCATGGATCTCCTTGTTCGGCAGCCGGAGCGAGTACAGCCTGTCTCCTGTCAGCATCGAAATGTCGGCCTTGTCCGTCAGCAGGACATGCCTTACTCCGCCGTCCCTCAGAGCCTTTAATGCCTGAATGTCAGAGCTTCCTGCAATGCATTCCATCTCGTCCCGCCCAGCCTTGAGCATGTCGACATTGTCCAGTTGAACATCCGTTCTTGCAAGGAATATTTTTCCCGCATCGTCTTTTCTTCTTACAAATCCCTGCGGGTCCAGCAGCGTCATGCCCGAGTCTTTTTTTATTCTGTCAAACGTGTCAGGCGCAATCTCATCGAATATCGGCGATATGATTATTCCGTCCGCATTGAGATTCTGATACGGTATGGGATCGCATGAGCATGCAAGAAAGAGATCCCTTTCCGAGCCTCGGACGCTGATGGAAAATCTGGTAGTCGGCTTTTCTGATGCTGCATTCTCAAATGCTATCTTGTTTTTTGCAAGATATTCGTCTGCCGGAAAGTCTGAGCCAAACCTGGTTGCTGCGCGCACATTCATTTTGAACTCGCGCGCAGTAAGTCCGCCGTAGCAGGCGGCTCCGCCAATCTGCTCAAACTCTTTGCCATCCACTGATATCGTATCAATTGCACAGTGCGAAAATATTCCTACGCTTTGCGCCATCCGAAAGCTTTCGGCTGCTCCCATAATAGAACTTAGCTTTGAAGCAGGCTTGCTCCATGAATCTTGCTGAATGCGCAAAGCAGTCAGTCTTTTGCGCCCAGAGCTGCAGTTGGGGAACAAGGTAGGCATCAGCTAAGCGAAATGTACTCTGAACTGGAAGTCAGGGCGGCGGTTTGAGCTTATTCATAGATGCTTGTTTGCATGATTTGATCCTCTGCATATGGCCAGCAATGACACGGCATTTAATCTTCGAAATAGTACAATCCAGAAATAGTACAGTACAACCAACCGTAAATTACAGCATACAAATTGTCAATTCGCATAATCGTAGGCGGGCCGCCAAACTCTGGCAAAAGCACATTTACAGAAAACATGGTTAAAAAATTCCGGCAACAGCACGTGAATGCAGAATACATAG
>CAYGAM010000053.1:0-14806 GCA_964347915.1 uncultured Nitrosopumilaceae archaeon | reverse complement strand
CCCCCCCCCCCCCCCCCCCCCCCCCCCCCGCGCCCCCCCGAGAACTATCCGGATCCTACAGGCTCGCTATTGTGGTGCCTGCATACAATGAGGAAGCAATCATCGCTAAAACCATAGAGAGCTTGGTGAAGCTAAAGCCTGCCAGGCTCATAGCAGTCAATGACGGCTCTCTGGACGGCACGCAGCATGTCCTGGAACAATTTCCGATAGAAATTTGCAACAGGCCAAAACACACCCAAAATTATCTGGGCACGCCGGAAATTGCGCGCGCCTTTAATTGCGGCTTGCGGCTCTTGCATAACGACCGCGGAATAACGCACACAATGGTGACTGGCGCTGATTCGGTGCTTGCACCGGATTATGCCGGCAGGATCATTGCTCGAATGGAACAGAATAACGCAGTTATTGCGTCGGGAATGATGCCTAACGAATACAGAACAATTGCAAGCGGATCGGGCCGAATAGTAAACTGGAACTGGTGGCAGTCAGTTTCACGCGGACTCTATCCTGAAAATTATGGCTGGGAGCACTGGCTGATTCTCAAAGCACAAATTCAGGGCCTGGGCGCGCCATTATTATCATGGCATGACGCTTGGATTATTCCATTATTCTATGCGGTATGCAGTATCTCATGCGCTTAAGACGCATGATATTTTCAATGTGTGGTCTGCTCTGAGAGGCTACTGCTCAAAGCGTAACGACAATTACTATGAGCCTGAAATAACCCGGCACTGCGCCAAACTTTCAAGATACAGTTTTCAGACTGTCAAGAATGCATTCAAAATATTGTGCGGGCGTTAAGCGCGAACTGCGCATGCCGCCTGCCTAGAGGCAGAAGCATGCACGCACTTAAAGTCAATTGGGATTCTGCAGATTTATTGTGACATGGGATTAGAGGCTGAACGCATGACCGCAGCTGCAGCATCGGCGCTTTTCGCAGCTGCTTTGCCGGCAATGCCTGCCGTTCCTACAACCCGGCGCATTGGACATTTACCGCGCGCGCAGCCGGCGAATCTGACAGCTTTGCACTTTCTGGTCATTTTTCATGCACGCCGCTGCGAACAATGCCTGCATGAGCGGCAGCCGCGTTCCTTGCAGGAAGCCGCGGATCCGATGACCGGTCCAAAGCGCCGCAGCCCGCACTGGAACAAGCCGGAGAAAAATCAAACCAAGCAAGAAACTTTGAAAATTCTGTATCGCGCCAAGCCTGCAGTGCCCCTTTTCTGATTCGGACAGGCGGGGCGCGGCTCAATCTGCATCCGGCTGCAGGCCAAAGGCGGCCGCTCGGCAGGCATCATCAGGGCAGCCTTGCCGTGGCGCGGCTTTTGCGCCCAAAATGCGGGAACTGGAGCGCAACCCGGCAGGCCGCGCCTCTTTGGCTTTGCCATTCCTCTGCAGCAAAATTCATACCTGCGCGGCCGGATGCCTGACAGCGGCAGGCTCTTTCCATTAGATTATGCGCTCTCGTTCCGGTGCGGCGCCGAATCTTTGACATTTGCCGCGGCCCGCCTCCTAAATCTTCAGAATTGTACAGCTTCCGCTGCGCGAGACCGCAAAGACGAAGCGTTTAATTTGGCAGCGGCAGGCACAAAAATCCGTGAATTTTACCGATGTTGAATCGCTTTTTGCCTTTGACGACAGCTTTAGTCCGGTTATGATGCTGATATGGATACTGCCGATAGTCTTTTTTGTGTTTTACGGGCAGCAGATTCAGCTCTACATATCGGCAAATCAGATAAAAAAACACATTCTAAAACTTGAGATGTTTCAGCGCGAATCAAAGAACGATCTGATAAAATACATCAGGGAGAACCTGGGCGAATACCCGAATCTTAATTCGAGAATCGGGATGTTTGTAGACTATTTTGGCATAATGCCGGCAAACATGGATCCTGGCGGCATAGTCCCAAAAGTGCGGCATCTGGTGAGATCAAAAGAGGAGCACACGCGCTCCCAGATTCAAAGCCTTGATCCAAAACTGGACGAGATGGAGCAGACCAGGATTCATATGCTGCTTGAGCTTGCATCCACGCTGAGGCTCATATACCGCATCATCAACCATCTATACCTTACGGCAAAAAAGCAGAAAAACTTTCCAATGATTCTGCCGCTTCAAATGATGCTGCCTACGATAATGGAAGAAGCCAGGGCGCTAAGGGATGCGGGAGAGGCGTTCCAGCTGGGACAGCCTATTGGAGACGGAATAGGATCGATGGTTGTGGGAAGGATGATGCTGGATCTGGAAAAGAACGACGCTGCATTTCGGACTGTCTGGTCCAAGACTGTGCTGCGCAAGAGAACCGTCCATCTTTTAAAGCCGCGAGGGCCGCTGTCTACTGTAGGAAGACTGGACGATGCGATGGAAGCCATACTCTCAAAGCACAAGATTGACGCAATAATAATGGTGGACGCGGCGCTGAAGATGGAGGGCGAGGAATCGGCCACCATAACAAGAGGCTTTGGAGCTGCCATTGGAGGAATAGGCACGGAACGGTTTCGAATAGAGGAGACTGCAACAAAGTACGGCATTCCAATACACGCGATTGTGGTAAAGCAGTCGATAAAGCAGGCAGTAACGCTGATGACAAAGGATATAGCGCTGACTGCTGATGCGGTCAGGGATCATGTCCTGGAGATGACATCCGAAGTTGCTCCTGAAGGCGGCGCCGTTCTGGTTGCAGGAGTGGGAAACACGATGGGGGTGTCGCAGTAATGTTCAAAAAGAAAGAGGTTGTCGTACCGTACACGGTTGCAAGGTGCGCATCGTGCGGAAAAGAGACAAAGTCCGCGTTCTCAAAGGGCGACTATCTTTTCAAGAAGATGAAATGTTCGTGCGGGTCCGCAATGCTCGTAGAAATGATATACGGCGAGGCCGCTGATCAGTGACTGCGCATTTCCCACCGCAGCCTCCGTGATATTTTAGGACAAAACTGCGCAGCATGCCCGCAAAAGCGCAGGACATCTCTTATGCTGCCGTAGTGACAGTTATCCCGTTCTCTCCAGGTATGAACGTATGCTCGGCCTGGGCAACCTTTTGTCCCATGACTTCGACGAGCACCGGGTATTCGCGGACTATCTTCTTTTTTATCAGAATCTGCAGCAGTTCGCGCGCCCTTTCCTCTTTATAGTCTGCCAGAATCCAGCGCAGCGCAAAGGGCAGCATGTTGAAGTTTTTCCAAATGTACTCTGAAAGCTCGTCCGCCTCTTTGTTCTTGGTATTCTTTCTGGATATCAGCGTATAGATGTTCCTGCTCTTGCCGTTTCGGACAAATCCGGATCCGTCCCTTGTTGTAACAAAAGGCTCGCAGGCATATGCTGACGAGCCGGCAAGCGTGTCAAACGACATTGACCATATGTTGGGAATGGATTTTCCGGCGTGTATGGTATACTGATCAAGGGAATGCCCGCTAAGATTGGATATTGGAAGGCAGCCGCTCTGCTTTACTGACTGCTCTATGGCTTTGCCCATCTCGGATATCTTGAGCCCGTCTTTGGCTATGCCAAGGGCTGCTTTGAGCGCGCCTTCGGCAGCTGATACCATATAGTCGTACCTGGGGTCGTAGTTTACGGTGACTGCCGTATCTGCAATGTAACCGTTTACCTGCGCGCCAAGGTCGATCTTTACCAGATCATTCTCTTTTATCGTCAGCGGATCGTTCGGCTCTGCGGTATAATGGGCCGCCACTTCGTTTATGCTTGTATTGACTGGAAATGCGCACTTTGCGCCGAGCCGCCGTATCTCGCCTTCTACCTCTTCGCAGATATCGTATACGGTTTCGCCCACCCAGTTTTTGCTTCGGACCCTCTCTCTGACTTTTGCTGCAATGCCTCCTGCCTTGAGATAGTCTTCCCTTTGCACAGATTGCAGCTCGGCTCATTTACTATTTAAAATATTGCAGCCTAAATTCCGCCTGTCCGATGCCAGAATCCGGCAGGCCGGGCCGCGCATTTTGCGCGCGATACGCGATGCCTCAGTTCTGCCGCCGCGCTTTTTTGGATGCGCGCGGCTCATCATGCTGGACAGCCGGCAAAAGTTTCGCGGACGCATGTTCCAGCATCAGGCCTATACTTCCGTTCATGACTATTGTCGCCGAAAAGCGACGATCCGTGCGTATATTTCCGCTTTGATATGACATTACTTTTGAGTGGAAGTATAGTCGAGCTTTTGGGCGCAGTATGGGCATTTCATAACGCCGCGCCTGAAACTGCCTTCAATCCAAATTTATAAAACAGTCTGCGAATTTTCCTCAAGCAATGAGATATTGGCTTGCGGTTTCTGTGGCGTTTGGATGCATGGGCGCAGTCGCGTTTGTCGTATCAAACTTGGTGCTGGATGATAACGGCACTTGCCATCTTTTTGCTTGGTATATTGACTGCGCCATATTCTCGCCGCCGCATTCCTTTAACATTGATATCATGCTGGTTATTTCACTTGCCGTACTGTTCTACGTTCTGACGTACCGCAACGATGTTACGAACAACAAAATCGCAAGCGAGGTAAAAAAGCTGGCGATAGATATCAGCCGAATCGTATCGTCTCAAAAGGAGGACAGGGACAAGCGCAAGGCATATGCCATACAGAGCATAAAGAATCATTTTGCCTCGCTCTCTTTGTGCATTGGGATAGCAAACCAAATCCTACAGGGAAGAATGAAAAACCTGTCCGACGAGGAGCGTGCAAAAAGCCTGCAGGACAGATCCAAAGAGGCGCGCAACATTGTAGGACAGCTTGAAAGCGTAATACTTCTCTCTTATGACGTACTGAATCCTCTTTTGACGCAACAGATCAACAAGTTTGCCGCAACTGTCAAGGATCAAATAACTGAAAGCCTTTCTGACGGCCGGCCGTTTCCGTACGACGAATTCAAAAAGCAGCTCGGATACGTGACAAGGGATCTGGACAGGGAAAAGGCCGGCTTGACGTAGCAGCTGCTGCGCTTATTCGGCTTCCAGTTCGTTGATCTTCTGCATCAGCACGTCTACGTCAACAGGCTTTGGTATGTATGAGTGAACGCCCCTGCTCATAATTGATTCCATGTCAAAGCCGGCATGCACTGATGCAGTAAAAAGCACTATCTTTTGCTTTCTGATCAGGTTCTTCTCGGCAAGAGCGTCTAGAACATCAATGCCGGAAAATCCGGGCATTGAGAGATCAAGCAGCACCACATCGTACTGGTTCTCTTCGATAAGCTTTGCCCCTTCTCTTCCGTCGTTTGTCGACGTAAACTCATGTCCCATGCTTTGCACTATCATTTCTACAAACTTGATGATGTCGTCATTGTCGTCTATTTCAAGAACTTTCATTTTCTTTTCTCCTCGGTATGATAAAATAAAACTTGCTCCCCCCCCCCAGCTTGCTTTCCACTCCGATGCTGCCGCCCAGGTTGTCTATTATGCCCTTGCATATTGACAGCCCCAGTCCTGTTCCGCCGTGCTTTCTTGTCATTTTCGTGTCTATTCGATAAAATTTTGTAAACAGGCTTTTCTGCCCCTCCTCGGATATTCCTATGCCGTTGTCGGCAACCGTGAGTTTTATGTTGCCGCCGACCTTTTCCGTAATTATGTCTATGGAGCCTGAATCCGGCTTTACGGCGTCTATGGCATTGTTGACAAAGTTGGTTATCACCTGCTCTATTCTGGACCTGTCGGTCTTTACTGTTCCTATGCCTGCATTTCTGCATGTTATTGTGATTCCTTTTTCGCTGGCCATGTGCTTTACCTGTCCTGCCATCGTTTCTGTCATTTCATCCCAGTCAAATTCTGACGCGTTAAAGGACATTCTGTCAATTTCAAGCTTGTGCGCGTCAAGGAGATCCATTATGATGGTCCGCAGCCGGTTCGCATTGTCCAGTATGATGTTCAGCGCATTTTCCTGCTTTTCATTAAGCTCGCCTAGCATGTCCTGCCTCTTCAAGGCCTGCGCAAATCCGATGATGGGGGTCATTGGCGACTTTAACTCGTGGGCTACGGCCGAGAGAAATTCTCCCTTTAGCCTGTCGATTTCTTTGCGCTCGTTCAGCATCTGTTCTGCGTCGTGCATCTTTGTCGCGTCGTTTATTACCACATTTCTGCCTATAAGCATGCCGTCATCGTCAAAGAGGTTGGTCGGCGTCATCGTAACTGGAAATTCAGTTCCGTCTTTTCGCCTAAGCCATGCGTCGATATGATCGATCTTTCCGGTCTCCCTCCAGTGTTCCATGTTGGCCGCCATGTCTGCCCTGCTTTTCTCTGCCGTATGCTCGATTAGGTCCGTTCCTATTATCTCGTCCCTGCTGTACCCGAGAGCTGTCTGGTATGCCTTGTTGCAGTCTATTATGATGCCCTTGTAGTTTACAGTCCGGTACAGATCTGGCGAGTTTTCGTACAGGCTCTCGTACTTTCGCACCTTTACCAAGTTCTGCAGCGCCTTGATTTCTGATATGTCCAGCATGGTGGTAATGCTTTTGATTCCTTCGCCGCCGCTCTTCGTGCCGGCTTTCAGCATTACGCTTACGATCTCACCGCTTTTGGTCTTTAGCTTCGCCTGAACTCTGTCCACTTTGCCGGATGCCTTCCATTCTTCAAATATTTTGAGCATCAGGCCGCGGTGCTCGTCTGCCGTATGCTCCAGCATGTGCATTCCAATTGCTTCGCTTTTGGCGTATCCCAGTCTTTTGGCGTAGCCTTCGCTGCATTCTGTGATTATGCCGTATTCGTTTATTGAGCGGTACATCAGCGGAAGAGTCGGTCTGACTTTCAGCGTCTTTGAGCTCATGCCTGGTGTGCGTAAATAATCAAAGTATAAAATTTGTGCCGCTCTGGATGCAAGGCGGCATGATTTTCGCACACTGCCTGCCTGACTGCATAATCCTTGAGCGCTGCATGGCATCCGCAGCACTGTATGCCATTGTACAGTAACAGCTCGGTTTTTGGAAGTTTAGGTGTGAGCTTTGCTACCTCAAAGGTGCCTCCTGGGCAGATTCGTGCCTGAAATCCGGAACATCTTCCAGAGTCCGAGCTGTTGCATTGTACAGCACTGTACAGCATGCCGTTTCTGCGAAAAATCTGGACAATTTCGTAGCTGGCTCATGGCAAAGAGATAAAAAACTGTGCCTTGCACGGTATGCAAATGCCCTTGAAATGCACAAAGTGCAAAACCGAGATGGAGCCTGACGCTGCGCTGGATGAGAGGGCGGCAAAGTATCCATGCTGCAGCAAGTGCTGGGCGGAGTGGATGGAGTATCGAATAATGGTGATGAACGAAATGCACCTTGACATGTCCATGCCGGATCACCGCAAGGTGCTCAAAAAGCACGAAAAGATCTTCGTTGGCGTACTGACTCCTGAAGGCGGCATCATCGATTATTCAAACGAGGATAATCGAAACCCTGATGCATAGGCGCGGCGCCTGCCCTCATGCTAGATTCCAAACCGAGCCGCAGCTTCTGCCGGTATTATCATTTGAATTGTTCTTCGCTCCTTTGGGCCCAGTCTCAAAGATATTCCTGCAATCGTATCTTGTATCGTCTGAATCTCGCTTTCCTTTAGGGCGCGGTATGCCTCCATCATGCCGTCCAAGTTAAACTCAATCAGCTTGCCGGGATCCTGAGCGGCTTTGGCGATGTACCGCGAAAAGATCTCTTCTCTCTCTTCTCTGGGCAGCGTGCATATGACCTCAAGCCAAGTTTGGAGGAGCCTGGCAAAGTTTGGAAACGGGATTGAGGGTCCGGCCTCTAGCGCGTTGCAGATTATTTCGTCTTTTTCCTGCTCTGACATGCCAAAGAATTCCTGCATTCTGCGCTTTAGTATAGGCCCTCGCAGAAAGCCTGGCAGGCTGGACAAGTTCACGATTATGTTTCCGGCATAATTTTCGCCGCTCAATCTGCAATGTCTGCGCCGTATTTGATTATAAGTTGTACTGCGGTGCGCCCCAAGTCCGGCATTTGCATCCTGAGAGCGCGGATTTGATTCAAGCCTGACGTAACGTATGGTGCATCATGATTGGAACCAGCATGCTTGGAGCCAGCATAATGCTTAACGGGGCTAAATCTGGGGCAGCTTTCTGCTGGGACGCATGATGCATCATGATTGGAACCGGCATGCTTGGAGCCAGCATAATGCACCGGCGGGGAGCAGCCGAACCCGCACGCCGGCTAAAATAACGCGAATCCTCACACATGCCGCATCTGAGACACTCAAAATAAATAAACGGCAAAGCGACTTGAATGCATGTCCTGCACGGTGGTAGTCGGCGGATTCTATGGCGATGAGGGAAAGGGAAAGATCATCTCGCATCTGGCGCTGCATGACAAGCCGGAAATAGTGGCGCGCGGAGGCGCAGGACCGAACGCAGGGCACACTATTCGGGACAGTTCCGGCACGTACAAGGTAAGAATGCTGCCCAGCGGATTCCTGAACCGGCAGGCGCGCCTGATGGTAGGGCCTGGAGTAGTAGTTGATCCGGCAGTCTTTCTTGAAGAGATAGACGCATTTGGAGTTCGGGGCAGGGCATTTTTGGATTCGTGCGCTGGCATCATAGAAGAGGAGCACAAGAGAGCCGACAGGCAGGGCCCTCTCAAGGCAAAGATTGGAAGCACCGGTTCCGGAACAGGACCGGCCAATGCTGCCAGGGCGATGAGGACGCTCCGGCTGGCCAAAGACATTCCAGAGCTGTCTGAATACACTGCTGATGTCCCGAAAGAAATAAACGAAAAACTTGACAAGGGCGGGCGAGTCCTGATCGAGGGAACCCAGGGAACGTTTCTGTCCCTCTGGCACGGAACGTACCCGTTTGCAACATCAAAGGATGTTACGGCATCGGGCATATGCGCCGACGTAGGGCTGGGACCCAGGCGCGCCGATGAAGTCATTTTAGTGTTCAAATCATATGTTACCCGAGTGGGAACAGGACCTCTTGCCGGCCAGCTGGACGAGGATGAGACTTTGCGCCGCGGATGGGACGAGGTTGGAACCGTAACGGGCAGGCCGAGGCGCGCGGCCGACTTTGACTTTGATCTTGCCAAAAGGGCAGTCATGCTCAACTCTCCCACCGGCCTTGCAATAACAAAGCTTGATGCCAGGTTTCCAGACTGCGCCGGATCTACGTCGTACGGCGCCCTGGGCTCTGACGCCCGCTCATTCCTGGAAGCGATTGAAGAAAAACTGCGCGTGCCGGTGTCCTTGATTGGAACAGGACCCAAAGCTGATCAGATCATAGACCGGCGCCCCAGGGCCGCGAAAAACTGTTAGGTTTAAGTTAGCATGCCGCGCATGCCGGCTATGGAGAACAATCCCCGATACATTGAGGTGGAGTCTTCGCTTGAATTTTCCCGCCTTGTGTGCGCGCTGGAGCCTGTTCCCAGAATATCCTTTCTCCATGAGCACAACGGCAGGCAGGTCATATCAATACAAATGGATGTGCTAAACAACAGGCCGATCGTATACTATACTCCCCTGGAAGCGCGAGGCAGATACCTTTCATACAGGATCAAGGGGCGAAGCGAAGAGTCTGGAATAGTAGACTCTACAAAGGATACTACGTCGCTCTACTCTCCGATAATAAAGGTAAAGCGGCTTCCTGATGCGCTAAAGCCTGGGTCTGATGCGGAAGACCAATATCTTCCGTTTGAGCTTGAAGACCTGGACAGCCTTGCAAAGCTCAGCTACGGGGTTGAGAACGCATCGTTTCCGCTGTTTGCGTTTCCCAGCGAAGGCTTGTGGGTGCTCGGTGCGTTTATGAATTTCAATGACGACGAGGAAGCCTACTTTTGCTATGTGGCGCTGCCGGAAGATCCAAAAAAGCCGTATCTGCGGCACTCAACGCAGGACGGCGAGGGACCTTCGTTTGTGGACCATACGATGGATCACGGCTATTCATACATCAAAATTATAAGGCTCAAGGACGCGCATCCGCTGGTCAGGCATGAGCAGCTTCAAAACTAGGCTTTTGCGGGCCGCAAAGGACAAAGAGCGGACCGTATTTGCCTGCGACTTTGGATACGAGCGCGCCGATCGCGCGATTGATGCAATAAAGCGGCTGAGCGGCCGAATATGCGCGGTAAAACTAAACTTTCATCTGCTGCTTCCGCTGGGAGCCGAGCGCATCTCGCAGATTGCCGAGACCGCCCACGGCCTGGGACTGCAGTGCATCGCAGATATCAAGCTCAACGATATCGACAGCACAAACGAAGCAGCGGCCGGCGCGCTCTGCGATATGGGATTTGACGCTCTCATAGCAAATCCGATAATGGGCGAGGCCGGCATGAAAAGACTGGCGCGGCTGCTGCATGAGCGGGACTGCGGAATAATATCCCTCTGCCATATGAGCGCGCCCTCGGCCGCTGCAGCATACGAGCTGCCTGTGGCAGGAGACGGAAAGCCGGCTTTGCTGTATCATATATTTTTGGACATCGCTGCGGCATGCGGCGCCGACGGAATAATCGCGGGCGCGACATATCCGGATGCGATAAGATTCTGCAAGAGCCGGCATCCAGGCATCCCAATATTCTCGCCGGGAGTGGGAGCCCAGGGCGGGGATGCGCGCCAGGCGCTGTCTGCCGGAGCCGATTATCTGATATCCGGGCGCAGCCTGATTGCATCAATTGAAAAAGGATCCTAGCCGTCCAGAATTCTGAGCCGCGCCGCATTCAGGACGCGGCGCGCATTGGCGTACGTTATTCTGTGCATTGCCGCATCAAACTCCATCCACGCATATCCTATGTGCTCGTCCGACAGCATGATGTCTTTTGTGCGGGTTTCTGCAAGAAAATAGACGACGCTCTTGCTGATCATCCTGCCGTCCATGGATGAAAATTTGTATCTTATGCTCCGCTTGAAATTGTCAACAAAGCGCAGATCGCGTATGCCGGTCTCCTCATGCGCCTCTCTTACGGCAGTGCTGACTGTATCCTCGCCCTTTTCGATCTTTCCCTTGACCAGATCCCACTGCCCGTTGGGATAGTGCAGCAGCAGGTAGAGCCTTTTTGCGCCTTCCATTCTGAATATTACGACGCCCGCTGAACGCATTTTCATGTCATCTTCCCCGCCTGCGCTTGCGCTTTTGATATGTTCGTATGGCGCGCATAAAGTCAATCTTCCTGAATTCTGGCCAAAATATGTCCATGAATAAAAGCTCGCTGTACGCGCTCTGCCACAAGAGAAATCCGCTAAGGCGCTTTTCGCCCGAAGTCCGCAGTATCATGTCCGGCGAAGATTGCGGCAGGTGGGATGTGTACAGGTTGGCCTCTATCTCCTCCCTGCTTATGTCCTGCACATCCAGCGTGCCGTCTTTTATCTTGGCGCCTATCTTTCTTACCGCATCAACCATCTCGTCCTGCCCGCCGTACGCTATTGCTATGTTGAGAAAATGCTCGCTGTATGATTTCGTAGCCGCATCAAGCTTGCCGAGTATGTCCTGCACGGGCTCCGGCAGCAGGTCGATTCTGCCTATTGCCTTTACCCTCATTTTATTTCTGTGTATCCTGGGATCGCCGTACAGCTTTTCCAATCTGATCTGTATGATGCTGTACAGGTCGGCCAGTTCCTTGTCGCCGCGCCTAAGATTTTCTGCCGACAATACGTACAGCGTGATTATGCCTATGTCAAACTCTTCGCACCAATCCAGCAAATTTTCCACGGCGTCTGCGCCTCCTCTGTGCCCCATGCTTGCAAGCGCGAAATTCTTTCTGGCCCATCTTCTATTGCCGTCCAATATCAGCGCAATGTGCCCTGGCATCTCCTTGCTCATTATCTCCTTTTCGAGCTTGTTGGAGTACAGCCTGTACAGCCCAGGAAAGATGAATTTTTTATCGCCTAATCCCATTGGTGCCTGGTGCGGCATCAACTCTATATAATTATCAGTTTGGCGCAGGCCGGAGCATTTGCCGCTGCAGTCCTAGGTATCGCATTGCATTGTCTGAGAGAATGCCGCACATCTCATCGTATGATACGCCAAGCGCATTGGCCGCGCAGAATGCCACGCTTGGTATCCAGTCCGGACGGGCAGGCCTTGAGCCAAAGCAGTGAGAGAACCGCACAGGTCCGTCGGTCTCTACCAGTATCCTGTCATGCCTGGTTCTTGAGAGAAGAACCTGCTTGTCTTCTGCATATAGCATGACGGGGCCGAACGAAGCATAGCATCCCATGTCCATGGCCCGAGCCAGCTGCTTTTTGTTTCCGTCAAACCAGTGCAGCAGCACGCTGTCAATTGAGAATGACGATACCGTATCAAGAACCATGTCGAGCGTCCTTCTGGAATGGACTGACACGGGCCTGCCCAGGCGCTCTGCGATGTCAAGCTGAGCCTCAAATACGCTTCTTTGCATGCTCATGCCTGCCTCCAGCGTAGAATCAAGGCCTATCTCGCCGATTCCGGCAGCATCGTTTTGCGATGCCATGCCTGATATGCCGTCCGCCCCTTTTGCAGCATTTTCTGGATGAACGCCGACAAAAGGAATTATCAGATCATTCCCTGATGCGAGGTTTAGCGTGCGCCGCGACGACTCTGCATCTGTTGATACGGCGCATGCCTTTATTCCGGCAGCCTGCATATTCCGCAGAATGTCCTGCATAATGTCCTCATAGAACGGATCCGCTAGATGAATGTGGGCATCGTGCAACCATCTCATGGCGCTGCATAATCTGTTTTTCTATAAATTCCAAGCTGCGCAGCGTACGCTCTATTGTACGAAAATTATGCTGCATTGCGGCCTGACAGCAAAAGACTGCCGCAAGCTTCAGAGATCGCGGCGGGATTGGCAGGCAAGATGCAACATGCCGTGCGTCAGTGCGGGAGGGAATGAGGAATCCGAAACTGCCGCCGTTCTTGGGCGGCCATCAGGTTCTTGCAGGATGCTGGCCGGCAGCATGGAATGCAGAATGCCTGGATTGTGTCAAAGTATTTTAGCATGCGGCAACTGCTTGGTAATGTGGGATCTGATATAGCAGAAGCTGCCATGTTCAGGATACTAAAAAAGTCGGGCGCAGAACGCGTAAGCTCAGAGTCTGCAATAGAACTGCGGGATATCTTGGAAGAAATTGCAGCTAAAATATCCAAGAATGCAGTGGATATGGCGTCTCATGCAAAAAGAAAGACGGTAAAAGCAGATGACGTAAAGCTGGCAGCCCGCATGTACAGCCAGTCCTGAATGCGGCAGCCTGGGCGCATCATGCGTACAAAGGATTTATTGCATGCTGCCTGGCTTCTCTGAATGCGGTGAGGTGGCAGAGCGGTTATGCGTGGGCCTGCAAAGCCCATTTACAGGGGTTCAAATCCCTTCCTCACCTCTGAATATAATACGGGACAGCTCGCCTTTTGCGAACTTGCGCCGGGCGTCTTTTGATGCCAAGCGCAGGACCGCATCACTGCCGAACATCTATTCTACCAGTATGATGCCGGCCATCCACGGATGAAGCGTGCAGAAATAATCGTATCTTCCGCTTTGGCTGAACGCAAAGGAAAATACTTCGCCAGGTTCCATGTGTCCGCTGTCAAACAGTCCGCTTGGCGCCTCGTACGCGCCGCTGGTAACGCTGTGAAAAGCTACGTCCTGATTCATCCATGATACAGCATGTCCTACCTTGACGGTTTTGATGTGCGGAATATAGCACTGATTGCCTTCTTCACATCCTGGACGCGACGACTTTATTGGCATGACGATGTCTGACTCGGCGATCAATTCGCCGCCTAGCGTCTCTGCTTCCGCCTGATTTGCATCTTCTGATACGGCTGCATCCGGCATCCATGCAAGCATTGACAGCGATATGCCGAGTACGGCAATGCCGGCAATTATTGCAAGTAGCGCCCTCATGTGCAATAATGCGTGGTTTCCTGGCATTATTATACCGAACTTTTGCCTGCTGCGCAGGATCTCACTTCTGCCTGGCGCAAACCGGCTCATTGCACGCTTGAGAATCGCGGACCTGGGCATTTGCATTGGCGTCTTGCCGCATTCGGACTGCGCTCGGACATCCAATGTCATGGTGCGACAGACTGGCAAATTTCGCATCGCTGGAAAGAGCCTGGGCAGCGAAGTGCCGTTTATGCGAACAGAATTTACATCGGTTCAATGAGAATCTTTGGCCTGTTTGGCGTATCATGGTGGCATTTTTTGCCGCAGACCGGGCACGTTTTTCTGTCGGCCAGTATGCACTGGCATATATGACTCTCAAGGTATGACTCTGCCGACTTTGTATGTGCGCCGGTTCCATTGCAAAAGTTGCAGACTATGCCAAGTATCTTGATCATGCCGGAACCGTTGCAGATCGCACACTTGCCTCCCATGTATTGTTCGTGCGCAGCCCAGGTAAAATGTTTATCCGGATCGCACGCGACTGCTCAAAATACTGCATTTTGCGTTGATTTTTTTCAAGATGGTACACGCACTGCCGCTGTCACGCGGCGTCTTAAAGAGCATAGACACAGGCTGGTCAAAGCGCTCTGCCTGCAGAACATGCTGGAAAAGCCTGACAGAACGCCGCTGCAGCAGATACTAATGCAATTTCACCGGATCAGCGGGCTTTTGGTCGGCGCAGCGCGGGTGTGTTTTTTGCCTTGCCGTACTCTGCATGCTGACGGCTATCCGGATGCCGATTCTTGAATTTAGTGCTTGAACATGACGAGGCTCGCCTGCCGCAGCGCCGGCTCTGTCCCGGAACAGCCTGTTTTTTTGTACTGCAGATCTCCTGAGTATTATTTAAATAGGCCAGCCTTGTTGTACACAATGTTGAATCTGAGCAAAACTAACGTCACTCATTGCCTTGCGCATTTCTCAAGCCGACTGACCGGTGGGGGGGGGGGGGGGGGGGCTGATGGGGTGGGGCCAGGGAC
>CAYGAM010000052.1:4679-15048 GCA_964347915.1 uncultured Nitrosopumilaceae archaeon | reverse complement strand
GAAGTGACTGGAGTTGATACGTGTCCTCAACCTATCGGTCGCGGAAATCTGCACTCTCCTAGTACTCATACCTACAATTGTAATCCCTTCAATGGAGCCGCAACATTAACGTCGCGGAAATAGCACTTTTGTGCCGGATTTGTGGAATATTGACCATCAATTCGCTATTTTTTTGATAGCATGTCACAATTTTCGCATCATTCCTGTTCATTCTATCTGATTATCAAGCCAATTATTTAAGCATTCGTTACACGATCATGCCTAGCGCATAAAGCACTAGACCTCCTGCAATACTATATCACCAGGATGCTGTCTTCTTTCATGTTAATTTGCGTACCCATTGTAATAACATTTCGACTCATCGGAATTTCAGCAGAACCTGTATTGATGATTACTATTCGATCTTCTTTCAAATTAACGATATTATCCAGGTCATTTTGCATGAATATCAACTCACTTGGACTCAAATTGCAGACAAATACTGAATATTGGACGCGATCGCCCCACCCCAACATTGTCTTGTATGTTCTAGTCAGGCGCTGTGAATCCATTATGTCATATGCCACGAAATACCTGTTTCTCATTTTATCGCACTGTAAATCCCGAATACATTGGTATCTCTCCTAAAAGATGTCTTGCAAGCAGCCTCATTTGTACCTCTAAAATGCGCCGATAACTGGCAGTGTAGCCAAGCAGCGGATGAGTGATGGTAGAATCCATCCTCACTCCATAAGATTTAAGCAAAGTTTTTCGACCATTGCTGTTCATAGTTGTTCCAAATTTTGTTATTTCAAAATCGCTTTTCGTGATTTGGCCGGTATTGATCAGAGTAATGCATATTGAATCTGCAATTATTGGACGAAACTCTTCAATCATGTCCAGCGCCAAAGCCGGCTTCCCATATTTTGGCTTATGAAGATAGCCCAGGAACGGATCCAGCCCTACTTTGAACGCCGTAGTGGTGGCTTCTTTTGTAAGCGTCACATAGAGCAGCGAGAGCATGGCGTTTACTGGATCTTTTGGCGGCCGGCGATTTCTTCCCGTGAAGTCAAATGTTGTTTCATTCTTCAGCATCCCAGAAAATTCTGAAAAGTATGTTTTGGCAGCAAGTCCCTCAAGGCCCAAAAGAGAATCGTACGCTTTGATGTTTTTGGCACGCTTGGCTATTCTGTCAAGTTCGGCTAGCGCCTGATCTGGAGATTTTTTGTGATTTCTTTTGAGCAGTGTGGAACAATTTTTGATTTTTGCATATACTATCTCTCGGGCTATGCCTATTGAAGCATTTGTCTCATGGTATTTTTGATGCTGGCATACGCGAAGTTCTATATTCTTGTGCGAATTTCCCATGGTTGCGCCGACAAACCTCCCGCCATATGTGAGATAGCAGATGGGAATGTTTCTTATGCACATTTCTTTGACGGCCTGCGTGGTAATCTGAACATTGCCAAATACCGTGACTTCCGACACATCAATCAGCCGTCTTTTTACTTCTCTGCCGTCAACTGTTTTTATTATTATTGTCTCGCCTGACTTTGTTATGCGCGCGCCTTGTTCCTGCACATATACTGGACGAGCGTCGTCCCTGATTGGATACATAATTCTGACTTGATCTGGCTTTAGCTTGTCATTATTGCCAAGAAGCGTGGTCTCATCTGGAAGACATATTCCAACAAGCGAGCATTTTGGACACTTGGGACTGTCAACAAGCGGCGGAGGAATTGTGCCATTCTTCATCATCTGACGAACATCATGTATTGTCTGCAGCGTCATTGCTATAATCTGGTCAGTAAATTTGACCGTCACCCTTTCCTTTGACTCTGCGTAGTATATGATTCCCTCATTGCATTCATATCCTGCAGATTTTAGCAGCAATCCCTGGGCGCATACCTGGATTGCGTTGCTGTCATACCATTTTGGTTCTAAGCTGGGGGTTTTTCCGCGCTTGTATTCAACGGGGGTTGCTATTTGTCCTTCCAACTCCAATCTGTCGATTTTTCCAACTATGCCCAGTTTTGCATCCGACAGCATTATTGAACTTGCATGAATCTCTTCTTCCGTGTCTTCTTCGATCTTTTTCCTGCCCGTAACTTTGTCTACGTTTCTGTGCTGGCGCTTTCCATCCGCTACCTCGTAATTGGATTCAAATTCGCTTTGAACATATTGCATGTATGCAAGACGGGGACAGTATGCATACTGAGTCAGTATTCGCACGGGTATGAGATTTTGTTCGATTACCAAATTTTATGCACCGCATGAAAATTCATAGTTAGAGTCATTCTTGATATTATAAATACATGCATGTTGTGTTTTACTAAACATGTCTTCAAAATATGCGTACTGCACTCATTTCAATCTAGATCTTTTGAAGTAGCATTCTTGTTTGCGCATATGTTGCGATCATCGCTCATTTTGATGCGATAACCGACATATCTTGATCCGTCTGGAAGCCTTGATTCAGTTTTTCGCGTTCCCTGTAATACTGTGTACAAATCATCCAGCGTGACATCCTGCTTTGGTAGTAGTACATATGTAACGCTGTCAAGATTTGTTTCGATATTTAGTGGGACACAGTTTTGCTCTTTTGGCATACTGCCGGTTAAATCCATAACACACCACGAATTTGTTCTGCCAAGATAACGAATGTACTCCAAAATCTTTTTCAAAGTTGCTTTTTGCTGGGAACTTGGCTGAACATTTGGCCATGCGATGTAGACATATCTTCGACTATTCACATTCACATATGGCGCGGCATTGTTTTTTTGTGATTGATTTTCGACAGCAGTGTGAGCTGGAGGAAGTAGGAATAAAGGACGCTCTGACGATAACATGCGCACGATTGAATGTATGTCGTCTTCGGGAATTTCTGAAAGATGGTACTTCCATGCAGCAATGACCGCACGCAGAATGCGGTATGGAGACGGCGGCCATTCTGCACCAGAACTATCCCATGCTCTGGCATAATATCTTCCCGTCGTGAACCTGATCTTAATTACAATCATTGCACTTGCTTGCGTGGTCTTGTGTTAAATAGTTGAAGTTTATGTAATTTTCCAGCCGCGATCCGCCCATAACAAGACAATTATTGGAACACAGTAAAATCCCGAATCATTGAAGATTACAGATCTTTCCTCAACTTCGGCTCTGGTGCTCTTGTGGGAGGGCGGCGCAGTTCACAAAAGCAGAGCATCGCAAGAGTTTCGCAGCCGCTTGGACACATCAGCCGGAAGAGAACTGCTGCAGCAGTGCGATGCAGCATGGCCGCACTACTCAGAAATCGTCAGAAACCGCAAGCACTGCATCCTAACTTTATCCAAAAAGCTGCTAAATGACGGCATAAATCAGGCAGCTATTCTAGGCGCCGGATTTGACGCGCTCTCGCTGGAACTGGCTGCTCATGCAAACGCGGCAATCTTTGATGTTGACATGGCAGACATGACTGCAAAGTCAGACATGATTCTATCCATAAATCCAACTCTATGCAGCAAGATACGATGCATTACAGCCGACATCTCCAATTTTGAAGCAATGGCCAAAAAATTGTCGGATGCAGGATGGTCCAATGCACCCTCGCTGATAATCATAGAAGGACTCTCATACTACATCTCAAAGTTCAATCTTTGGAACATGATACAAAATCTGAGATCAGACACCAAAACAGATGTCATACTAGAATATTTGCTTCCCAGAGATCAAATACCGTACGCGGACAGGCATGCATCCGAAGGAGCGTTTGGCATAATTTGTAAAAAATTTAATCTTCCGCCTCTGACTCGGTATGATTCTGATGACATTAAAAGCGGCATCGCAAGACTGGGAGGAACAGTTCATTATACCTATGATATGACGCGCATGGAAAAAGACCGCACCGGCAAAAACCGTCTTTGCAGCTCAAGCAAAAACAACTGGATAGAAATATGCCATGCCTCGCTGTAAGCATGGCTCATCAATCCCTGCGCCTTGCTATGGCACTGCAGGTTCTTAGCATATTCGCATCTGGCTGCATGGACGGACGAAAAATAAATGCGGCAGATTATAGATCACGAATTGAAAAAATCAAATTCAGACGCATGCATCTCAGGCGTGATAATCTTCCAGAATATTATGAAAGCAGGTTTCTTCACCTGTATGGCAGGCAGGACCTGCTGGCTCAACCAGATACACAATCGCATCGCAGTCGCAGTCTACTCGTATCTCCATTACCTTTTGCACATTGCCTGACTCTTCGCCCTTCATCCACAGCTTGCTTCTTGACCTGCTCCAAAACCAAGAGCGGCGCGTCTCTTTTGTTCTCTTCAAAGATTCCTCATTTGTGTATGCCAAAGTGAGTATCTCACGCGTCTTTGCATCTTGTACTATTACGGGCACCAGGCCGCCGCTCTTTGCAAAATCTATTTCATCTATTCCTTTTTGCGCCATATCATACCTCACATGACAGCATGCCCAATCGATATTAAATGTAAAGAACATTCAAGTTTGTTCCATAACTGCGGTTCTAGGCACAGAGATTTTGTCGTTTTTTACGTGTTCAGGCAGGTTATGGAACAAACTTGAGAACATGCATCTCGCACAGGGAGTGCGGCGCAAGAGAGTACTAAACAGGATCTTGAACTGCGGCACTGCATCTGCTGTCTTGGTTACTTGATGGAAATTCACAGCCTGACTGCAATATTCTTTGACTCTAGCAGCCTCTTGACTTTTTCAATGCCGTGCTCGTCATAATGAAATATGGATGCTGCAAGAGCTGCATCTACGCCAGTTTCTGCAAATACGTCTGCCATATCCTCCGCACTGCCGCATCCGCCTGATGCAATAACTGGGATCGATACTGCATCTACTACTGCGCGTGTAAGCTCAATATCATATCCGTTCTTTGTGCCATCACGGTCCATGCTTGTAAGCAGAATCTCGCCAGCTCCTAGTTCCTGGGCACGGCGCGCCCATTGCACTGCATCAACACCCATGCTTTTTCTTCCGCCGTACGTGTACACCTCAAACCAGTATTTGGAATCGTCTCCAAATACGGTCACTCCGTCCTTGATATCAGAATTTCGCTTGGCATCTATGGCTGTCACAACGCACTGCCTGCCAAAGAGCCCCATCATTCCAGTAATCAATGACGGCTCCCTGACTGCGCTTGTATTGACTGAAACCTTGTCTGCGCCGCTCAGTAAAATTTCGCGCGCATCCTGCACGGTTGCAATTCCGCCGCCTACGGTAAACGGTATGTCCAGAACTGCCGCCACGTCCGACACCAGCTTCTTGATTATCTCGCGCTTTTCTGACGACGCCGTAATGTCCAAAAACACAAGCTCGTCTGCTCCCTGCTCTGCATACTTTGCGGCAAGCGATACCGGATCGCCTGCGTCCCGTATTGACTCAAACTTTAGCCCCTTGACCACCCTGCCGTCCCTTACATCAAGGCATGGTATGATCCTCTTGGCCAGCGTCAAATCCCTTTTGCCTCTTTTATTGTGATTTTTTTCTCATACAATGCCTTGCCCAGGATAACGCCGTACGGCGCCGATGCAGTTTCCGCCCACATACCGCCATGTTCATTGCCTGGAGCAAAATCATCTGTCTTTTTTGTTCCAATGGCGGCCACGCGCCTCACATCGCCTATTCCGGATATTCCTCCGCTTGCAATCACGTTTTTGCCCACACTGCACGCCTGCTCCAGCGAAGAAATGTTCGGCCCCTGCATCATGCCGTCCCGGCTCACGTCAGTAAGCAGAAATTCAGTGACTCCCAGGCCTGTAAACTCGCGCATCGCGTCATACAGTTCAATCTCTGTCTCTTTCTGCCAGCCATGCGTTACGATTCTTTCATTTGCATGGTCCACAGCTATGACTATTTTGTCTGAGCCTAACTGGCCTATCAAATTCTCTACAGCGTGCTTTTTGTCAAATGCAATTGTTCCCAGGACAATTCTGTCTGCAATCTCTGCCATTTTGCACGCTGCCTCCGTACTGCGAATTCCTCCTGCCGCCTGCACCGGTATATCCAGCGAGGATGCAATCTTCCGCACAATATCCAAATTGGAGCCGCGTCCCAGCGCAGCATCCAAGTCAACCACATGTATCATGTCTGCGCCTTCTCTCTGGTATGATGCGGCAACTCCTGGAGGGTCATTGCTGTATACAGTCTTTGTGCCAGGATCGCCTTTCTGCAGCCGGACTACTGCGCCGTCCATGATATCTATTGCAGGAATTATCTTCATCTTTTGCATTCTTCCAGAAAATTCTCAAGCATCATCTGCCCTACATGTCCGGACTTTTCAGGATGAAATTGAGTGCCGATAAAATTGTCCTTTTGCACCACTGCCGGAATCTCTATTCCATAATCCGAGTCTGCCATTATAATATCGTCTGACGCAGGTCTTGCCATAAAAGAGTGCACAAAGTATGCCCAGGAGCCGTCCTCAATTCCTTCCAGAAATTTCGTCTCTCTCTTTATGCGTATGTTGTTCCAGCCCATGTGGGGCACAGTCAGCGCATCAGGCAAGGACACTATATCTCCGCTCATTATTCCCAGGCCGCGCTCGCTTCCTTCATCACTCCTATCAAAGAATACCTCCATTCCCAGGCATATCCCAAGAACTGGCGCAGAGCCTGCAAACTCGGCAAAGCTGGACTCGTTCTTGCGCATGTTTTTGACTGCGGGATCAAAGTTTCCCACGCCAGGCAGCAGTATGCCGGAATACTCATTTCTGCCGTCCATTCCGTATATGACATCCGCATCAGCATTGCACCGCTCCAGCGCTTTTTTCAAGCTAAAGATGTTTCCTGTACCATAATCCAGTATGGCAACCTTTGCCATTACATTGCACCTTTTGTGCTAGGAATGCCGCTCTGCAGAGGGTCAGGCGATACTGCGCAGCGAAACGCCACTGCCAGCGACTTTATTGCAGCTTCGGCCTTGTGGTGATCATTCTCACCGTACCGTACAGCCAAGTGTACGCAGCAGTTGAGATTGGAGAGCAGTGATCGGAAAAAGTGCAGCAAGTCCTCCTGTGAGACATCTTCTACGTCATTCTCTATCGGCATCTCAATACTGCAGTACGTCCTTTTTACCATATCCACTGCAGCTTCGGCCAAAGACTCATCCATCGGCACTGACGCATGCCCAAACCTGACAATTCCTGCCCTGTCTCCCAGAGCATCATTTACAGCCGCGCCAATAGCAATTGCCGTATCTTCTATCAGGTGATGCTTGATGCCGTCCAGCGATTTCGCCTTTACGCTCAGATTCATCATTGAGTGCTTTCCAAACGACTCTATCAAATGGTCAAGAAAACTGACTCTGGTATCGGATGATGCATCGCCCTTGCCGTCAATTTCCGCATGAACAGCAATGTCCGTCTCCTTTGTAGTGCGGCGAATATCTGCTGTTCTCAGCACATCCTTCATAGCATCAATTTCCTGCCTCGTCTATATAGAATATCCCTTTTTTCAGATTTGCCGGCGTCTGGAATCTCACTGCAACAGTGCTGACGCAACAGCAGCGCCGGTGCCGTGGACTAATTTGCAGAGATGCACAATGGTGCTTTGATGCCGGATACCGTGCCGCATGCATGGGCATGCGATATTTTGACTGGCAGTCCGTACAAGAGTCTCATCATCTCGCTTGCCGCGAGCAAATCAAATTCAGACGCAATACAATGACTGCCAGTGCCGCATCCCAAGATGCCGCACTGCATGGCACTGCATTTCTGCCAGGAACTGCGTATCATTGCATGCGGACATTCAATCTGCAATGAGACACCGGCGCGCCCCATCGCGCATCTTGCAGGCGCAATTTACAGTTCAATTTCCAAATTCTGCACCGACTTGAAGACTGCCGTCGCGCCCGCATTCCGGAACATTTTGGCTTTGGCATCGGGGTTGTGCGCAGTCTCAACAATGCCGCAAAACTTTACGTTGCATCCAAGCTTTTGCGCATTTTTTACCATCATGAGATCCTCCATTGAATCTCCGACGTATAATGCCATGTCCACGCCCATCTTTTTCATGGACATCAGAAGCGGCTTGGGATTGGGCTTTGCCATGTCGCGTCCCATGTCTTCAAGAAACATTGATGCGTCTGCATCAAAGTACTTGAAGAGACCTTGCAGCGAATATTCTGCAGCCATTCTGCCCCGGCCCGTTACCATGGCGATTTTTCCTCCGTTGTGATGCGACAGTGCGCGCAGTACGGCATCGCGCACCAGGACTTTGTCGTACTCGATCTTTCCTGGACCCTCAAACTGCGACGCTCGCCCGGATACGGCCTTGTACAGCGCGGGTCCGTAAAATATCTGATCAAATATTGAATGAAGCACGCTTTTATTGCTGCCTGCGTCAAATTTCAGGCTGCGCTTTATCTCCGATATGTCAGTCAGTCCTTCAAGGTATCGTTCTACTGATACAGCGCCCGACGCATCTGCATGATCTATCACCTCAAGAGCAAACTCAAGAGGCTTGCGTCCCAGATTCTCGGCAGCGACATGGGATATTATTGCGGCATATGCAAGGTGCCGCTCGTCATTGAATCCGCCGGTATCCTTGAATCCTTCGATTACGCGGTAACTTATTTTGGCGGCCTTGTTTCCTGCAAACTTTTTTAGGACGTACTTTGCCGTATCCTGTATTGCGGCGTCATACGACTCTTTGACATCAATCAGGACGCCGTCGCAGTCAAAGATGATGCAAAAGCGCCCGCTCTTGAAGATTTTTGCTCTAAAGTCGCGCAACATGGCCTTTTTTTCCAGCGAGTCATCATCTGGAACGACAACCACCCGCCTGTTGGGCCCGGCATCCCCAAGCAGATGCTTGAATAGCTTCGTGTCAGGCGCTCTGATCTTTCGTCCCATGATATCATCCCAGCAAATCCCTTATCGCCAAAAGGAATTTAGAGTTTGCTTCCGGAGCGCCTACCGTTACGCGCAGGCAGCCGCGTCTTTTTGCAACCGAACCTATCTCTCTGATCGCTATTCCCTGCTCTAGCAGGGCATGGCTGACGCGCTTGTAGGCGCCTTTGGCATCAAACAGCACAAAGTTTGCATTAGAATCAAACACCTCAAACGCATCATACCTGCGCAGTTCGGCTATGATTCGGCTTCGCTCCTGCCTTATTGTACCTATGATGCTGCGTATCTGATCGCTTTTCCCAAGCGCGGCAATGGCCGCTTCGATTGCGGCTGCGTTTATAGGATACGGATACTGCACTACCCTGCTAAACACGCGCGCAAATTCCGCACCAGACACAAAGTATCCTATTCTCAAGCCCGCCAGGCCATGCGACTTGGAGAAGGTTCTGACCAGTACAATATTTTTGCTCTTTCTGGCAGCCTTTGCCATGCTGTACTCTCCAAAGTCTGCGTACGCCTCGTCCAGTATTATCATGCCGTCAAATTCTCTTGCAATCTTCATCATCTCCTTCTTTGGAATCTGGTATCCTGTGGGATTGTTTGGCGAGTCAAGGTACAGTATGTCCGCGCCCTTTGATCGCTCAAGCAGCATATCCGCATCAAGCGTCATATCGTCAGAGAAGGGCACGCGGATCATGGGAACAGAGTAGAGCCTGCACCGCTGCTCAAAAAAGCTGAACGCAGGGTCGGGCGCCAGCACCTTTGTCCTGCGGGACGCAAAACTGCCGAGAATCAAGTCCAGTATGTGATCAGAGCCGTTTCCCAATCCAATGCAGGATGCCGGCACCCCGAGATTCTCAGATATTGCAGATATCAGATCGTCCATTCTCCCGCGCGGATACTCGCGCATGTCCGCTCCGCGCATTCCGCGCAAAACATCCTGCTGAAACTGCCTGGGTATTGCAAAGTTTTCGTTGGAGTTCATCTTTGCCGCATCTGCTGCATCCTTTGGCTTTTCGTATCCTGCCTGCTTTGACAGAGCGGCAATTCTGTCCTGAAGCCAGCCTGTCATAGCCTGCACCGCACGGATTCATAGTGGCTTGGCAGCCCTTCGGATTCCGTTATTGCTTTCATGCTGTCTGATATCTCCCTTAGCGCAGCGGTACTCGCAGATGCGCCGGTCTGCACCTTGATGAAATCAAGCACGGACAGCGCGCCTCGGGACCGGCCCTGCCTGCCTGTCGGAAGTATGTGGTTGGTGCCCAAAAGATAGTCTGATGCAGTCGACGGCGTCGAGTCAGTCAGTACCAGTCCGGCAGTTTCTGCCATGTCTGGTGCCGCATCAGATGCCTCGCCAGGTGCCGTGCCGGACGCTGTCATTATTTGGAGGTGCTCTGGCGCCATCTCGCCTGCAAGGCGCATAGCATCAGATTCGTTCCTGCATACCGCGATAAAGCCGTTTCTGTCCATGCTTGTTTCTATGATGTCTCGCCTTGGCGCATTGCGCATGATTCTGTATGCCGC
>CAYGAM010000052.1:0-4579 GCA_964347915.1 uncultured Nitrosopumilaceae archaeon | reverse complement strand
ATCTTGTCCACTCTGGCAATGCTTTCCGTACCATACGCAAGAGCGGCTATGGCCTGCGCGCCTCCCGCCTTGTATATCTCGTCTGCGCCGCAAATGTCTGCTGCAGCTACGGTTGCGGCATCTGCCAGGCCGTGCCTGCTCGGCGTTGCAACTGCCACCCTCCTGACTCCTGCCGTCTTGGCAGTGCATACCGACATTACTGCCGAGCTTGGATACCTTGCAGCGCCTCCGGGAACATAGCATCCTGCGCTTGGAACGGGACGAAACTTTCTTGATATTTTTACGCCGCCGTATTCAAACTCAAAGTCTGCCAGCCGTTCCAGCAGTGCAGACTCTGCGCGTGCAAGCCTGTCTTTCATCTCTGCTATTGCGTCGATTACTGAGCTCGGCACTGCATCATATGCCGCCTTGATCTCTGATTCTGAGACCCTGATCTCTTTGGGCCTTTTTCCGCCAAACCGCTCCTCGTATTCCAGGACAGCTGCGTCCTTTCTCTTCTTTACATCGCGCAGTATGTCCAGGACGGCGCGCAAATCGGGCTCGCGTTCTGCCGTCCGTTCAGATGCAAACTGTGAAACGTCGCTTACTTGGACAATTCTGATCAATTCTCTTCGTCCCGCTTGACCTCTTCAAGTTCTAGAATCTGCCTGGGCTCGTGCACTACAAGCCCCTGGGCAAGCTTGCGCAGTACGGGTATCAGCTTGTGATATTCTGACTTTTTGATTATTGTATTGACGCCGTGCCAGCCGTCTTCGGACAGGCTGGATATTGTCGGCTTTTTTAGCGACGGCACCCGGCTTAGCAGCTCATCCAGATTGTCCTCTCGGACATTCATGTAAATGTGGAGGTATTTTCTTCCGTGCACGGCTCCCCGCAGCATCGTTACAACGTCAAAGATCTTTTCGCGCTTTGCAGCATCGGCAATTGAACCCTTGTTTACGATAAGGTGCGCGCTTGATTCAAGTATGTCCTCTGTTATCTTGAGGTTGTTTTGGGTTATCGTGGTGCCGGTCTCTGTAACATCGATTATTGCATCAACATCATCCGGAGGCTTGGCTTCCGTTGCGCCGAACGACAGGTGAATCTGCACCATGCTGTTTGCTCCTCGCCGGAGCCACGGCGTTACAATCTGCGGGTCCGCGTCTCCGTAAAGCCTGCGGTACGAGTCCAGCCCGCAAATGTACCGCGAAGCCGTAATAAGATACTCGGATGATATTCGCAAAATCTTTTTTTGTTCGGCATACCTTGCTATCATTGCATCCAGATTGGCATATGAATAGCTGTCGGGAAACGCTGCCACCAGCCTGATCCTGCCGTACTCTAGATCCAGAATCTGCCGGACATCGGCATTGGTCTCGCCTACCCAGTCCTTGCCGGTAATTCCAAGGTCGTACAGGCCGTCTGATACGAGCGTTGGAATCTCCTGCGGCCGGAGCATCTTTACTGTAATGTCAGGATCATCCAGAAAGACGCGGTACGTCCTGCTCTTTCTTCTTACGCTGGTCCATGCCTTTTCCAGCAGGGCGAATGTGGCCTCTTCCAGGCTTCCTTTTGGTATTGCAAGCTTTACTGTCATGTGATAGCCAAAACCCGCCTGCCATATATCATGTTTGGGTTGAAAATGGCGCCAATATGCAGGCGAAAAGAATCATGCCGTATCGTACCGCCTGCCCTGCGCGCTTGGTATTTTCCTGGTACGGCTCACTTTATGCATGACAATTTCTTGCCAAGGTGTGCTCTGGCAAGATGCCACGCGATGCCGTAACACCATGATACCGCGATTGCCGTAACACCGTAACACCGCGATGCCGCGATGCCGCGATACCCTGATGCAATACCATTGCAATCTGCATCAAACGTGCATCTTGCTGCGACTATTCCCGCACCGCCGCAAGAATTTCAGGAGCCTGTTGGATTTCTGCTTTGCGTAATCTCAATTTCTACCGTTTCAAGCGGATCGTCCACCTGGTTGCGCCTTATTGCAAACATTTTTGGCTTTTCAAAGTCGCGCGTACAATCCGGACATGCATACACCAAAACCCGGTGCTCATTTGGCGCCTTTGGGTTGGAGAGCCTGGGATAATAGACCAGCCTGGCCCCGCAGTCAACGCAGTATCTGTTTACGCGTCTGGTTCTTGCCACTTTGGATCCTGCACTTAATCAAACTCGTATTTTGGATCAATGTCATTGTCAACTGAAGCTTTTATTACAAGAATGCCGCCGGCCCATGCAAAGAATCTCTGTCGATACTTTTTTGCAAATATGAGGCCGAGTATCATATCCGGAATCAGCAAAAGCACCTTGCCGATATTGCTTATTGCTATGGCCTTGAATGCCGGCCTGTTGCCCTCTGCATCAACTACATGCAGATTGAAGATCTTTCTGCCGATTGTAGTTCCAGTATAGTACTCCATTAATGCAAGATATGCAAATACCGATGCGGTCAGAATGCCAGGAGTTGCATAGTCCAGCCAGGAATTTTCGTCCGGATTTTCTGAAAATTCAAAGAGCGCCTCAACGCCTCCTGTTGCAATATCGGTTGCAACGCCTGCAATGACAATGCCAACCAGGGATATTATGGCCATGTCTACAACATATGCGACAAAGCGTTCAAGCCATCGCGCTATTCTAAGATCTTTGATCTGATCTGCTGCCATTATACCTAGTGGGCGCTTCTGATATTTAAAATGTAAGCAAAGCGGCAATTTAGGCAGGAAAATCAGAGCCCAAACGCATGCTAGCTGCATCTAATATACACATATATAGTAATGATAACATCATACAATTGTGTCGGAGATCAAGTATGCAAACCCATTTCACAATCTTCCAGAGGACAAGCTGGCCATAATACGGGACGATTTTTACGAAAGTGACATTTCAAAGACGAAGAGCTTTGAGCAGTATCTAAAAGATCTTTATGAGGAGGACGATTTGATACCAGAAGAAGTGTTGGATGTCATTGAGGCAGACAAGAGTAATGATTGGAAGACATTCCATACTAGAGAAGAGCTCATGGAATATCTGCACAGCGATGCCTGATTGGGACACAAAGTCTACGCCTGCCTTCAAAAGGCAGTACAAGAATATGGGCATAACAGGCAACGCGCCGTAGATATAGCAACAGATGTGCTCATTGCGTCAGAGAATCCGGCAGATCTTGGCAGATACAAACAAAACAAAAAATTGTATGCATATAAGTTGAGCAAGGGTGACAGATTGTTGTATAAGATTGACTACAATAATCACAAAGTCATACTCTATCGCGTATGCGACCACAAGTCAGTATACGGCAGTGACTAGGCGCAAAAGCAGTCCAACTTTGAACCAAGTTGATCTCAGCAGCCCATGTGCATAATCAAAATACCCGGACAGCAAAGGCATGTCCTGCAAGCAGCGGCAAGAGTTTGCCTCTACTGTCTGGATTTTTGGCAAGCCGGCTTATTTTGAGTATGAAAATCACAGACATACACCAAGTGGCATTGATTTCATACTGTTGACGCAGCAGAGTGATTTGAAACATGCCTGATGCTACGGCACAGAAGATGCTATAGCCAATACTTTACACAGGACGATGTCGTACCTTTAATCACGCATTACGAATGACCCTACCAAACATTGGCGTACGCGCAAAGCTGAGGATTTTGTAGAATATTGTCCGAGAAAATTTGATTATCTCAAAACATTTCGATCATGCATAAGATTCATGGACATTGATTATGTGCAATGCCTGATGCGCAAAATATAACAGGCAATGCCGTACAACAAAGAACGCAGATTGAATATGATGCTTTCCTTGACACTATACCACATGCTGAAAGAAATGCAACAGGCTTGTGATTCTGGCGGCTGACTCCGCTATCCGCTGGAAAATTGAACTGTTGCTCATGTGAAAACTGAGCTGCCGCGTATTAAAAAAAATACACATAGAGACGATTAAAAATTCTTGCACACATTGGGGTATGATTTACGCAGGGAGACGTTTTTTGATGATCAAAAACTTTCCAGCGTCGCTATATATAGTGACGCAGAAAAGTTCTTTACAATATTTTACGTCCTGAAATAGAAAGGTTTAATTGTCCATGTAATTTACTGGTACACATATGGACGATCTTCGCCAAGCCATAATATCCGAAGCCAATTCGAGGACTCGGGAAAGACTGCTCGCAATATTCGAGTTCGTTGAATACAACATACATCCAAAACAAATTGCGGCCAAAATGAAACGCTCAGTCAGAACCATAAAAAACTGGATTAAGCGCTACTTGGAGGAGGGAATTGCAGGAGTGTCGGACAAGCCCAGAAGCGGCAGGCCGCCCAAGGTACCGAAGAACAAGATGAAAGGTTTCATGGAAGAGAATAAAAAAGATCCAACAACTCCCCAACTGACCCTGCAGAAAATCAGCGAGGACTTTGGCTGCAAATACGCCAAGGCGTACGTAAGAGCGCTTCTGCGCGAATATGGCTACTCGCCCAAGACAGCGCAGAAAATTCATGTCAAGGCTGCGTCGCGCAAGGAGGTTCGCAAGTGGAGGCGCAAGATTTTGCCTAAAATTAAGGAGTACGAAGAGGCCGGCTATAC
>CAYGAM010000051.1:12531-15250 GCA_964347915.1 uncultured Nitrosopumilaceae archaeon | reverse complement strand
TGGGCTGGCAGGTGTGGTAACGTCGATAATCTGGATACTATCATCTACAAAGGATGCCACTGCGGCATAGGTCTTGTTGTTGACTAGTGTGAAGACATCCACTCCTTCTGCGCCGTCAAGCAACATAAAGCTGTCACCTCCCAGACTGCCGACGGCGGTTACACTGACCCGGCTCTGCGGCAGCTCAAACGGCACCGTGGTCACGATTATGTCAAAAGTTTCAGAGTCAAAGCCGCCGCGTCCGTCATTGACGGTTATTGTAACGGTGTGAGTGCTGTCCTCATCTCCCTGGACAGGCGTCCAGACAAGCGTGCCGTCAGACGGCGCGAACGCGGCCGCTGCCGGAAGCGTGCCGCGTACGATGCTGTACGCATGCGTGTCAGTAGGGTCGGCGTCAGTTACCGCAGGCGTTATGATCAGCTGCGTGCCCACATCAGCGGTCTGACTGCCTATCGTATCCAGCACGGGATCGTTGTTGGCTCGCGTGACTGTGACTGTTATGGTGCCCTGTGCAGCAGCATCATTGTCGTCAGTTGCGGTATAGGCAAACGTGTCATTGCCGCTAAAGTCCTGGTCCGGCGTGTATGTGATTTCAGTGTCGGTAAAGGCTGCATTGCCATTGTCCGGAACATCGACAGCTGATATTATGGGCGCTCCCCCGTCAGGGTCTGATATTGCAGGAGTTATGACTACTGGAGTATCCTCAGCGGTTGTGGCAGATGCCGGAGGAGCCAGGGGAGGGATGTTTGCAGATTTGACGACGATCGAATTGTTTAGCAAGGTGGCAATGATGCTTCCGTCAATGCCTTCAACAGCGCCTCGCGTGATGCTAAGCTGCGGGGTGACCATTGGAATTATCAAGTCCAGCTGGTTCTGGCTGAGCGTCATTGATATCGTATCAGAGTCCGGCGCCGTACTGCTAAAATCGGCGCCCCGCAGCAGGACATTGAATTTCTGTCCTGCACCGTGCACGGACAGCTTTGTCAGATCAACGGTACCAGCGTTTATTGTATTGTCAAATACGATTGTCATAGTCCCCGTGATCACATTCAGCACTGCAGATACAAGCTGCAGCTTTGTGGCGTCTCTTTCTACCGCTACTGTACGAACAGCAGTATCCAGCACGCCGCAGCCTTTGGATGCTTCGTATTGAATCTTGTACGTGCCGATCATTGAAGTGTCAAGATCAGTGGCATTGCTGGCAACGGCCGCTCCGTCATGCGTTGCGGCGCCCGCATCCTCGTATGAAGAGTCTTGCAGGACAGTTACAGTATCGCTGCCGTTCAGAGTCAGATAGTTTTCGTTGTGCAGTATGGCTGCGTGAGTAACTATGCCGTTAGAAAACGGATTGGCAAGAATATTATCAGGCCAGTCATGAGATGTGCCTACGCTAGAACTGCCGGCATCAGAAATTAAAAAGCTGCATCTCTTGTCTCCAATGGCAATATGCAGCGAATCGCGCGCTGATTCCGGAATATGCTTGTCGACTACAAAGTGCGTGTCGGCAGTATTAGGATCATGGTACAAGCCTATTGCAGTGTACTGCGTACCGTCCACGCTAAATGTCCGAGTGTTGGGATCTATGCTGCCCAGTCCGTCTGAATCATGCCATCCAACATATCCTTCATCGGGATTTAGTTCGGCAGTCAGCATTACATCCCAGAGCGCGTCATCCGGACTTTGGGGATTTTGCGCTCTCACAATGATGTCAAAAGTTTCCGAGTCAGAGCCGCCCCGCCCGTCGCGTACGGTTATTGTAACAGTATGCGTGCTTCCTGCATCTTCCTGGGCGGGCGTCCAGACAAGCGTGCCGTCAGACGGCGTGAATACCGCCTCCGCAGGAAGCGTGCCGCGTGCAATACTGTATGTATGCGTATCAGTCGGATCGGCGTCAGTTGCCGTTGGTGTTATGGCAAGCTGCGCGCCCACATCGGCTGTCTGATCTCCTATTGCACCCAGTACGGGATCGTTGTTGCCTCGCGTGACTGTAACGGTTATGGTGCCCGTCGCGGCATCCTTTCCGTCAGTTACTGCATAGCCAAACGAATCGGCGCCGACAAAGCCGTGGTCAGGAGTGTATGTGATGTACACGGTGCTAAAGGTCACATTGCCGTTGTTCGGATCATCAACAGCATATATTCTAGGCGTATCTCCGTCAGGGTCTGATATCGCAGGAGTTATGATTACCGGCGTGCCGCTAGTAGTTGCAGCATCAGTCGAAGGCGCCACCGGCGGGCTGTTTGCAGACATAACTGTGATTGGATTGTCGCGCGAGGGGGCTATGGCATTTCCGTCAGTATCATTGACCGCGCCCCTTGCAATGCCAAGCTGCGGAGTGATCATCGGCATTATCCAGTTCAGCTGTTCATTGCTGAGCGTTACGGATATTGTATCCGAGTCAGCTGCGTCGCGATCAAAGTCGGCGTCATCCAGCAGGACATTGAATCGCGCTCCCGCATCGTATATGTACAGCCCGGTCAGTTCAGTCTCCGAGATGTCTATGGTGTCGTTGAATGTGATAGTCATCACTCTTGTATCCTCATTCAAAGACGCAGACACGAAGGCTGGCTTGGCTGGATCAGCTGCCGCATCAATTGGAATATATGCATGATACAGAATGCCGCATGAAGCGGCAAGCAATATGGCAACAATCAGTATTGTACCGTTATTCCGTGACTGTCGCGTGTGGCTTAATTGCGGTGGGGGGGGGGGGCGGGGG
>CAYGAM010000051.1:0-12521 GCA_964347915.1 uncultured Nitrosopumilaceae archaeon | reverse complement strand
CGCCCCCAAACTTCTTGGTCCGTGTTTCGCGTTGCAGGCGGGGGGGGGCGCGCCCGCCCCCCCCCCCCCCCCCAGCCGATCGGCATGAAGAGTGCAAGCGGCGAGAAGCAATGCATGAATTGTACATGTACAGTATTGTTTAGCAATCTGCGTATATTTAAGTAAATAATGCCGCCGCGTCCAGGCAAAACGCCATCCATATTGGACTCCCGGCGCCCGATAAGCGTGCGGGCAGGCAGCCTGCAGTAACCGGCAGAAAATGCTCCCCGCATTGGACTCCAGGCATCATCCTGGACCATGGCCGGGAATCGAAAATGCTCCAGGCGCGCCGTCCTTGAAGCGGCGGCTGGATTCTTCGGCCGGCAGACTGTGCCCGCCTTTCTGCCGCCGGATTATGGCTGGAGCGGACCCTGGCCGGCAGAGGCTGCTCAGCAGAACAGGGCGCGTCTTGGAAGATGCATGATGCCGATCTTGAAGCAATATCCGGCATCATTTGACGCGCTCAGCCAGGGCGGCAGGGCATGCGTCCGGACCAGCGGCTGCCGGCAGGCATCCAAGAATAATGCGTTTCCCGGCAAGACAGCGGTCTCTCTTTCAGTCCCGCTTTGCATGCCTGAAGAAATTTATAGCAACGTCATGGACGCTGATTCATGTTTAGTTCGCGGTACAAAGTAAAGAGCATCAAGCTTGCAAAGCAGGGCAAAACTTCCCATGAATGGGCAAAATCCAACATGAAGATTCTTACAAATTCGCTGTCCAGGCTGGAAAAGAAAAGCCCCTTTGCGGGAAAGACCATCGGCTTTTGCCTTCACATAACAAAAGAGACATCCGTCCTTTTGATGGGGGCAAAGGCGCTTGGCGCCAAGGTTGCCGCCTGCGGCGGAAATCCGCTCTCTACGCAGGACAACATTGCGGCATTTCTTGCGTCAAGCGGCATACATGTATACGCGTGGCGCGGACAGACATCCAAAGAGTACTCTAAATGCATCGAGAGTGTCCTGAATCACAAGCCGGATATCATAGTGGACGACGGCGGCGACATGAATGTCATGGCTCAGACGGACAAGCGATTTGCGGGACTGAAAATTCTCGGCGCCACTGAAGAGACCACTGCCGGAGTCTCAAGAATGCGCGCGCTTGAAAAGGAAGGCAGGCTGAAATATCCGCTGTTCCTTGTAAACGACGCGTTTACAAAACACCTCTTTGACAACAGGCACGGCACCGGCCAAAGCACAATAGACGCGCTGCTGCGCGCGGCAAGCCTACTCATAGCTTCAAAGAGGGTGGTAGTTTTAGGATACGGCTGGGTGGGGCGCGGCGTTGCGTCCAGATGCCGCGGAATGGGAGCCAGGGTATCTGTAACAGAAGTTGATCCAATAAGAGCGCTGGAAGCTCACATGGACGGATTTGAGGTAATGCCCATGCGCCAGGCAGCCAAGACTGGCGATATCTTTGTCACATGTACAGGCATGACCGACGTAATACGCAGAGAGCACATTGAAAAGATGAAAGACGGCGCTATTCTGGGAAACGTAGGCCACTTTGACGTTGAAATCGACACCAAATTCCTTTTGGAGGAGAACGAATCCAAGGAAATTCGCCCAAACCTTGACGAATGCACGGTATCAGGAAAGCGGATATACCTGATAGGCAAGGGACGCCTGGCAAACCTGGTAGCAGCCGAAGGGCATCCTCCAGAGGTCATGGCGCAGTCGTTTGCAAACCAGCTGCTGTCAATACAGTACATACTGGAGAATCATGCCAGGCTGAGGAAAAAAATACTCAAGGTGCCCAAAAGAATTGACAAAAGGGTTGCCCAGGACGCGCTCGGCGCAATGAATGTCAGAATAGACCGGCTGAACAGCAAGCAGATAAAGTACGGCAAAAGCTGGTAGGACGGCAGGCTCCTTGGATTGGCAAACTACTTAACATCTGCGGCGCCCAATGATCATGTGAGCAGGCGGGCAATAGTTACAAGCGCGCTGCCGTATGCCAACGGCGAGATTCATCTGGGGCACATTGCGTCCACTTATCTTCCGGCGGACATCATGGTGCGGTTCCTCCGGCAGCGCGGAACAGAGGCGTACTATGTGTGCGCGTCTGACGACTTTGGAACTCCGATACTCATCCAGTCGGAAAAAGAGGGCATTACTCCCCAAGAGTATGCCAAAAGATGGAACGAGCGCGACAAGGAGGACTTTGCGGCGCTTGGCATCAAATTTGACGTATTTCACAGCACAAGCTCGCAGGAGAATGTTAAATTTGCCCAGCAGGTATTTTCAAAGCTGCACGATGCAGGGCACATATACCAGGACGAGATCATCCAATTTTACTGCAATGCAGACAAAAAATTTCTTCCGGACAGGTACGTCATCGGAAAGTGCCCGTACTGCGGCGCCAATGACCAGTATTCCGACCAGTGCGAGATTTGCGGCCGAGTCCTCCAGCAAGTAGTTGAGCCGCGCTGCGCCATTTGCGGCGCGCGTCCCGTAAAAAAGAAGACAGTGCACTATTTCTTCAGGCTCAGCAGCTTTGCAGGCCGGCTGCAGGAGTGGCTAAAAGGCAACGCCAACCTGCAGAGCGACATCAAAAAGTATGTTCAAAACTGGATCAACAGCGGGCTGAAAGACTGGGACATAACGCGGGACATATCGTGGGGAGTTCCGATACCGCTGACAGAAGCCAAGGGCAAGGTGCTGTACGGCTGGTTTGACAACCATCTGGCATACATATCAACCGCGCTAAAGTTTCTGGGCGAGAACGGCATGGACGGAAAAGCATTCTGGAACGAGGCCGACATATACCACTATATCGGCAAGGACATTGCGTACCACCACTATCTCTTTCTTCCGGCCATGCGCATGGGAATCGGCTCCGAGTACAAGCTGCCCGACTATATTCCGACACGCGGCCACTTGAAGATGGAATCAAGAAAAATATCAAAGAGTCGCGGATGGTACATTGGCCTGCGCGAATTTCTGGAGCGCTATCCTGCAGACTATCTGAGGTTTTACCTCACCCTGATCAACCCGTATTCCCAGGACGATCTGAACTTTGACTGGGGCGAGTTTGCAAACGCGATAAATTCCGAACTGATAGGAAACATTGGAAATTTTGTAAACCGCGCCCTCGGATTTGCGTTCAAAAACTTTGACGGAGTCGTGCCAGAGGGCGGAGAATTGAGCGGCATGGCCCAGGCTGCCAGAGATAAAACAAGCTTGCTGGCGGACGAACTTGGCGCGCTCATAGAGCAGAACCATCTTGACCGCGCCTTGAGGCGCATACTGGACTTTACCGCAGGCTTCAACCAGTACTTTCAGCACGCCGAGCCGTGGAAGGGAGGCTCAGGCGCCGAAGCCTGCATATACCTGTCCGTTAATGCAGCTGCAAGCGCGGCCGTATCCTTGGCGCCGTTTCTTCCAGGATCGGCCGAGCGCATATGGCAGCAGCTTGGAATGCCCGGAACTGCATGCAGAAGATGGGAGTCGGCGTCAGAGATTTTAGTAAAGCCCGGACACCGCATCTCCAAGCCGTCCCCGCTGTTTGCAAAGATCGAGCAAAGCGATATTGACACAATAAAGGACGAAATGAAGACGCGATGACCAAAAGATTTCCCAGGATCAGCACCAGGGGCGGATATGATCTGGAGACTGCCAAAACGCTGCAGAGCTCGTATCGAATATACCCCCGCAGATCGCTGGACGGCGCGTCCGAGATTGCAGTCATGATTCACGGCCTGCGAAACAGTCCCAGGGACGCGCTTGAAAAGTTCAGGCTGGCAGAGTCCAGGCTGCGCATGCTGGGATACAGTCATCCCGTAATAGGATTCAGCTACGACTCCAATGCGCGAGGCGCGCACACCAAGAGCGGCGAGAAGGCTGCGCTAAAGGTAGGCCAAAAGATCGCAAAAAAGAACGGCCGGCTGCTGGCCGAATTCGTACTGGACATGAAAGGCACAGGAGTGCGGCTGATTGGGCACTCGCTCGGCTCAGAGGTTATTGAGAGCGCGCTAGAATGTCTTGCAGGCCGCGGCACGGTCAAGAGCGCCCACATGCTCGGCGCGTCGCTCTCAGCGGATGCATTGGAGTTGGACGCGGCAGGAGGAATCATAGACGGCGCGATCGAAGAGAGCCTGACGATATACCGCAGTACAGGAGACGAGGTGCTGCGGCACGCAGAAGAGCAGGGCTATCTTGTGCGGCCGCTGGGCCTGCACGGCTGCGGCGGCGCAGCATCACCCAAGATAAGGCAGATTTCAGTGCGGCCGGAGAATCACCGGTTTGCAAGCTATGCAAAGACGATTGAGGCTTTTCCATGAGCGTAAAATCAGTCAACTTTGCGCTGCTAGGCGAGCAGTCCATCGCATCAGACTTTGGAAAAAAGGGAACATCCAGCGATCTGGCCCTGTACGACAAGAAAGAGGCCGGCATAATCAGGACAGGGGTCGCGCCGTCAGGATTTCCAGAAAAGATACAGCCGCTTCTTCAGGCGATAAATCTTGCAGAGTATGTCGTATTTTACGTCGGCGTCCTGGACAGATATGCCGGAGAGCAGATGGTGGCGCTTGACATGCTCGGCAAAAAAGAGGGCATTCTTGCGCATTCGTACGAGGTAGACGAGTCCAGGCTGAATTCGATGATACGCGGAACCGTTCTTGAGCGGTACAGGCGCGTGCGGCCGGACGAGATAAAGGCGGCCCTTGCCGGATTTGAGCCCGTACAGGCTGACGGTCCTCCGAGAGTTGCCATAGATCATGCCTTTGATGTCAAGGGTGCAGGAACCATCGTCCTGGGAAAAGTTTTTTCAGGGACTGTGCGCCGGTACGACAAAATGACGCTGCTTCCGAGCAAAAAACAGGTTCTCATCAGATCAATTCAGATGCACGACGACGATGCAGCCGAGGCGTCGTCTCCTGCAAGAGTCGGACTGGCGCTCAAGGGCGTCAGGCCGGAAGAGATAGGGCGCGGCGACATTCTGTGCGCGGAAGAGATTCCGTTGAAAAATCACCTGGATCTTGAGTTTGAGCCGTGTCCGTTTTACAGCGGCGCGCCGAGCGCGGGCCAGGGATGCATGGCAAGCGTCGGTCTGCAGGTGCGCGCGGCAAAGTTTGCATCAGCTGATCCCGTACGGCTGTCGCTGGACAAGCCTGTCGCGTGCAGGGACGGCGATATCTGCGTCATACTAAAGCCGGAATCTGCAGGAATACGCATAATGGGACACGGGCGCATAGTGAAATGACGCAATGCAGATTCACAAATTCCCGACAGCGGGGCGCATTTGCCGCGATCACCATGTCGGCTCACTGCAGCAAGGTACGATAAGGCACGGCAAGATGCGGCCTTCTGCCCGCGTGCAGCCTGGCGGCGCTGCGGACAAGCCTGCAGCAGGACGCGGCGCTTTGCCTGCATGACGCGGACAGGACGCAGTTTCTCAATGAAAAAGCAGTGCGCAAGCAATTGGCAGGCAGGCGCTTGCAGTTTAATATAGCACGGCGCCGCTACACTATGGTATGCGCGGACTGATGATGGGACGCTTTCAGCCGTTTCATCTGGGGCATCTTGATCTTGCAAGGCAGGCACTGTCAGAGTGCGATGACATCATTATCGGCGTTGCAAGTTCGCAGTTCAATTACATGCAGAAAGATCCGTTTACGGCAGGCGAGCGGATTGAGATGATCAGGGGGGCGCTTTTGGAATCTGATATCGGCCTAGCAAGATGCGTCATACTGGGAATAGAGAACCGCGAAAACAACGCCTTGTGGGCGTCGTACCTGCGCGCCATGCTGCCAAAGTTTGACCGATCGTACAGCGGAAACGAGTATGTAACAATGCTTCTTGCAGATGCCGGGTGCAGCGTTGCATCGCCAAGGCTTCTTGACCGGTCGGTGTATTCATCAACCCGCATCAGAAGGCTCATTGCAAGCGGCGAGCCGTGGGAACATCTTGTGCCCAAGGCAGTCGCCAGAATAATTTTGGAGATAGGCGGCCCTGCCCGCATCAAAGTTTTAGAGCGGGCGGATTCAAGTCCGATGGAGTACTAGCATGAAAAAAGTTCGCGCGTGTCCTATATGTCCCGAATGCGGCTCGAAAAAATTTGTCCGGGTGTCCTGTGAGAATTCAGTAGCCGTGCAGTGTACCGGATGCAGCGCGGTCATTGAAATCTAGGACGTGACGCGGCGCTGCGAATCACGGCATCTGCGGCATTGGCGCCTTTTTGCGTACGGCAACGGAGCTATTCAGGCCGTATCGCGCCATGCATGGATGCCTGCTGCCGTGCTGACAGAGATATGCATGTCATGCTGCGCTGAATCTTGTACGAGTCCGTCCTGCCCCAAGCCGTCTGGCTGCGGCAATGGCGGCAGTGGCAGGAACTGCTGCGTACATGCCCAGATTCAAGGCAATTGTCAGAATGCCGAATGTCAGCACCGATCCTTCAGTGTCGTCTGCCAGAGACATTATTGACAGCGAAGCGATCATCGGAGTAATCAGCGCCCTTATGGCATCACGGAATGCCGGATTCTCGCGCTGCATGTCCGCTATGCCAGGCGAGAATGCATAGTACATGGAGTTGAATCCGCCCATAAACGAGGCTCCGGACTCTGTGGAGAACAGCGTGCCGTCCCGCAATTCGCGAAGCATCTGCACCTGCGGCGCCAGCTCGGTGCCGTACGCGGCAGTTGCAATGAGGCAACCGCTGTCTTCCGCGTCTGGTGCCGGCTCGTCAGGCACGCATTCTCCGTCTGAAAGAACCTGTCCCGGTTCGCATTCCGGTGCCTGCGCAGTATCCGGCTCCTGGGCAGAGTCAGGCTCTGCCGCGGCGTCCTGTTCTTGTCCAGCATCCGGCTCCGCAGCATCCGGCTCTTGTACTGGAACTGGCACCGGCGCAAAGCTGCTTTCTTCAGGCTCCTGCGGCTCAGGCGCAGGAGGCGCTGTTATCGGTACGGGCGCGTCTGGAACGTATGCCACATATTCAATTTGTCCGGTGCAGGCATCGCGTGCGTTTATGGTCTTTGTTGTGGAAGAGCCGCCGTCTGATGCAACTCTGAGCAGCATGAGTTCGGCGTGCGCGCCGGCGGTGTAACTGGTTCGGCCTTCCAGATTCTGAACCGTGTCGGGTACCGGCGTGAATGACTCGGAATTTGCTATCAGTGTGATCTCCGCGCTGCGGCTGCTGTCCAGGATTATTGTAGTTGACGGCGCATTGCAGTCCCACATTACCGAGTATAGTCCGACGGATTCGTCTGAAGACGACAGCAGCGCTGCTCCGCCGCCTCCGCCTCCGCCTCCTCCTCCTCCGCCGCCCCTTGACGGCCTGGGCTGCTGGACTAGCGGCGCATCGCCGGCCGGGACAGGATCAGCAGGCAGGCTGCCGGTCAGCGAAATCGGGTCGCTTTGCGCGTCGTCTATTTCGTTTCCGGCAAGATCGGATACGGCGCCTGCGCCAAGCACAAGCCGCGGGTCGGTCATCAAGATGATGGCGTTCAGCTGCAGTTCTGTGAGCATGATGGATATGGTGTCGCCGTCCGGAGCAGTACGATCAAAATCATTGCCGGACAATCTGACGCTGCTTGAAGAGCTCTCGCTTGAGACGCGCAGCGTCGACAGATCGATTGCAGAGACATCGACAGGCCCGTCAAATGTTACTGTCATTATGCGCGTGTCCTGGTCTAAAGATGCAGATACGATTCTAGGCTTTGCGGTGTCTGTTATAACCGTGATTGGATTATCATTAGTGCCGTTTATGCCAAGTCCGGCAATGTCAGCTACGGCGCCTGCGGCAATATCAAGCTGCGGGACGGCCAGGGCGATTATTGCATCAAGCTGGGCATGGGAGAGCGTCAATGATACGGAATTCGAGTCGGCCGCGCCGGAATCAAAGCGGGCGCCTGACAGCGCGCTTCCGTTTGCCTCTCCAGACTCGCTTGCGTATATCCTGGACAAATCAGTTTCAGAAACATCTATCGTCTCGCTGAATGTTATGGTCAGCTCGCCCGCGCTCTGATCCAGCGTCGCAGACACAAAGGCAGGCGGCGTGGTGTCCCGCACTTGCACTGTTCTGTTGGCCGTGCCCGTGTTGTTGTTTGAGTCAGTGGCCGTGTATGTTACAATATAGTCTCCTGTCACGGTGACATTGAGTTGCGAGAGATCGGCAAATACGGTTGAGCCGTCGTCTGCCGTGGCTCCCGGATCATCGTACGGCTCTCCCCGCTCATGCACTAGCGGATTGTCGCCTGTTACGGTAATGACCGGCGGCGTAAGATCCTGATCGGTCACGCTGATCACAAAGGTTTCAGAGTCGGAGCCTCCCCGTCCGTCATGCACGGTTATTGTAACAGTATGGTTGTCTCCGATATCATCCTGGACAGGCGTCCAGACAAGCGTGCCGTTGGATTCTGAGAATGCCGCCGTTGCCGGAAGCGTGTCGCGCGTAATGTTAAACGTGTGAGTGTCGGTCGGATCGGCGTCAGTTACTGCTGGCGTTATGGTCATCTGTGCGCCCGGCTGCGCTGTCTGATTGCCTATTGCACCCAGTACGGGATCATTGTTGTCCTGCGTGACTGTAACGGTTACGGTGCCCTGGGCGTCGTCCTGGCCGTCAGTGACGGTATAGTCAAACGAGTCGGTGCCGCCAAAGTCCTGGGCGGGCGTGTATGTTATGGCCGTGCCGTTAAAGGAAACAGTGCCGTTGGCAGGGCTGCCTACGGCAGATATTTCAGGAGTATCGCCCTGATCCGAGTCTGATATGGCAGGAGTTATGACTATGGGCGTATCTTCTATAGTCGCTTCCTGCATGTCGGGCGCAACCGGCGGGCTGTTGGGCGCGCGAGTGACTGTGATCGGATTGTCCGGCGCGGCTTCTATGGCATTTCCGTCAAGATCTGATACGGCGCCTGCTTCAATGTCAAGCTGCGGGACGCTCATTGGCGCGATCAAATCAATCTGTTCTTGGCTGAGCGTCATGGAGATGGCATTCGAGTCGGCTGCCGAAGAGTCAAAGTCGGCGCCCTGCAGAGTGACATTGTTTTCCTGTCCCGCATCGCTGACGTACATCTGGGACAGATCGGCGGCAGAGACGGATATTGTCTTGCTGAAGGTGATGGTCATCTCGCCCGTGGTCAAGTTCAAATCTGCGGATGCAAATTCGGGTTTTGTGGTCTCTTGCGGTTCTACTATTACTGTACGAACAGCAGTATCCAGCACGCCGCAGCCTTTGGCTGCTGTGTACTGAATCTTGTATGTACCATGCGTTGCGGTGTCAAGGCTGGTGGCGTTGCTGGCAATTGTTGCATTGTCAAGCGTTGCAACTCCTGCGTCCTCATATACGCTGCCCTGCTGAACTGTTACAACATCATTGCCTTTCAGCGTCAGATAGTTTTCGTTGTACAGTATGGCAGCATAGGTGTCTGCTCCGTCAGAAAATGCGGCAGTAGGATTAACATAAGTCCAGGCATAAGATGCGCTGCCAGTCGCTGCGGTTGAAAGGCTGCATCTTAGATCTCCCATGACAGCGTACATGGAATCATGATCCGGCATTGGAATGACTGGATCAATGTCCAACTGGTATCTTGTCGACGATGACGAGTCGTACAGGCCGGTTATGGCGTACGTTTGGCCGTCAAAGGCAAACGCATTGTCAAAAGCCGCGTGATAGGTTATGCTGCCAAAGTCCGAATGAATCCAGCCCGTGAGTCCTTCGCCGCCGTCATCAGTTCCTGAAGTTATAGTTGCATTCCAGAGCACGGTATCGGCGCCCATTCTGAAAATTAGGACAAGGTTGTCCGGAGCATCGCCTATGGCGCGTTCCGCGAGATCGGTCACTGCGCCTGCAGCAATGTCAAGCTGCGGAGTGCTCATTGCAAGTATTAGTCCAAGCTGCGTCTGATTGAGCGTTATGGATATTGTATCAGAGTTGGCAGCCATATTATCGAAATCAGCGCCGGCCAGCGAGACAGTGTTTGTCTCGTCTGCATCGCTAACATACAGTTTGGTCAGGTCAGTGTCAGAGACAACTATCGTCTCGCTGAATGTTATGGTCAGGACGCGCGTGCTCTCTCTCAGCTCTGCGGATTCAAATGCAGGCGGCGCTATGTCGCGCACATGCACGATTCTGCTGGATGTGTCCGCATTGCCGCTTGGATCAGTCGCCGTGTATGTTACCGTATAGTTGCCTATAGTATTGACGTCGACTGCAGAATAGTCGGCAGATACGGCTCCGTCATAGGCAGGATCGTTGTCAGTTGCAACAGCTCCGGGATCCTCGTACAAATCACCGAGGTTGTGCACTAGGGGATTGTTCCCGGTTATCGCAATGGTCGGCGGCAGGGTGTCGCGCACCTGCACTGTCCTGGTAGCCGTGCCCGTATTATTGCTAGAGTCAGTCGCCGTGTATGTTACCGTATAGTCGCCTGCTGCACTGACATTGACTTGCGAGAAGTCAGCAGATACATGCGAGCCGTCGTCCGCTGTAGCTCCCGGATCCGTGTACGGGTCTCCCAGCTCGTGTTCCAGCGGGTTGGCGCCGTTGAGCGTAATGACCGGAGCGTTGGTGTCCTGGACAGTAACAGTGCGAACAACCGGATCCGGCAGATTGCCGGCGCCGTCTGCCGGTGCAGTATATCTTACAGTGTAAGTTCCTGTCGCGGCTGTGTCCACAGTATCGCCGCCGACTGTTGCCGCAGTCGTTGCGTATGCAGGATCATTGTCAGTTACGGCGGCGCCTTGTTCGGCGTATGTATCGCCAAGCTGCAGGGTTATGTCGGGCTGGCCGTTGAGCGTTATTACCGGCTTTGTGGTGTCCTGTACGGTGACTGTTCTGCTGACAGGGGCCGGAGAGTTGCCGGCGTCATCAGCCGGCGCAGTGTAGTCTACCGTATAAGTTCCTGCCCTGTCTGCATTCACCGCATCGCCGCCGACTGTTGCCTCAGTCGTTGCGTATGCAGGATCATTGTCAGTTACGGCGGCGCCTTGTTCAGTGTATGCATCGCCAAGCTCGACTGTGATGCTTGATGCGCCGCTGAGGCGAATTACCGGCGCCGTGGCATCGCGTACTGTCACAGTTATTGTGCCCTGCGCGGTGTCCTTGTCGTCGGTTACCGTATAGTTAAAGACATCGGTGCCAAAATAGCCTTGGTCAGGAGTATAAATGATGGCAGTAGCGCTAAAGGTCACAGAGCCGTTGTCCGGATCATCCACGGCAGATATGCGGAACGGGTCTCCGTCAAGGTCAGATACGGCTGGAGTTATAGTTACAGGCACATTCTCATCTGTTCCGCCAGTAGTCATAGGCGCAGTCGGCGGCCTGTTTGGTGTCACTTGCGCCTCTACCTCTATTGTCCTAACGGCAGTGTCCAGCACGCCGCAGCCTTTGGTGGCAGTATATTGAATTGTATAGTTGCCGGGCGTCATAGTGTCAAGGTCGGTGCTCTTGGCAATGTCCGCGCCGTCGGGCGTCGCAGCTCCTGCGTCCATATATGCATCGCCTTGCTGAATTGATACGGCATCATTGCCGAGTATGGAAAGATAGTTTTCGTTGTGCAGTATGGCAGCATAGGTGTCTGCACCGTTAGAAAATGTACTGGTAGGATCAACATAAATCCAGGCATGGGATGAGCTGTCAGTTCGGGCAGCTGAGAGGCTGCATCTTAGCTCTCCCATGACAACATACATGGAATCGTGATTAGTCTGCGGAATGGTCGGATCAATGTCCAGCTGGTATCTTGTTGACGATGGCTCGTCATACAGTCCGGTTATGCTGTACGTTTGGCCTTCAAAGTCAAATGTATTGTCGTCGGTCGCGTGGTAGTCTATGTCACCCAGGCCTGAATGAGTCCAGCCCCTGAGTCCGTCGTCGTCCGTCATTGAAGTTATAGTCGCATTCCAGAGTACGGTATCAAGGCTGACATCAGACTGCGCCCTCACAATAATGTCAAAAGTTTCAGAGTCGGAGCCTCCCCGTCCGTCGCGTACGGTTATTGTAACAGTGTGGGTGCTGCCCTCATCTTCCTGAGCAGGCGTCCAGGTAAGCGTGCCGCTAGACGGCGTGAATGCCGCTTCTGCGGGAAGCGTACCGCGTGCAATGCTGTACGAATGCGTGTCAGTCGGGTCGGCGTCGGTTGCTGTCGGCGTTATGCTCAGCTGCGTGCCTGCCTGCGCGAACTGATCGCCTATCGCGCCAAGGATTGGATCGTTGTTGTCGCGCGTGACTGTGACTGTTACCGTTCCCTGGGCATCGGCCTCTCCGTCAGTTGCAGTATAGGTGAAGGAATCAGTGCCGCTAAAGTCCTGGTCGGGCGTGTATGTAATCGTCGTGTCGCTGTGAGATGCAGTGCCGTGTGACGGACTGCCGACTGCCGATATTCTAGGCGTGCCATCAGCGTCCGATATCGCAGGAGTTATGACGACAGGCGTATCCTCCGCAGTATCAGCCTGCTCATCGGGCGCCACCGGCGGACTGTTTGGAGTATCCGGCGCCTCTACCTCTATTGTCCTAACGGCAGTGTCCAGCACGCCGCAGCCTTTGGT
>CAYGAM010000050.1:14137-15746 GCA_964347915.1 uncultured Nitrosopumilaceae archaeon | reverse complement strand
ATGATCATTTATCTATAATCAGCCAGACTGCTAGAATATGGCAGGCGTACCAAGAATAGGCATAGGAGGACCCGTTGGATCCGGCAAAAGCATGCTGATTGAGAGAGTAGTGCCCATGCTTGCGCAGAAAGGATACAGCGCAGGAATAATATCAAACGATGTCATATCAAAAGAGGACGCGGACAGAATGCGGAAAAATCTTGCAACGGAGCGCGGCCTGATGCCGGAAAGCCTTGTAATCGGGGTTGCGACCGGCGGCTGTCCGCATACTGCCGTAAGAGAAGATCCCTCAATGAACATTGCAATAATAGAAAAAATGGAGGCAGAGCACAAGGAATTGGATCTGATTATAATAGAGAGCGGCGGCGATAACATTACCACCACGTTCAGCCCGCTTTTGGCGGATTATTTCATCTATATTATCGATGTTGCAGGCGGCGACAAGTATCCGCGAAAGGGCGGGCTTGGAATTGAGAGCTGCGATCTTTTGGTTGTAAACAAAATTGATCTGGCGCCGCATGTTGGAGCGGACCTTGGCATAATGCAGAATGATGCGGAAAGGCTCAGAGGCCAAAGACCAACGCTCTTTATCAACTGCAAAACGGACGAAGGCGTGCAGAATGTGGCAGAGTGTATTGTCCATGATGTCTTGCTTGATCGCCCGCCGGTACAGGAGAACGATACGCGATGATAATACGCGACAAGCGGACCCTGGAGGAAATTGGAAGGCATGGCTCTGTGCTGCTGGAATTGGAGCAGAACGATGCAGGAAAAACCATACTTGCAAAGAGCGCGTCTGAAGCCCCGCTGCTGATTCAGCGCGCGCTGTACCCGAACGATTCGCTGCCCGGCATGGCGCATTTGTACATAATGTCGACTTCGGGCGGCGTTCTGCAAAATGACAGGTATGATATCAGCATTGCATTGAGGACGGGCGCGTTTGCCCACATTACAACCCAGGGGGCAACCAGGGTGTACGGCACGGGCAAAAAATCAGCGTCCCAAAATACACGCATCAGCCTTGAGGACGGATGCTACCTTGAGTATCTCCCGCACCAGGTCATACCATACAAGAATTCAAGGTACAGCCAGCAAACGCTCTTGCGCATGCACGATTCTGCAACGCTGGTCTATTCAGAAGTTCTTGCTGCGGGGCGCACCAGGATGGGCGAGTCATTCGAGTACTGTTCGTACGATCAGAGAATAGAGTGCCGCACCCATGACGGCAGGCTGAGATTTTTGGATATTGCAAGAATGCGCCCCAAGGATGCTGCACCGGGCAGGCTCGGCGCGTTTGGAGGATGCAGTGTGCTGGGAACGGCATGCGTGCTGACGCCAAAGCAGAATGTTTCTGGAATATTGGATGCTGTACGAGAAGCAGACTGGAACAGTAAAGGCGTCAGCGTTGAGGCGGGCGCGTCCGCTGTCATGAACGACTCTGGCGCGCTTATCCGAGTTTTAAGCAATGGAACAGAAGATGTGTTTTTCGTGATGCGCAGAGTGTTTGATATAGTCAGAAGAGCCGTCCTGGGCGTGCCGTTTAATGCATTTGCAACTGATGGCGCATGAGGCGCTGCATGTTCGCACGACGCATCAAAAGTTTCGCTCT
>CAYGAM010000050.1:0-14037 GCA_964347915.1 uncultured Nitrosopumilaceae archaeon | reverse complement strand
CTCTCATTCCTGTACGGCTTTGCGGTAAGCATGACTGGCGCAGCATTGCGGCTTGGACTGATACATCATTTTGACGGACAGGAGATTATTCACGAATTAAAGCCAGTTATGGCCGGCATGATAAAATATGCGGACAGTCCGATGTCAGAAATTTGGCAGTTTGCGCCGCAGGCAGAGATTCTGCAGATGCAGCACGAGGCGCGCGATTCGAAGATGTTTATTACGTGAATGCAGTCCAGGAACTGTGCATTGGACAGCCGATCGCCTGCAGGGCATGATGCGGTGGGAGGCAAAGTCAGAAACAGCTCAAAAGAAGAGTCATGGTATGTGGCCTGGAACTGCTCTAAAGCAGCGCTCTGAACACGAAACGGCAGCCGATTTCATGGCATACGCCAAAATGGCGCTCCAAAGCGCGGCCAGCGCCTTGTCCGCTAAATCAGAGTCGCAACGCCGTACACTATTGCCAGTCCTATTACAATGCTTGCCGTTCCGGACGCAATCCGGAAGATTCTCTGAATCGACCTGGCATTTCCTGCAAGGGCAAGCGGCACGCCCAGGGCTCCGCTTATCAGCGTCATGCCGATTATCGACCCTGAGCCAAAGAGCAAAAGAAACGCCAGCGCCGCATGCGCATCCCCAAGAGCAGACGATGCAAGTGCTGCCATGCCGCCGCTTCCAGCCAGGCCGTGAATGCAGCCTACAAGGTACGATTTGTGCCCGTGCCGGTGGCGCGCATTGTGCTCGTGCGGGTGCGAGTGCACTGTGCCGTCATCATGCATGTGAGGATGCGAGTGCTGCCTGGACAGCCGGCGGCCTCGCCAGGCATGCACCCCAAGAGCAACAAGCATCACCCCCACTGCAGCCTCAAATCCCAAAAAAAATTGATCCGGGATGCTCAGCGAGAATGCCAGGATAGCGGCGCCGACAGCCAGTATCATTGAGGCATGGCCGAATCCCCAAAATGCCCCTAGAACCGAGCTTTTAATCGCATTGTACCGCACGGATCTGCGAAACCGCAGCCTGGCAGCTTGCGCTGATACGGCAGCTATGTGGTCCGGCTCAAATGCATGCAGCAGCCCTACTGCTACGCCCAGGGACAGAAATATTGGCGCCGCCATCGGCGCTGCCAGAATATCCAGAATCATGCCGGCTCTCCTGCTTGCAGTCGGTATGCCTGAATCTCAATAGGACTGTCGGCCTGCACTCTTACGCCGCCGGCTTCAAACTCCAGGCGGTACATCATCTCCGGCACCCCGAACATTACCTGAGCCGGCGAAAGCAGGCCCGATATTTCCCCGCCCAGTTCGGCTGCAGGCTTGCCGCTCTTGATGGATGAGGCAATGCGGGCGGAAAAGAGCAGCATTGCATGGTTGAAGTTTATTCGCAGTCCCTGCTTTAGCATCTTTTTTACGCTGTCAGCGAATGCCAGCTCGTCGCCTCCTTCAAACTGAAACTGGGAAAAGACAGGCTGCCCCCCGTCCTCTGCCTGCGCCACGCTCTTTACTATCATCAGTCTCTTTGCGGAATCTCCGCCCGAGGATTGCCAAAGCTGTACGTATGTCCGGTTCCGCGGTAATCGTGCGGCCGCACCGGACTGCCTTCCTCCAAGCCCCGCTTTGTAAGCGAGAGGCCTGCCAAGAGCTCCACAATAAGCCGCTGTCCCAGCCCGGACGTAATTCCGCCGTTGTACGAGCTGTTGTCGCTGACATCATATGCTGGAGCAACCTCTACCAGATCCATTGCAAACCTGTCCGGATCAAACGACTTTGAGAGGAGGCGGATCATCCTTATCCCCTCCCTTGACGTAAGGCCGTTGGGCTCCGGCTCGCCCGTTCCCGGAGCATATGCCGGATCAAACGAGTCAATGTCCCAGGACAGGTACACGGCATCCGTCCCGTCGTTGGCCCTGTCGGCAATCTCCTTGGCGATATAGTCTATTCCGAGCTCTTCCACATCAAGCATCGTAAACCACTGAAAGTCCTGATCAGACATCCACTTGTACAGGTCGGGACCAGGCCAGTATCCGCGCGGACCCACAAGAGAGTAGTTTCTGCCCCGAAGGCATCCCATCTCCATTATTCTTCTAATATGGGCTCCGTGATCATACTTGTAGCCAGTCAGCCCCTGCGGTGCGCAGTCCGCATGCGTATCAAAGTGAATCATGCCGATATTCTTGTACTTTTTTGCAAATGCGCGCACATTGGCATAGGTAATGGAATGATCGCCTCCGAGCATTACCGGAATCCCGTCCTGCTCCAAAACCTCCTTTACTTTTTGGGACATCCGCTTGTGCGATTCTATTACGTCGCCTGGCGAGACTTGAACATCGCCATAGTCTACCGTTCTAAACGTGCCGAACGGATCAGCGCCCGTCTCTATGTTGAACCGCTCGTACGGCGGAGACGGAATCGTGGATGCTGCGCGCAGCGCGCGCGGACCGTACCTGGCGCCCGGCCGTATAGTCGTACCAAAATCAAAGGGCTCTCCGATTATTGCAACATCCGGCTTTGCCTCTAGCAGTTCCTTGTGAGTCTTTATCCATGGAAGATGCAGAAATGTATTGATGCCGACAAACGGCGCAACATCTGCGCCCCTGTAATCATCGCCGTAAAATTCCATGCCCATGATGAATCATTATAGGTATTGGCGGCAATTTAATAAACATTCCAGGTAAAATACGTTTAAAACAAAAATGCATCCTGGGCAAAAACTTAATGCCGCATCTTGCCGGACAGCGCATCTGCAGCTAGCGCAGCGCGCAGAAATTCCGGCAATGCTCTGCATTTTGCGCAGGCAGCGGACGCCGTACTCGGATTCTCCGAACACATTATAACTTTGATGCGCATAATGGAATCGTGAGCGGCCCCAAGCGCATGGAAGTATGGAAGCATGTAAACAAGGGCATTTACTGGATGAAGTTTGACGAGTTTGGCAAGGCAGTACGCAGCTTTGACAAGGCGCTAAAAGCAGATTCAGACAACGACGCTGCATCATTCTACAAGGGACAGTCGCTGTACCGGCTTGGCAAGTACGGCGAGGCCATGGACTGTTTTCGCGAAGCCGGAATCAAAGGCGCAAACGCCGGAGATATTCGGTATCATACAGCCAAGTGCATGCAGATGCAGGGCAGGTATCAGAGCGCCATATCCTCGTTTGCGCAAGTTCTTGGCAGAAGCGACTTGGATGCGAGAACATGCATCGCAGAATGCAAAAGCAGCCTTGGACGGCACGACGAGGCCCTGGGCCTTTTGGATGATGTCCTGGAACAGGACGCAGGCGACGCCAATGCGCTCTACAACAAAAGCCTGGTACTGGGACGGATGGGCAGGGAGTCGGAAGCATCGCTGTTCCTAAGCAAGGCAATAGAGGAAGAGGCAAGCCAGGCCGACATGCTGTACGAAAAGGGGCAAAAGCTGACCAGGCAGGGCAGGCATGAGGAGGCAATAATACAGTACAGCAAGGCGCTGGACCTGGATGCAAAGAACACCAGAGCAGCGGTGGCAAAGGGCTGGACTTTGGATCTTGCCGGCTGCTCAAGCAAGGATGTCGTTCGCTATTATGATCAGGCGCTAGAAGCGGAACCCGACAATGCCGACGCCCTCATAAACAAGGGCCTGCACTATGACAGAATCGGGCTGTACGCCAAGGCGGTAGAATGCTTTGACAAGGTTCTGATAAGCAATCCGCAGAATGCGCGGGCGCTGTACAGCAAGGGAGTGTCGCTTTTTTCATTAAAGAAATACGGCGAGGCTATCTTTCTTTGCAAGAGCGCCCTGCGCATTGAACCGGACAATGTCAAGGCTCTGTGCAGCATGGTCTGGCTTTTGGAGCATAAAAAAAGATACGGCGAGGCTATGGCATACTGCGATAAGGCGCTCTTGATAGATCCCAATTACGTATACGCGATAAGCTACAAGGGAAAGCTTCTGCTGTCCCAGGAGAGATACGAGGAGGCTCTTGAATGCTACAACAGGGCTCTAAAGCTTGATCCGGAAAACCAGCGGGCCATCTACTACAAGGGAATAGTGGAAGGCAAGCTGGAGAAGCAGAACAGAGAGCCGCTTTTCAAAAAATTTGGCAGAACAATTCAGGACGGCAGATAGCCTGCGCATCAGGGATTGCGCAGTGAATAATCCATGCTGGGAGCGGCTCATGCGCTCAAATAATCAGCATAAATTAATTCGCATTGCGGTGCGTACTGGAGATAATTCGTACTTTACACATTTTTTATTCATGGATCGAACGCCATGCACAATTCTTATATTCTGCCATGTCCATATCAGTGGCATGACTCAGGTCAGCACTGTAGAAGACATTGAGAGGGAGTCCAGGCGGGTAATAAGTTCGCTGTACGGCGAGGTGTCGGATTTTAAAATAAATGCAACGTTTCCGCTGCCGGAAAAGGGCCCAAGATTCGGATGGGATGTCCAGGTAAACTTCATGCTGGACGGCCTAAAGTATACGGTAGATCTCGAAATTCAGGAAAAGTCCGGGCAGTTCACCAATGCAAGACTGATTGATACGATGACGCCGCTCTGAATGGCGCGCATCTTCAAACCGCAATGCCTGCCGCGTACGAGCTTCAGATCTACGACATTTTGACCAACATGTAGGCACGACGGCATCACACACCCAGATGCCAGGAATGAATTAAATCTGGACTCAAGCATATGCCCCGCTACAGCGTCAGCACTTCTCTGGCAGTCTTTAGCTTTTCAAATATCTTATTGATGTACGAGTCTGCAAACTTTTCAAAAGTGTCTGCCGTGTGCCTGCCTTCGGCGCTGCGCTTGTACCTGTCGTATTCCTTTCTTAGCCACGTAAAATCCGACTCTTTCAGCTTGATGATATTGTTCTGCGAGTTGAACTTGGACTCGAACAGGTTTGCCAGAAAATACGTTATAAAGTTGGAAAAATGCCTTGCATGATATCGTTCCTCATACTCTGGCTTGAGAAGGCCGTAGCTTTGCTTCAGCCACTCTTTTACGTCCTCCCTTATGGTGAGCGTATAGTATCTTCCCGACTCGTCTATTCGCATGTCCGAGGACTCGACAGAATAGTATCCAAGCTTTACTTCGTTCATCAGTATTATCAGGGTGCTGGGCAGAAACATGCCCGGATAGAATACGTCCGTGAGGCTCTGCAGCCTGGCGCATATGCTTGGCTTGAGTCCTATGGTAGCATATCCTTTGCCTGGCACGATATTTGGTGCGGCTAGGCGCTTATACATATTTGGAAAATAAATGCAGATTGCCGCCACGGCATCACGGCCCAATTTTTAGGGCGCGTTCAAATCTTATTTTCGCTTCAGGTCTCGGACTATTATCAGCACAATCCAAAACGAGGCAATGACGATGGTGCCGATTCCGGCGCCTGCCAGAAACGAGTTGTCGCCGTCCGACTCAAACTGCGTCAGTCCCAGGCCAAGAATAATCAGGATTACGGCAAATGCAAACTGCTTGTCCATGCAAATACTTGATTCAGTATCTATTAACTATGTAGGATGCAGCGCCGCGCGCACTCAAGGACGCAAATATCAGTTTCAGAAAAGATGCGGCCTGCATCCCATTTTATGCCTCCGGCAAAATCAGGCGTCATCATGATCCATGCCCCCGATTAAAAAATGCCGCATCAAAGCGGAAAATATGCCCGCAGCCCGTTCCTTTTCGGCTGCAATGCCTGCAATATCTGCAGAAAAGATGCATCTTGTGCCTGCACCTGCAAGGCTCGCTTGGCATTTTTTACATTTTATGCCCGAATCTTGCATTCTTTTTTCATTAATGTACTATACATGTAACTTTTAGTTCTTAAAACGTACTATACTATAATTTTTTAATATTTAAATAGGTTTTTGAAGATCATTATTGAATGGCCGAATTTGGAGACTTTGGAATTGCCATTGCGATCTTTATAGCTATAACGCTCATCGTAGGAGTCTTGGCAGGCAGGCTGGTAAAGCAGAGCGGAAAAAGGCTCATAGTGGCAGGAAAGAGCCTGCCGCTTGCCCTGGTTGGAACCATGCTTGCAGCCCAGGCGGTAGATGGAAATTCCACCCTGGGCAACATCGCCCTGGTTTTTGAGTTTGGATTCTGGGCCGGCGCCATAACGCCGATAGGCCTGGGCATGTGCCTTTTGGTAACGGCGGCATTCTATGCAAAGCCGCTCAACAAAATGTCAATGATCACGCTGCCCGACTTTTACTTTAGAAGGTACGGCAACGGCGCAGAAGGAATATCCGGTGTCCTGATGATAGTAAGCTTTACCGTCCTGGTTGCAGGAAACCTGGCAGCGAGCGGATTCATACTGCAGACCGTATTTGGAATAGACTTTTTCTGGGGAATACTGATATCCGCGCTTGTAGTGGTGGCGTACACAATGGCCGGCGGGCTCTTTGCGTCCGCTTATACCAATTTGTTCCAGGTCTATCTTGCCATAGCAGCATTCTGGGCTGGATTTCTCTTCTTTGCCGGAGGATTTTCCGGAACGCCGTGGGATACAATCTACAATGCGGCGCCGCCAGAGTATCTTGACTTGTCCGGACTGTTCGACATTGGAAACGGCGCGCTGATAAACTGGGCAGGAATGCTTGCCCTGGGCCTGGGCGACATAATAGCGCTGGACTTTATGGAGCGGGTCTTTGCGGCCAAGAATCCCAAGACGGCGCGCAAAGGGGCCTTTATGGGCGGAATGCTTACCATGTTTACCGTAATTCCCACCAGCATGCTCGGAATCGTAGCGTACTATTATCTTGCGCCTGGAACCGATCCCTTCCTGGCTCTTCCCCTCCTGACGACAGAGCACATGCCGTTTGCAATCGGCGCGGCAATACTGATGGGAATAGTGGGCGCGTCAATGTCCACTGCAAGCGGCGGGCTGCTGGCAATATCCAGCGTGGTCTCAAGGAATCTGATAAGCAGGATAATACGGCGGCGCTGGATGGGCAAGCCCACAATCGATGATCGCAGGCTTTTGATTCTGACCAGAATAGTCATAGTGCCTATGATGATTGCAGGGACGGCCCTGGGCTACTTTTTCCCGGCTCCCGGAATCTACCTGATTTTGGCTTTTGATATTGTATTTGCGGGCGCGCTTGCGCCGCTCACGTTCGGATTATTCTGGAAAAAGGCAAACATGCCTGCCGCCATCGCGTCACTTCTTGTAGGCTCCTTCCTAAGGCTGTCATTCTTTTTGTCGTTTCCGGAAGATCTTGCAGGGCTGGACACCTTCATACCGCCGATTGTGTCATTCCTTTTGTTCATAGCAGTGGCGCTTGCCACACAGAACAAGTATCCGGGAAAGGCAAGGCACGATGTCAGAGATTATGTCCCGCCGGAAGAGGACGTAATAGAGGGCGAGGACCTTAGGCACTTCAAGGAGGGCGGAACGATTGGCGGGGGGGCGCTGCAGGATGCAGGCAAGCCTGACGATGGCGCTCCAAAGACCAAAGTTGCGCCCGAGTAGCGCGTTCTTGGGGCATTGCACCAATATGATTTAATATTTTTTCAGGCGTGATGCAGGCAGTGAAGTATCCGGACATATTCAACCCAGAACTGTCGCGCGTGGGCGTGCAGCATTCCCAGATGTATAATGCAATTGCGGGAATGCTTGCAGCAGACATGGTCAAGACTGCGCTCGGTCCGCGCGGAATGGAAAAGATGTACATTGATATCATCGGCGAAGAGACGGTAACAAAGCACGGGGGCGCGTTTTTAAGAAAGCTCGACATTGACCATCCTGCCGCCAAGGCTGTCGTGGATGCGGTAAATACTGTGGACAATCATGCAGGAGACGGCACAACCTCGGCAGCTGTCCTGATAGGCGCGATGCTAAGGGAGGCAAGAGCGATGCGCATGTCAGGAATTTCCACTGCTGCAATAGTGCGCGGATTTGAGATTGGCATGGACTACGCTCTGGACGCGCTGGCAGAGATTAGGATAAAGGCGGAGCGGCAGTGCATGAGCGGCCTTGCTGCAGCATGCCTTCACGGAAAGGCGCTCTGGGATTTTCTGGCGCAGGAGCGGAACATTGCGGACATCTTTGTTGATGCTGCAAGGTGCGTGGCCGGCCCTGATTTTGGCATCGGAGCTGCGGGAATCAATGCGGACGATATCAAGATAGAGGAAAAGCTTGGCGCAGCGGATATCAGCCTGATTAGGGGAATCATAATTGACAAGCCGATAGACAGTCCCGCCATGCCGCGCGCAGCAAGAAATGTCAGAATTCTTTTGATCAACGAGCCGCTGGAAGCGGCGCGCACCAGGACGGAATCAGAGATAGAGATATCAAGAGCAGGCCTGATAAGCCGCTTTGCAGGACAGGAAGAGCGCGACCTGTCTGCGCTGGTAGAAAAGGTTGCAGCGTCTGGCGCCGGCATGGTCATATCAAGAAAAGGGGTGAGCGAGCTTGCCCAGGAGCGCCTGGCGCAGCTTGGCATAATCTCAATGCGCCGAGTCAAGTACAATGATCTCTGGTGGCTTGAAAAGGCTACGGGCGCCAGAATATGCAAGAGCCTGGAAGAGATATCCAGAAGCGAGCTTGGGTTTGCAGACGCAGTGCATGAAAGAAAAGTCGGCGGAGACAGAATGGTATTCGTAGAGTCAAAGTCCCCCAGATCGGTTACGCTTTTGCTGCGGGCGGGCTCAAAGCGGTACCTGGACGAATTTCATCGCACTGCGCTGAGCGCAATCCGCGTGCTTTGCAACTTTGCAAAAGAGCCGTTCATAGTGTACGGCGGCGGCTCCTGCGAGGCTCTCATAGCCGCAATGGTAAGAAAGAGGGCGCTGGATATCGAGTCAAGAGAGCAGATTGCAGTGATGCGCATGGCAGACGCTCTGGAAGAGATTCCTGCTACGCTGGCGCGCAACCTTGGAATGGATGCCATAGACGCCATGGCAGAGATTAGGTCGCGCTCCGGCAGCGGCTGGTACGGAGTGGATGCAGGCTCCAGGAGCATAATCGACATGTCGCAGACTGGCGTGATCGAGTCGTCTTTTGTCAAGCGGCAGGTCATAAAGAGCGCGGCAGAAGCCGTCAATGCCATACTGGGCGTAGACGACGTATTTGTAAAGGATTTGATAGACAATACTCACTGCCATATAGACGGCACCGTTCATGCGCACAAGGATCCGGGAAGAAACCACAACCACTGGGAGCAGGAAGGCCTGGAACAGCGGCAGATGCATCACTACTATTAGGAACAGTGCGGCGCCTACGGCTATGGCATCAGAATGCATTCTGCTACCTGCAGCTCTCAGGCCTTTTTGCAGCAGTCCGGAACAGCTGCTGCGGCAGGCCTGCCGGCGTCCCGCTCTGCATCATTTGCCGTCCTAATTTTAGCAGCAGGAATGCCTGTTCCTGGACTATGCCAGATGATTAAAGCAATGATGCGTCCGAGGCGGAGCAGTCCGAATGCCTGTTTCCCAAAGCCAGCCGGCAGCGCCGGCAGGCTAAAATCCGTCCTCGTTGAGAATCAGTCCCAGCAGGGCGGCTCTTGTATACTGTCCGTATTCTGCCTGCTGAAAGTATTTTGCATTCGGGGTATAGTCTACGTCCGCCGGAATCTCATCAAGCCTCGGCAGCGGATGCAGTATTATTGCATCGTCCTTCATTCTTCGCACCAGGTCCAGCCCCACTGTGTAGCTTCCCTTGACTTTGAGGTATTCTTCTTCGTCTGGAAAGCGCTCCTTTTGTATTCTTGTAACGTACAGCACATCCAGATCCTCTATGACATCCTCAAGATTGTCGGACTCGTCCAGCGTGAGCTGCTTTCTTATCTCGTACGTTGAGTCAGTACGAATTCTCAGTGAGTCCGGCGATACAAGGTGCACCCTGACATCATAGTGTCCCAGCCCGTACAGCAGCGAGTATACCGTTCTTCCGTACTTTAGATCTCCGACTATGCCTATGTTCAATCCGCCTATCTTCTTTTTCTCCTGGCGCATCGTAAACAGATCCTGAATTGCCTGGGTAGGATGCTCTTCCGTGCCGCTGCCGCCGTTTATAATCGGCTTGTCGGACACCTCTGCCGCAAACCTGCTGGAGCCGTCCCGCGGATGCCGCAGCACCAGGGCGTCGGCGTATATTGACATCACTCTTACCGTATCAGCAAGGCTTTCGCCCTTTTGCGCCGACGAGTTGGCGGCATCTGCAATGCCAAACGACGAGCCCCCTATTGCAGCAATAGCTGCCTGAAAGCTCAGCCTTGTTCTTGTACTGGGCTCAAAGAACAGGTAGCCTAGCGCCTTGCCCAGGGCTATCTTTCTGCGGGACTCGGGCGTCATCTGCATGAGCCGCTCTGTTGCGGCAAAGATCTCTTCCAGCCTGGCGCTGTCAAGGTCCCGTATGGAGATAAGGTCGCTTTGAAAAAATGCCATGCTCTAATTGATATATTGGCGCATATACAATTTATGTTAATGCAAGAGTCCGAGCTCATCGTAAGAAGGATTCGGGAAGGCACGGTAATAGATCACATCGACGCAGGCAAGGGGCTCCAGGTGCTTGATGCTCTGAGCATGGACGGCCGCGGCGGCGGACTGATTACAATAGCGCTCAATGTTCCCAGCGGCAAGTTCAAAAAAAAGGACATAATCAAGGTAGAGAATCGGTTTCTGCAGGATGACGATACAAACAAGCTTGCGATAATAGCGCCCTCGTCTACCGTCAACATAATCAAAGACTACAAGCTGGTAGAAAAGCGCAGGGTCTCGCTTCCCAACGAGATAGGGCGCATATTCAGGTGCTCAAACCCCGACTGCATTACAAACAGCCGCGAATACATCGAATCCGTAATGGAAGTTGTAGACAGGGAGACGTTGGTGCTCAAGTGCAGGTACTGCGGCCGCATACTAGACGTGAATCGGATCCAGTACAAGTAAGGCAAAAGGCGGCCCTGGGAATTTTAGAGTGCATACGCGCGCTTCAATAGGCAGTGCGCGTGGCGGCGCGCCGTATTCCGCTCATATCGGCATAGCATCATCGGATATGGCGTATCTAAAAAGATGCAGTATTGAAAAGAGTCTACTGTCCCAATATAATGAACATCATTACTATACCGTAGATGGCAATTGATTCAACCATGCCGATAAATATGAACACTTTTGACTGCAGTGCTGGATTCTCGCTGATTACTGCAAGTCCTGCTGCTCCCACCTGACCAAGCCCTATGCCTGCGCCAAGCGCGGCCAGACCGAATGCCAAGCCTGCGCCAAGCAGCTTGAGCGAATCAGCACTTGCAGCCGCATCAGCCTGAGCGTACGCGATTCCCGTCACGCCAGAGAACCCAATTATTGCAGCTGTCAAAAGTAACAGTGTAACGGTTTTCATTCTCGATTTGAAGTCTTTACAATCTATATTTAAATTGTGGTAATCGCAAGCGGAGAAATTGCCATTCCTCGCAAGGCCGAAAGGATGCAGGCAGTTCTATTACCGCATAATCGGCTTGCTGCATGGCCGCAGCTGCACGCATGGCCGCAGCTGCCTGTACGCATGCCAGAACCAGCGCGGCATCATTTCCAGCCGGAACGCGGTCATGGCGGCAGGCCGATGCATGCTTGAATTGCACCAAGACTGTTTGGCCTACTTGCTGCTGATCGGCATGCATTCGATTCTCCAGAGCGCGCCAGTACGGCATCATCAAGTTCGCCGATTGTGGAGATATTCATGGCGCGCATCTCGCGCATAAAGTCTTCCAGCTCGCTCGTTGGCGGCACCGGCATTAGCGGGAATCTCCATCCAAGGTACAGCTCCAGGCTCCGCAGCGTCAACTTTAATTCCGGTTTTGGAAATCTGCTAGTCCCTGGCAGCTGAATGTAAGCAGCTCTTCCAGAAGCGCTCTTTAAGAGATCGCCTGCTTTGGTCATGGACGCTATTTTGTTTCTGATCAGCGTTTCGGTTATGTCGCCGCCCTTTAGCAAGTTTATCACGCGCCGGACGGGAATTTTGCCTTGGCGCAGCAGTTTTTTTATGAGGCTGCCCACAGCATGCAGCCTTAGCCTGCCCAGGATTGGAACGGCGATGCCTGCCTGCTCTGCAAGGTATGCAATCTGCTCAAATATCGGCACGGTCAAATTATTAATGGGATTTATCCTCTCCTGCTCTAGAATTTCGCTCCACACTAAATTCCAGTCAAAGCTGTTTTGGAATCGTCCTAAATCCAGCATGCCGCGCGGCGCATCCTGCCCGTGCATGAATCCAAGCGCCAGTGACTTCATGTCCTGTATATCGCCTTCCCTGCCTGCCGCCGCCTTGAGGACAAATACGTGCTCGTTTTTTAGCAGTCCAAGCTTCAGCAGTCCGTGCGATGCGATATCCGCCATGCTTTTCATCGAGTCGGAGAGCTCAATGCCTCCCAGTACTGTGCCTGTAAAGAGATCAATTCGGGGTTTTTTCGAGTGAGCAAATATTTCAGAGGGTTGGGTTTGAGTGTCCGCATCAGCAGGCTCTACTCCAGACGGGATATAGCCCATCTTCCTGAGAACGCGCGATACTTCGTCAAAATCTTCCCGATTCTCTACAAGGATATCGCAGTCCTTTGTGCTGTCCTTGAGTCCCTTGAGCCTCATGTTTTCGCCGCCCAGCAGATAGGCGGCAACCTCTCTCTGCAGGCATGCGCCTATCTCTGCCCAAAGCAGATTGTCCGGCGCAGGCGCGCGGTACGCATCTGACGGTATTCCGTACAGCCCTGCCTTGGACTCAAACTCGTTCCACGGCAGGAAAAGTTTGGGATTTTTCAGCGCGCCTCGCCGCAGATACGCCTCTGCATCCAGCCATGCATCCAGCACGCCAAACTCGGACGCTTTTTTTCTGATCTTTGCAATATTCAACTGCTCCCTGTGCTTGATGTAAAATATGATGCACATGGTCATGTTCATGGCGCTTTTCAAATATTTTGCAGCATACACGGAATGAATCAGAATATCATGCATGCCGGCATGCCCTTTTTGCTCGCAAAAGTAATCATGCGTTGTGCGGTACATGATGCCAAGATCGGCAAACACCGTAAACGCGGTGGCAGCTCCGGGTGCGGTCCTTCCCGCAGGCACGCGCCTGATTATTTTGGAATTGCTGTTGTAGATGATTTCTGTGCGGCCTTCGTATCTGGAGTCAAATTCTGTCCGCAAAACTCGCGCAAGGCGGCCAATGCTTTTGTTTGACTCGTTGACCTTTACATTCGGGCCGTCCTTGGTCAAGGCTGCCGCTGATCGCAGATCCATGACTGACTTGTATGCCGTAGATCTGGATACGCCTGAATCCTCTGCTATTTTTTCGATCGTGGTTTCATCTGCGGCAGCTGCCAGCACGCGCTCGCAAGAACCGCGAAGTAAAAGTCGGATACCTGTCGTCTTTAGGATGTCTCGCAGCAGCGCGATCTTGTAGCCTTTGGCCGGGCTTGCTGCAGCGCCGTCAAGAATTGCATACTCTCTTTCTTCCAGGTCCCTGACAGTTCTGATTATCTGCTGCCTGCTCTTGCCTAGAGCATCTGCCAAGTCCTGCACATCCCACGATTTCTCAAGCAGCGCCGCCAATACCCGTATCTGCGTCTCATTCATTAATTCTTAATACATGATAATTCTATATATACATTATTCATAATTTAAGAATTAATTGTAATTGTCTCATCAGTTTTGTAAAATTGGCTAGAGACAAGCGCCGGCCAAGTCAGGACGCGTCCAACGCTTCTAGACTAGCGGCGTGGTTCGTGCAACAGTTGCAAGTGCGCGTTGCCCAGCCAGCATGCAACTATACTGCCGATTAGAAATAATGTCGCATCAAAGTCGTAATATACGCGCAGATCGCTCCTTTTTGGCGACAATGCTTGTAATCGCTAGTATCCATGTGAGACGTTAATAAAAGCATCGCACGATATTATGGTATGGAGAATAGCATCAGCTGGGGTGAGTACTATTCATTAGATGAATTTTTGGACAATTATCCATTCGGGGCTTTCCCCCATTGCCATTCTTCATCCTTGCATTAGAGTCCATCGCAATTAGACGCCGAGGCCTGGGCACTGCATGCGCCCTCCCTCAATACTAGCGA
>CAYGAM010000049.1:0-16087 GCA_964347915.1 uncultured Nitrosopumilaceae archaeon | reverse complement strand
GCTTTGAATGCGCCAAGCGCATTGCCTGCGTCAGGAGTCGACCTAAACTGTTACGAGCATTGCCGCGCATTCGGGCATCTGCAGCTCAAAAAAACGCCCCCTGCTGCGCATGCTGCCGCTCTGCGGCATTCAATCAGCGCGGCGGCGCCTGAAAACCGGGGCTGCGATAGAAATAGCGGCCGCAGTGCTGCCGCACAGCGCAACGTCCGGCATCATCCTGCAGGTACATGGAACATGCACCAAAACTGCACTGCACAGAGCATCGGCCTGTCGAGGTTTTGTTGCCAAGGAAATTTTCCGTCAAAAATGAAATTTTGTGAAAATTTCCTGCACACTGTACGGTACAACCGTTTTGCAAAAAAGCTTGGAGCCCAGGGAAGCAGGGCGCAGGCAGAGTGGTTTTGAATGGTTATATATGGTTCAAAGGCACCAGAAATCATGTCCCAGGATATCAAGCAGCTGCGGGTCAAAATATTTGACGAGCTCTCAAAGATTGTCGATCCAGAGATAAACACGACCATTACCGACCTTGAGCTGATAGACGAGGTGGACATTAACGATGACGGAGTCAAAGTCGACTTGCACCTTACAAGCCCGTTTTGTCCTGCCGTATTCGGCTTTAAGATATGCCAGGACATACACGACAACTTGCTCCAGATTGACGGCGTGGACGATGTCAAGGTCAACGTATCAGGACACTTTATGTCGGAGCAGATAAACAACCAGGTAAACAGCAGCCCCAACCCGAAAAAGCAGCAAAGCTAGCACCGCATTTTTGAGAGTGCGCGCCTTTATCTGAATCCCAAAAGGTAGCCGCGCAGCAGCTGTATTCCCATTGCAGGATCCACTCCCTTGGGGCATACCTGGCTGCACGATCCTGCAAAATGGCATCTCCATATGCCGTGCGACTCGTCTATTATGCGCAACCTCTTGTCCTTGCCGCTGTCGCGGTTGTCGGCTACATACCTGTATGCCTGGGCCAGCGCCTGCGGCCCTACAAACGACGTGTCTGTCGTCATTGTGGGGCACGCCGAGTTGCACAGCCCGCACTTGATGCATCCTGCAAACTGGACAAACCGCTCGTATTCTTCCGCGCTCTGCAGGTGCGAATTTTCCCCTTCAGTTTTTGCGGGTATTACGTACGGCTTTATCTTTTTGTGATTTGCAAAGAGGCGCTCAAATCCTACTGCCAGATCCCTTATTATCGGAAAGTTGTTCATGGGTTCGACTGTAATGATGTCTGTGTCGATCTCGTCCACCTTTGTAAAGCATGCAAGGCGGGGCCTGCCGTTTATTGACATGCCGCATGAACCGCATGTGGCCTGCCTGCAAGAGTATCTGACTCCTATTGAGTGATCATGACTCTTTTTTGCCTCAAGTATTGCATCAAGGACGGTAGTCCATTTTTCCACTGCTATCTTGTACTCGTCAAACCGCTTTTCCGTTCCCGCCTTGGGGTTGGACCTGGCTACGCGGAGGGTGATATGCTTCATCCGACCATCCCCATGCTTGTCAGGATTATTGTCCTGGAGCCGTACCCTATGACTATGAGCATTGCAGCTACGCATCCGTAGGATACCGACTTTTCGTATATGCGGCCCTGCTTTAGCTCCAAGAGCACCACGCGGAGGCCGTTGAACCCGTGTATGGAGAGCAGTATGAGTATTATCTCCAGCATTCCGGCATACGGTATGAACGAATAGTTTGCAATTACGCTCTCGTACGTCAGCGACTCTGCAAAGCCCTGAGTCATTCTGAAGAGTATGTGGACGGCAACCAGGGCAATGGATCCCAGCGCTGTTCCATAGTGTATCTTCATTATGTGACTTTCGCGCATTCTATTCACCAAACATTACCGCCATGCCGTACATCATGGCAACGGCCGCCAGGACGATGGCGGAGTATATTGTAATCTTGTGGCGCGCATTTTGCGACTGCGGCGCGTACGGATAGTCCGGCCGCCCAGGACTGCCTACGCCGACGCCGCCGTGCCCCAGCATCACCCTGATTCCGTTTACAGTATGAAAGACGCACATTCCTATTACGACTGCCAGCAGGATGTGCCCTTCTGTCGTCTGCGTCATTGCCAGCAGCTCGTTCCAGCCCGCCCTTCCGCGGAGTATGCTGCTAGTCTCGTATATGTGGCCTACAAAGTATGCAAGCAGTCCCAGTCCTGTCAGACGCATGAGCCAGTACGCTACGCGCTCTATTCCGTACCTGCCTGGGTTTGCCATGCCCTTGATGCCTTCGTTGTTGCGGTCCATTAGTATTTTCTCTCCACGGGCTGGTACTTTGCTATTTTTACAGGATGAGTCTTCATTACGGGCTCGCCTGGCGAGTAGTATGCAAGAGTATGGTGCAGAAAGTTTTTGTCGTCCCGCGTGGGATAGTCTGTTCTGGCATGGCTGCCGCGCGATTCCCTTCTGTTGATTGCCCCGACCAGCACGACTTCGGCCACCCTGAACATTGAGTCAAGCTCCATCACGTTTACAAAGTTTGTATTGTATTCGCTTGCCGAGTCTTCTACGTGCTTCCATGGGCGGCTCTGCAGGTCTCGCAGCAGCCGCAGCCCGTCTGTCAAATCTTTTTCATTGCGGTACACATACGCCTTTTCGTTCATCATGTCTGTCAGATCCTGCTTTATCTCGTACGGATTGTCGTCTCCGCTGCCGCGCAGTATGGAATCGTAGATGCGCTCCTCTTCGGCTTTTATTGCCTCGTACGGCAGCACGCTTTCGCTTCTGCGTTGCATTATGTACTCGACTGCAAGGCGTCCGGTTATCTCTCCCCAGACTATGCATTCTGATGTGGAATTTGCGCCCAGCCTGTTTGCGCCGTGCGTGCTGTTGCATGCGGCTTCGCCTGCCGCCCAAACTCCCTGAACTTCGGCCGCGCCGTCAATGTCCGTATGTATTCCGCCCATCATGTAGTGGCAGACGGGACGAACATCCAGAATATCCTCTGCCGGATCTATTCCGGAGAACTTTATTGATATTTCGCGTATGCCTCCAAGCTTTTCCTTGATGGTCTCGTCGCCGATGTGCCGCAGGTCAAGCTTTATGCAGTCGACTCCGGTTTCGTGCTTGAATCCGCGCCCCTCTTGTATCTCTGTCATTATGGATCGGGATACGATATCCCTTGGAGCAAGCTCCATCTTTTTGGGAGCATATTTGTTCATAAAGCGCTCGTCCCTGTTGTTCAAAAGGTATCCGCCCTCGCCGCGCGCCCCTTCGGTTATGAGTATGCCGGACGGCAGTATACCTGTTGGATGAAACTGGACAAACTCCATGTCTTTTAGCGCCATGCCTGCCCGAAACGCCATGTCCAGGCCGTCGGGGGTGGAAGAGTGAGCATATGTAGAGAAACTGTACAGCCTGCCGGCTCCGCCTGTTGCAATTATCAGCGCCTTTGCCTTTATGCCGTAGAATGTACCGGTTGCAAGCTCGATTGCAGTAATTCCCATAAACTGATTGTTCTGCTGCACTATGCTGGTCGCAAACCACTCATTGAGGTACTCTATGTTGTCGTACCTCTGGCACGTATCGTACAGCGTCTGCATCTCAAAGAATCCGACCTTGTCGGAGGCATACGTTGCCCTGGGAAAGCTGTATCCTCCAAATGCGCGCTGGTCTATTGCCCCGTCCTTGTCTCTTGACCAGGGCATTCCCCACTTATCCAGCTGGTAAATCTCCTTTGGCATTTCGATGCACAGCCTCTCTGCTACGTCCTGGTCCGCTAGAAAATCGCTTCCCTTTACGGTATCGTATACGTGGTCTTCTATCTTGTCGTCTTTGTGGATTACTGCTGCCGTTCCTCCCTCGGCGGATACGGAGTGGGATCGCATGACCTGAACCTTTGAGACTACGGCAATCTTGATGCTGCTGCTTTGCTCCGCGGCCGATATTGCCGCCCGAAGCCCGGCCAGTCCGGAACCGCATATGATCAGATCATATTCAATGGTTTCCATTCACTGTTGCTCCAATAAAGACTGATAAATATGTAAGAAATGCCTGGCGGCATCCTTTGATGTGTGGTGCTGTGCCTGCGATCTGCGTGAACGGCATCATGGAACAGGCGATGCCTTGATGTGTATGATGCTGCAGCATGAATGTCTCAAAGACTAAGATCTGGCAGCGCCTAGCCGCACTCTGGTTCCAGTTCTGCAGAGTCATGACAGCAGACTGTTGTAATTTTTTTAGCTAATTGGCAGATTTTAATTGATGATGAGAGTTAAATATGAAAATATGGAATAGCATGCATGAAAACACACATCTCCAAAAAATCTGGTGACAGTGCAGGCTCGCGTAAAGGGTCCAAGACTGCCGAAAAATGCATGTCAAAGGAAGAAGTGGATCATATTCAGAATATGATAAAGGAAAAGGCTGAGCAAATCGCAAGCATTCACTTGATGGCAAATGAATCGATAGCCATGCTGTCTGAATATGAAGAAAGGCGTGATGCTCTGGGAACCGCACGTCGTCATTAAATTCTCCAGAGCACAACACCAAGCGCAAAAAGTTTCAAGAACGTCACGGCATTCGTGAACCGCCGCTGTCATAGAAACTGCCTGCCGGATAGCGCTGGCAGCACCCCGAGACCGATTCAAAAATGGCGACAAGCGCATACACTCATGTTCTGGGATGTTGACAGCACCTGCTGACGATCACCGGTATTGTCGCCAAAAAGGAATCTGTTGTGTGTATGTTTTCACCTTGATCATCTAAGCGAAATGTACCCCGGTTTGGATGTCATGGTGACAATGCTGACATTCAAGAAGCCGATGGAACTGCCTCTGCCAGAGTCCAAACCGACATCCGGACTTTCAATCAAAAGTACATTTCGCTTAGCTGTTTGATGTGGCATTATTTTTAATCTAGAGTATAGATGAGATCGCCATATTCCATACATTTTCATGTATGCCATACACCATTCAAATTGTGCTATAAACCACTATTGGTTTTTATTCTCAGTATTGTGGCGTTGAGATTTTCTGGTGGAGTTATTGCCTCTATGTGACTACTTACACTACTCAAATTGTTTCTCTACAATTGCTCTGTCTTTGGATGTTAGTTGATAAGCATCATAAACTAACTCGTCTATCTTATTTTCTAATATTTTCGTATCCGCCATGGGATTATTTTTTTTAGTTCTCATAATATCTTCAACTAGTTCAACAAATATTTTCTGTTTGGCACTGTCTATCTTAAGAATTGGTAATGCTTTAGCGTCGTTGGGATAAAAGTGTAAGTTTTCGCTCAAAAAATTAATGAAGTACCAATTAACTAATTGTGAGTTAAGAATTGCAAGCAAAAACTTGTACGTAAATTGTTTTGATATTTTCGTATTTGTTCTATCCTCCATTGCCCGAGCAACTGAAGTGTGCTGTACATTAGTAAGAAAATCAAAGCGTATACAATTTACGACCGTATGGCTATTGTAAAATCCCTGATCGTCATATGCCCATCGTATTCTGTCTTTTACGATATTAATACACATTAATTTTGGATTTTCAAATAACTCTTTAAACATGGGATTATAATGTTCGTTTGGCGTATATTTCAACCAGCTATTATGAGAGAACGAATAACGTTGAATATCTCGCCCTTCGCAAAATTTCTTTAATCCAATTTCTGGTGATGATTTTATATAATTAGATTTACTGATATTTTTTGATCTATGGTTGAGTCTAGCTCCGTAAGCTATTAGACAAATCTTTCCTAAACGTATTGATTTTTCGCATATTTTTTCTTTTATTTTAATATACTTAATAATATCTGGATTTGTGTCAAAGCGGTAATCTTTTAATCTTGTAAACAATTTTTGATCTATTAAAAATTCTGTTCCACTTTGTTTCTCAACATCTGCCTGTTGGTGATATCGAATTATTTTTGTCGATTTTAGTCTATTCCCCTTGCCAATTGTTATGATGATATTATTGATTGCCGCATGTTTAAAAATACGATAATTGCTAACATCATCTATTTTTATGATGTCATGGTCATTAATGAGCATTTGTCGCATTTTGGTCGCATATTTTTGTTTGGCAAAGGCTGATGGCATGATAAAATTCATTAGACCATTAGTGCTAAGTATATTGAGAGTTTTTTCTATGAATGCTATGTAAATATCAGTCCGTCCCTCGCAAGTCTGATACTGTGCCAAGCAATACTTGCGCATATCTTTGGAAAGATTTTCAACATTTATGTAGGGTGGATTTCCGATCACTACGTCAAATCCTGGGTTTGTTTTGTGTTTTCCGTTTTCATCATAAAAAATACTTGGAAACTCCAGATCCCAATGGAAGAATGAGTGTAGTTTTGCAGATTCCTTGACTTGTTGCCACCTATTGTCAGCGTAAAAGTCAAGGCCACTTTCACCGATTTTTTTTGCCACATACTCGCCTAATGGCGGAACTTCCACACTAAATCTTATTGCTACCTTGGCATCTAACAAAAATTTCAGTTGATAGTATATAGTTCCCTTTGATTGGATTTTTTCATACTTTGCTATCTTTGTCTTCACCGCAGCTGCAGTATCATCCTCCAAATGTTCAAGCATGATAAAGTCTCTGATGGTTTTCTTGAACTTCATTCTACTTTTTGCTGATTCCATTAGCGTTGTCTGTTTCGCAAATATGTCGCTGATGCTGGCGCCGATTAATGCGTTGCCCGATTTCAGGTGTGCACTCAAAAAAGACAGGGGTTTTTCCGACGACAATGTCTCAAGCCACAAGGAAACATGAGCCAGATCAACTGCTAGTGGATTTAGATCTACGCCATAAATGCATCTTCTGGCCACATCTCTTTTGCGTTCCACAAACGCCTGCTCGGTTATCTCTCCGGAACACTCTATTTCACATAATCTGCGTGCAATATAGTTTGTAACACCTATTAGAAAGTGACCAGAACCCATTGCAGGATCCAAAACATTCAAGTCCAATATTTTCTCAATCTGTTCGTCCGGCTCTGTGCTGGTATTTACGATGTTATCTATTAGAGGCTTAACCGTATTTTTTACAATATAGTCAACGATATACTGTGGAGTGTAGTAGCTTCCAGATGCCTTTCTGTCTTTCGGATTTGGAAGCTCCGCAATCTTTTGGTCTTTGATTGTAAGGTGGTATTCCAACAAATGCTCGTATATGGAGCCAAGATGCCTTGTTTCCAGTGCAGAGTAATCAAGGAAAAAATAGTTCCCTTTTCTGTCATGTGTGCGCGTAAGCAGACTGATGGCATCTAACAGATACTCATTTTTTATCTTGTATTTTTCTAATCTTGAGTGAATCTGTCTGTCAAACAATCTTCCATAATAAGACTTCATAAAAAATTTCTCAGGGTCATAATCCAGATCTTCGCTGCCAAGCTCAACTAGCCTAAACAAATGCCACAGACGTTTTTGAACTTCATATTGTCCTGTTATTTTGTGTTGCTGTCTCTTTAACAACCATTCTCGTTTTATCCATTTCAGGCTGAATTCGTTGTAATAGACATTATTGTCAATAGGAAAAATTCCTCTATCGTCGGCATATAATACAAAGATGATCCTATACAACAAAATGAATACAGGTTCCCGGATTTGCTTTAGTGACTGTTCGTCTAGATGCATTTGGTTGGATTCGTCCATAATTATCCCCTCAGATAGGATTTTTAGCGCCTTGAATACGTTTACGGTAAGCTCGTCATGAATCTGTACTGCAAAGGAGTCAAACGCGTTGGATATCTGTGTTGCAATAGATGTAGTGGTAGTGTCTTCTTTGATTTTGATTGCCTCTAAAAAATCAATGAAGGTTTTAGGCACACCAGAATCCTTGGTTATGTCTATCGGAACATGTCTGGTTTCCGAAAAAGACTGTGAAAAGTTTTTTGACAGGCTTGAAAAAACCCACTTAAGTCCATCCGGATTGTGCGAGCATACCATACATAGCCCGGAATTGTCCTTGATTATTCTGGATGATATGCCTTTCCAGTCCTTTAGCGAGTTCGTGCTTGTTCTGATGTAGCAGACAAGATAGTTGTTTTTACTAGCTACGATTCTGGCTTCTGTGACCTTATCTTTCTGATTTTGTCTCCAACTATCTTTATTCACGGGTTTGTCCTCAAAATCAAAGTTCAGCTCTGAAAAAAGTTCTCGTAACGAGGTTAGATCTCTGAGTCGATATGCTAGACTTTCTAGTTTTTTGTCAGTCATGCTTCCCAACATACATGCTGTATAGAATTCTGGGGGATGTTGACTTTTCCTCGTCTTGTTTTACCTGATTTCGAAGGTCGTAATGTCGGTATAACTGGCTAAGACTGTTCAATATCTCACTACCTTCCATGTCTGCTTTTGTGATCTTTATCAATTCTCTGTTTAGTTTTCCTTTGAGGATCGGGATGGAATATGCTTTTAGCAATGTCTCAATCTCTTGTTTTTTATTTGTAAACTCGTCGCTTTTGTCCATTTTCATTAACTTTTCACGTATCCATTTTTGCGACCTAGTTAATTTTATGCTTGAGGCCCTTGCCCTGATCTGTTCTGCCTCTTCCACAAATTGGTGCCATCCTGCGGATACCATGCTGTCGTGATTTGCAGGGATAGCATGCGTTGATTTGTCTTCGGATTCTAGAATTGCTAGTGCTTTCTGTGAGGATATTTCGTTTACTTTTTTGTTGGATGTGACAAGATAGTATTTTCTCACTTTACCGCCTCTTTCTGTTCCACTCTCACATGCCAATAGCAGATTGCCTTTAGTTTTTGTACCGTCAGAACCTCTTATTCCGTCTGGAATTGATGTAAAATCTTCCCATAACTGCGGACTGTTAATTTGAATATCCGTTAGCATTTTTTCAAGCCTTGAGGGTTCTAGGGGATTCTCATCTTCGCGGTCAAGAATAGATACATCGCCTTTGTAAATTGCGTAAGTGTCTTTTGTGTTCACTGCTTCATCTGGCTTTAATATTGGATAGTCCTCGCCGATTTTTTGTTGTATGCTGTCTATTTTACGGTCTACATGTTCTTCCAATCTAAAGTCCCTCTCCATCTCTGGATCTAAAAGAAAGTTGTGTACAGTGACAACTTCATTCTTGCTTCCTATTCTGTCCACTCGTCCTGCTCTTTGAATGAGCCTGGTAGGGTTCCAGTGAAAATCATAGTTGATGATTACCTGTCCTGCTTGAAGGTTTACTCCTTCTGACAGGACATCTGTAGATATCAGCAGTGAGATTTCTTCGAACTTTTCAGGTCTTTTTTCACTACTTGGGTTATTGTCGGGATCGAATCTTCTTGCACATTGAATTATGTTGCCGGTGGCAGAATCAACCTGTTCTTTGTGACCCTCTTTCCATTCCAAGTGCTTGTCCAAATATCGTGCCGTGGTTGTAAACTCGGAGAATATCAAGACCTTTTTATTGGCATATTCCTTATTCAACAGTTTTTGTAGTTTATTTAGTTTGTCATCAGTCTTGTGCGACAACCCATGAATCAGGTCATTAATCGCTTTAAAGATCGTGATGTCTTTTTTGATGTCACGAGTCAGCTCTGCTATTTTGAACGCTTCAAACTTGTACTTTGTCTCACCGGCTTTTTCGATCTTCTTGAGAAACTCATCTATCGTCTCTTGATCATATATGGCGATGTAATCTGAGTCGGATTCTATGAGATCATGTATTGACTTGTAGGAGACATCACCTATTGGAATGATTTTTTTTTCTAACAGCGTGAGAAAGATCTCGTGGGTCTTTATATAGTGGTCAATACTCTCCTGAAATGCCTTAAGACTACTTTCCATTCTTTTTAACAAAATCGTCCTGACTAGTCCTATGAGCTTCTTCCCCGCTCCTCCGAGTTCTTTGTATAGCTCCTTGTCTTTGTGTTCATCTTTTACGTACAGTCCAATGCTGTATCTTGCAAATGTAATCTTGCCTCGCTGAAGATATCCCAGGATTGTTTCATACTTGTTTTGATAAACCTTGTTTATGTCGTATCTTTGTGTTTTCATCTCACGTTCAGGAAAATACTTGTCCTGATCCCCGACTTTTAGGAAAACCCGCCCGTTTTTGTCTGTATTTCCCCACTGTTTGAGGACATACCGTCGTGTTCGCCTGATCATGATCTGCCGAAGCAGATCCACCAGATCGGCTTCCTCTTTTTCCACCATGATGAAATATCGGTTAAGATCAGTTTCATTCGCAGGCGGTATCTGTGTTTTTTCAGACTGGTGAAACAGCATTATCTGATTCTTGATGTCTTTGGCTTCGTTGGAAAACGGTGTTGCAGTAAGTAGTATAACTTTGGCATCACGGGCCTGTGTAAATTGTTGTAGATTCTCATACTGTCGAGAGTTGTTGTTTCTAAAATGGTGACTTTCGTCCAGCAGCACCAAGTCTCGATCTTTGTATCTGTAGTCCCGATACAACTCAAAGCTGTTCTGTGATAGTTTTCCCCGTGAGAGTATTTTTGCATCAACTTCATAATCTACACAGAATTTCTCCCACATTGGCTCAAGAGGCGGTGGACAGATTATTAGTGGGCGGTAATCTTCTAACTGGAGGTATTTCAGTAGCGCGATCCCAACATATGTCTTTCCTAGTCCCACCACATCTCCTATTATTACTCCTCCGTAGGACTCGATCATCGTAAGACATTGATCCACAGCGTTTCTCTGGAACGGGAATAGTTGTGGAAATGTTGTCCCCCAGATCGGATCGATCTTATGTTGGTCTTCTAGTTTGTCCTTGTATTCCAAGTATGCTGCCTTGAGAAACACCTCCCGAGGAGAATAAGTTGTTCCTGCCCACGATTCTGATAGTAGTATATTGAAGTCTTCGGTAAAATCCAACCCTTCGTTCCATAACTCATTAAACCAACACAAAAGTTGATTGACATCGGAGGTATTGTATGTCTTGAGATTGAGCTCACTGTTGTGGGATATTCCTGCAAGGGACAGATTGCTGGATCCCACTATGCCAAGTCCCTGTGCAAAGTCGGTGTCTTTTGGCTGAAATATGTAGGCCTTTGCATGCAGTTTTTCTTTTGGATAGACACGTACTTCCAACTGGTTTGTTTTCATCATCTCTATGAGAAGCATAACTGTCTTTTTATCGCCGCTTGTTTGATTCATGTATTCTAGTGATTTTTTGATGCTGTTTTTTGAATCGTCTCGAATTTTGTTCTTTCTGTCATCGTTTATGTGATTTTGTCTTCCGATCTCCTTATTTGCTTGGTTAATACTGTGAAATCCTTCAATTAATGATTCTGCTGTCTCCTTGTTTGTGGTGTTTGATATGAGCAGGCGGATTTTGTCAACATCTTGTAGTGATTCTACTACAGCTGATAGCCCAGATATAAAAAAATATCCCACGGCAATGCTTGCATTTTTGGTCTTCGGCAAAATCTTTAGCAGTTCATCTTTTAGAACTACACTTTTGTTGTCAATCACATTGTCTTTTCGTAGCATTCTGTTGTATGATAATGATCAAAGCTTCAAGATAAAGGTGGCGATTGGATTACGATTAATTTTCCACAATGTTGTCCTAATTTCTGCGTTTGCTGTTTGACTGCTTTTGTGGGGATTTTATAGCCCATGATTCTGCAAATATGGGAAGTATTGCTGTGATCCGGCACGATATGTTGCCAGATGATGAGCATCAGGTGTCAGAATTGAGAGGAATGGTCAGCGTCCACTAGGCTCCTCCAATGATCAATTGCATGACTAATGCAGTAAATTATAGCAGATACAATGAAGCGGTATATAGTCCCTGGTTGAGAATTTTTTTTGCATGAGCCAATCTGATAAACTGCTCTGAATGCAGAGAATGTGTATTCTGCTATGCCGTGGGTGGTATATCTTTTCACGATCTTCTGGATTCTTCTGTCTGCATTCTGACATGCCCCGCATGATTAATACATATCACTAGTGATATGAAACTCAATGATAAGCGAATGGCTGTCATGCGTGGGCAGTTCCGTACCGAGGGGATTTTCACGATACTACATACTGTCACTCCTTGGCTGGGAGCCCTGCACAGGCAAGCAGATTATCGATCAGGCAGTGCAGCAGAGCCAGGGAATCTGGAAGCCGTCGCCCGGACTTGACTATCCGCTCCTGGGCAGGCTGCTTGACGAGAAACTGATTGAGGAGAACAATGACGGCAGGTACAAGCTTACTGAAAAGGGAAAGACCACCACCCAGGACATAAGCAAGGTAGGAGACATTGTCAGAAAGCAGTTGGATGTTCTGTTTCGTCTGGGAAGCGTAGGGCGCTTTGCAGCTGCGGATGTGATGGTGAGAATGTCGTTTATGGGCGCCATTCTGACATCCAATGCAAAGAGCATGACGGAGCAGGAGATTGCAAAGTACCGGAAATTTCTGCGCTCCGAATTAAAGGCGCTGGACGGACAAGCGCCCGAGTCAGAAAGCGCTGAAAGCCAAGACGAAGATCCAAACGTCCAGGAACAAGACGGCCAGGAAATTAAAATAAGCTAGGCTGCTGCCAAGAGCAAAAAAGTTGTCTGAAAGATACTATTGCGGCTTTCCAACCTGCCAGAGAGCCAGGGCGTTTCCTTCGGTGTCCATCACCTGGGCATACTTGCCGTATTCTCCAACATCCATCATTGGAACGAGGGTTTTGCCCCCTGCAGCTTCGATCTTTTTCAGCTGGGATTCAAGATCTGCTACGCCGATGACAATGGTCGGAGCATGCCTTGGGTCCTTCCACTCCATCATGTCGCCGTTTATTGCGCCGGGATTCTTGGGAGCCATCGTTTCCGGATCCGTTTCAGTTGTGGACACCATGTGGTAATCCATGTTGGGCACCTTTGCCCATTTCCAGCCGAATACATTTTCGTAAAATTCCTGCGCCCTTGCCTGGTCGTCATACGGAATTTCAAAATGAACTACGCTGTCCATTGGCGTTTCAGATCCGCCTCTCACATACGACTACCTATTTCACGAGTCCGTTGCCGTGATCCTTGATGAACTCGTCTCTGTCAATTCTCATGTCGTTTAGCACACCCATAAGCGTTCCAACCTTTAGCGGCCCGTTTCCTGTAGTAATGGTTGTGAATGCGCTCCCTTTTCGTAATCTTACGTGACTTCCCTTCTGTCTTAATATGACAAACCCCTTCTTGGCGGCGTATCTTATCATTGCGTTGCCTGAGACCCTGGGAATTTTAGTCATTTGTTGCTCTGAACAATCAATATGTTAAAGTCAGTTGTACCGTCATCTATTGAAACCTCTATTGCTTCCTTCATGTTTTCTATGATCTCCCCGTATGTCTCTCCTTGTGAATTGGCATGCAGCTCGTCGCATCTGCCGACAAAACCTCCGTCAGCCTCATCGGAAGTTATGGTGACGGTGTAGGTCTTTTTCTGTAGTGTGGAACTCATGATGTAATATCGCTGCAAAAAGCATTAAGAGTGTTGCTATGCTTCTGCTCATACCTATTGTCTCCAAAAAGCAAGGATCTGCGCGTATATTTCCGCTTTGATACGACCGCACTTTTGAGCGAAAGCATAGGCTCATCAGCTAAGCGAAATGTATTCTTGATTGGAAGTCGGAGCGGCGGTTTGGGCTCAGGCAGAGGCGGTTCCATTTGCATCGTGAATGTCAGTATTGTCCTTCTGCTCTGCCTGCTAATTCCATCATCATGCAGTGTCCGGACAATCATCCGCTCGCTAAACAGTATTTGGGAATAAAGCACGCAGCAGCTCGGGCTCTGAAAGCCGTTCATGATTTCAGGCACGGCTCTGCCTGGGAGGGAAACTCTGATGCAGCAAAACACGCGCCTGAACTTCCAGAGCCCGAACTGTTCTGAAAGCGCATTGTTTTGAGTCCAATGCCGGCAATTTTTGCTTTGGCCCTGCATTTTTCTAGCCTGGCATATCCTGTCTCTATGCCCCAGTTGCCAGCATTTTACGCACGATGAGATCGCATTTTAATCATTTTATCGTCAGAGCAGTTTGATAAATTCGTCTAAAAATTTGTAAATTTTATCTCATTTTATTCAATTGTCCGAAAAAATTTGATCATTTCGGGGCATGCCTGATTATGCATGGGGTCTGCTGTAAGCTGCCGCAGGGACAAAGCGAAAAAAGGACTAAGAGGAGATCCCGGCTAGCGGTGTCCTAAAAACAGCGCATTTGAAACTGTTGCGGAAGACGCCATTGCGGCTTTGCAATCTGCTAGAGCGCCAGGCAGTTTCATTCGCTGTCCGTCACCTAAGCATACTTGCCATACTCTACAGCATCCAGCATTGGAATGACAGTCTTGACTCCGGCACATTCGATCTTTTTCAGCTGGGATCCAAGATCCGCTGCGCCGATGACAATGGTCAGCGCGTGCTTTGGGTCCTACCGCTTCATCATGCCGCTGTTTCTTGCGCCGGGATTCTTGAGAGCCGTCGTTTCCGGATCCGTTTCGGTTGTGGAGACCAGGTGACAACCCGTGCTGGGCACCTTTGCCCATTTCCAGCCGAACACGTTTTCGTCAAATTCCTGCGCCCTTGCCTGGTCGTCGTATGGAATTTCAAAATAAACTGCGCTGTTCGCTGCTCATCCGGCTTGGCCTTTCGCCCATGCATCTTTTGAAACTGCTATCCGCGACAAATGCCGGCCAGAGTTTGCATTGCCGCGTTAATGTCCTGGCTTGGCATACACTGCTTCCAAAGCGCAAATATTTGCAGGCAAATTACTTTGTCGTCTCCTTGGCCCATATTTTTTGAGATATTCATGATTCATATCTCAAGATGCAATTGCCGGTGTGCTTTTAGAACTGCCCTGCCATGGTTGGAAAGACCTTTTTCGCGTCACTATGGATCATCCCGACCGTCAAAATGCTGGGAAAAGTCACGAGTCCAGCCTGCCTTCCAAATCCTTGAAGGCGTTTGGATTTTGTTTTATGTATCCTACGACAAAAGACACTCCAAGCTTGTCCAGACAAAGTACCTTCATGCTTTTTCCGTCATCGGACAGAAGCATTCTCTTGACTAATCCTCTGGCAATGGCGTCAAAGCTCTTTCTAATCTTACATGCAGATGTAATTTCCTGCCAGTTTATTTTGCTGCGTACCTTCTCAGTAGCCTTGCAGTTTGGCTTTCCAGTCATCTGCTCATCATACATTTTCAGCAAAATCGCTATCTCATAGTTCGATAATGTCAAATAGTTCCTATGTATATACTGACGATTACAAGTATTGTCGCTGAAAAGTAACGATCTGTGCCTGTATTTTAGGTTTGGAGCGACATTAGTTGTGAGCGCAAGTATAGTCATACAGTAAGCATTATTAAATATGCGGTATTATTATTGGTATGAATGCAAATACGCGCTCCAGAACAGACTTTGCTACTGCCGTTCAAAAAACATTAGAGGTTCTAAGAAGCGGCGAAGCATATACCCAAAACGGCCTAGCCGAGGTGACTGGACTAAATTTTCGAACTGTACAAAAAATACTGGCGCATTTGGCCAATGTCCAATCATGCCTAAAAGATAATGTCATAGATATAGCCAGTTTGGACAACTCCAAAGTAATACGAATGAAGGAGAAAGGGGGGCTGGCCTCGTTTCCAGAAAATATTCAAAAAATGATCATAAGATCACTATACCATCCGACAATTTCACGGGAAGAAGAGATTCTCGTACACCTGTCAATTAGAGATGCAGTCTCTACAAACTCTGCGGTTTCAATGCCTGAGGACGCTGTCTTAAAAGAATTAATCGGCGCGGAACACGTAATCAAAACCAAGGATCACCGATATCATCTAAGCGAGGATGGGGCGGTGATAGCCAGAGGCGCATTGGAACTGTATCCTGAAATCAGGAAAATGTATGCCAGTAAATAGCTAGCCGCAGATGCCATACCTGACAGCCTTGCCTGGGATCTGTACAGGGCCTTGCTGAGACGCTGGACGAACTGTTTGCAGAATTTAAGAAATGCACTGGATTGAGGCATAATTCGATCTTCTGCCGGCAAAATTTGCAAAAATCGCCTGTTGCGTACGCGTTTAGGAGTTCTGCCCAAGGTGCGTTTGCTGCGCCTGCATCGGTACAATATTGTCCGTAACAGTTTAGGTCGACTCCTGACGCAGGCAATGCGCTTGGCGCATTCAAAGC
>CAYGAM010000048.1:0-16493 GCA_964347915.1 uncultured Nitrosopumilaceae archaeon | reverse complement strand
ATGTACAGCGATCCGGCCAGCATGCTGGAGCGCATTACGGAAGAATACAAGCAAAGATGGGGAATTGAAACCGGATACAGATGCATGGAGCAGATGCGCCCGCACACCACCAGCAAGAATGCATTAGTCAGAATAATGCTGTTCTACATGGTGGTGATCATGTACAATCTCTGGATGCGCGAAAGGGAATGTGCAACGCAAGACAGGGAACTCACATTGGACATGATGCTTTCATGCTTGGCGGTGCTGTTCTGCACGCTGGAAGAAATGTCGTGGGCTTGCGACCCTGGCGGCGGCTGACGACCAGACTATCTGTCGGAAAGCTGCCTTACTTTTGCCAGACAAAAGCTGAACTACTGAAGGACGCGCAAAAGTTATAAGGCGCGGAAAGAATGAAATGATATTGACGCTAAAAATTAATCTTTCAGGAAGCATCAAAAACAGCACTGCATACTTCTCATCCAAGTCAAAGACAGTAAAAAATTATGAAGCGGACAGCTGCGATGCAGCAGTTGTTATTGAATCAAACGCAAAGGACATTGATCGAACTGAACAGCCAAATATTGCAGCACCAAAAAAGACGCACAACAAAACAACTTCACAATCAGCCCGCAAAGGCGCGATGACAGACAAGATGCTAAAAAATCACAAAGTACGTCAAGAGGAACAGGGCGAAGCTTATTGAAACATGACGCGATAGTAAAAGACATCCATGTGTGCATGGAATCAAGATTGTCCTCCAAGCTATTCGAAAAGTTTGAGCCTAATTTTTACGGCGCTGGGAGCGTGTTTGAATGACTCAAGATTCTGAGGTCGGAAAGAAGCTTTGCAAAGCAGTTAGAATACTGAAAAGAAAGCTCAATATGATCGCGCTGTGCCTTAAAACAATCACAACCGGAGGCTTCCAGTCCGGCCCAAAATACCATCCAGATGACGAGTGCAATTATTGGCGCATGACAAAAAAGAATCAGCGCTATCCATTACACCAAGGCAAGGAACCGGGACAAGCAACAAGCAGGCAGTGCGGCATCGAACAAAAAATAATCGCGGCCAGGATGATCGTGCAGGCATGAAGAGGATAAGCATGAATCCAGACGAATTTGAAATTAAATTTGAGCCGCCAGAGAAAGGCGCCGTTCTGCGAATGCATTTGGGTGAGTGCTGGTCCGGCGATCCCGCATGCTATCTTGACGGCCCCGTAATAAAAGTAAAAGGCGATTCAATAGTTAACAACACAGGCTACATGCCAAATTTCGTCAGATTTTCAAAATGGCTGGCAAATAATCCGCCAGCGAAATTGTCAAAATACAGAATAACAGAATATGAACTGAAATACAATGCGCTAGGAAAAGGGCTTCATTTTGAACACAATGAACTTGATTCCAAAAAATCCCGTGACAAGCTAGTTCATACAATTAGCGATTACGCGGACAGAGTAGATCCAGTGGCATGGCCAGAAGTCAAGAATTACAACGCGCTGCTCAAAAAGACATATGAAAGATCGCGCAGGGCATACCGAAACATGGACTTTGACAAATTTGAGACTTTAATGAAAAAAGGGCTACAGCCAAACGAAGATTATTTTAAAGAGAAAAAGGGCGGAGTAATCTACTGTTCAGCGTCCCGCACCAAGGCCGCTCAGTTTAAAGACTATCCAATAATGGTACAGTTCAGGGATGTCAACAAAGTCGGCAGGGCTGTAGAGTACACCCCGCTGTTCGGCTTGAAAGCAAATGGCACGAACATGATCGAAACCGCATACTATGGAGCAATCCATTACATTGACGAGCATGAGGTGCGGTTGCCGGCCAACTCTGAAGCCAAGAACGAAGTCGTCTATATCGACAAGTCGCTGGCCCCGGAAGAGGAACTGATCAAATATGTGCGGGAACATGGGTGGGATGGCAAAATTGTCACACTAGATAAAGAAAAGCGTAATTATATAAAATACCAGAAACAACCAAAAGCATGGCACTAGGCAGCGAAGGCGAACAGCCAGGATATGTAATCAAAGCCAGCCACGGCATAGTAAAAATTATCTTCGACACTGGTGGCGATATTCTAAACATCAAAGAAACTACAGAGAAGCCGACTCCAATGCAGGAACTTAGAAAAGATTATGCCGGAATGGTAAAGCATGCAAAGCACATGATTGAAATTAATTCAAATCCGGAATGGATGAAGGAACTGCTAAAAATACAGCGAAAAGTCATGGACGAATTGGAACGCCAGGCTGCACACAAATCACCCCACAATCCCGACAATCTGGCCCACCTGCGCGGCGTTCCATTTCACCTAAAAAGACGGATTTTGCTAAGCACCGACTGCACGCAGCGAATCATCAAGGAAAACTGCGATCAAGGCATCGAAATAGACGAACAACTCTTGGCACGCGCCCACTCAAAATGCGGCGAAACAAAGGACGCCGCACGCCGAGACAGCATTGATAAGATTAGAGCCAAAATGATAAAAGCGCTTGGGCATAAAAAAGCTGAAAAACTCAAAAATCCAGAACAGTACCGCCACCAATTTCCATACCAGTCGTACCCTGAAGCATAAAGCATATTTCAGCAGCAGCAAATGCGCTATTTCTAAGACATTGTTGCTCTGGGCTCGCGCCTTAGCCAGATCATCGCTTTGTCTGCTGCGGCATCCGGCAGTACAAAATCATCGGCGTCAGATAATGCTTAGGCCGACAGTTCCTTTAGCATGGCTCGCCGCATCTTGAGTTTGAACAAGATTCTGATTGCCACCCAAATGTTGAAAATTGTGAGCGATATGTCGAACAGCGCAAGGCGCACGGAGAGATTCAGGCTGGCTTTAGTCCGAAAATCCCAACGCAGCGGCATCCGGCCTCTATGTCCCACCTGTTGCAGTACTCGCGGAATACTCATTCTTGCAGCTCATCGCATCTTTTGTATTTCAACGCGGTTGCAAAAGCACAGCGTCTGTCAGCAAGGTTGTCCGAGCTCATCCTTCTTAGATTCTTATTGATGATCAGTCGTATTGCAAACTCCCTGCTTTTTGCCGACTTAATTGTGTACAGTGAGACGACTGTCCTTTTTCCGCTTGCGTGCTCTTCTATCGCGGCCTTTATCTTGCTGTTCTTGACGACAGGCATGATGAATGCAAATTCAGCATCCTCCGTGGCATACAGAATATTTACGAAACAGCACTCTCTGTCAAGCACGACGGCGCTGCGCTTTCCTCCAAGCATAGGCAAAATATCCAGATCAACGTAGTCTTGGAGCATTTTACGCATAAGATCATCCTGCTTGTCGCCTTTGACCGCCATGGTGTAACCCAGATGAACTGCCGCTCCTTCCATGAGCATGGGTTTGCTTGTACGGGCTCCTCAAAACGGGCGGCTTCATTTTTGTGCTTTGCTTTTTTCGCATCTTCCCGTTTGGATTTTTGTCATTCAGGGCATTGCAGTTTCGTCCATTGCAATAACGGCAGATATGCCTGCCTTGCGATGCATGCTGACTGTAGAAACAGCAGAGTCTGCTGCTGCATGCTGCAGCATGGCATCTCATCATCTCAGATAATTTCACCGGCCGTATTTTGCCAAGCCGCTCTGAGATTGGAGATTCTTTCATTGCCTTGCTTTTGGACAACATGCCCGCGAGTATTTTTGACTCCCGATTCATGCATGAAGAAAACGCGGCCGTGCCGGCAAGCATGCGGGCCGCTCCATCAGCATCCCATATTGCATTGTGCCTTGCGGAAAAATCCAGTTCAATGCACCAGAGCGCGACAAGCAGCGTCTAAAATGCGCTGCTGCCAGAATGCAGATGATGTTTTTGCGAGTTTCTTCTTCTTCATGAATGGAAGCACAATTATCCCGCGCACAAGTCATTCGGACTGGAAGATCAGACATTGCTTCAAAACTCCACTGTCCTGAAATTGGCGCGTTTGAAGCTGTTGTATACAGGGACCGGAGACGGCGGACTCATGTACGGCAACAATTATGGCAGTGAAATAGTCCTGATCCAGATCCGTGTTTTTTACATTCGCTTTGCCATCTCAAGCAGCAACCCATTGGCCTGACGCTGCAACATTATCAGATCGTCTTTGTCATCAAACATTGCTCTCGCCTGCACCGCACAAGCCCGAAAAGATTGCGGATCTGATTTGAAGAAGCGGAGATCCGAATCAATGCTGCAGGAGATGCGCGGCCCGCCGGCATATCGAACAAAATAAAAGATGGAGCTGCCAAGCTTGGCCGCATTGAAGATCTATACAGGGACAGGAGACGGCGGACTCACCGGACTTGGGGACGGCAGCAGGGTATCCAAAAGCAGCGCCAGAATACAGGCGTACGGCGCAGTAGACGAGGCAAATTCGGCCATAGGACTCGTACTGGCAAGCGGCATTGACACCGATATTTCATCGCTCCTGCTGCAGGTTCAAAGCGACCTCTTTGTGGTCGGCGCGGATCTCTCAGATGCGACAGAATCGCAGGAAAACAGGACTACGCCCGCGATGGTCTCCATCCTGGAGCGTGCAATCGACAAATACGAGTCAGAACTGCAGCCGCTTGCGAACTTTATTCTTCCCGGCGGCGCCAGATCCGCTGCGCTGTGCCATCTGGCGCGCTCCATATCCCGAAGAGCAGAGTCCTGCACTGTAGCCTTGGCGGAACGAGAAGAGACTGGCAGGCATTGCACAGTGTATCTCAACAGGCTCTCGGATCTGCTTTTTGTTCTTGCAAGGGTGATCAACCGCCGCGGCGGCATTGCAGATGCAGTCTGGAAGCCGTAATGCATATTCATGCGATGCTCACGCATGCAGCGCGGCATATGCAGTCTGAAAACCGCAATGCCGGCAGCGAAATATTATGAACATATTTACATTGCAAGATAGCAAGGGATGTCTGTGCCAGGGTAGCTCAGCCCGGGAGAGCACTCGGCTGAAGACCGAGCTGTCGCGCGTTCAAATCTCGCCCCTGGCACCAACATAAATCAAGGCGGCATGCCATATTCTCATACTGGTGCAGCCAGCATCCGCCTTTGCCGCAGGGCGCTGTTTTGCACAGCATCAAAAATGCGGCAGGCAATGCAGGCACTTGGCACGCCCAGGCCGCTGCGCGGCATGCGCGCTTTGAAAGCATGCAGTATTTTTGTCAAAACGGAGCCGCGCAATCCAAATTTCACATCTTTGAGCAGATTGCGATAAAAAATTGAAATTATGCAAAAATCCAAGCTCTGCAAAATGTTTAAATCAACTGCGCCTATTTCTGCGATTCAATGGTAGAGAAAAAGCGCGCAAGAACGGCCAAAACCAAAGGCGCTCAAAAGCCAAAATCGTCCAAAAAGACAAAGGCAGCAGCTGCACCAAAGCCCAAGCAAAATGTCAAAATGCCAAGCGACGAACTGCCCGACGACGGATTCATCATCGTAGACGATCTGCCCCAGATAGACCAGGACAGAATAAACGAAGAGAGGAGAGCGTATTTGGAAGAAGCTAGATCGCAAGAGGCGTTCGACTAGGCGGATCTGAGACAGGCTACCTTGCCGTCCGGGCTTTGATATGCAATGCAGTATTCTATTTGCTCCCGCATAAAGCCGGCATTTTTGCCCCGACAGCGCAAGCTTATCCATCTAATCCATGATGAGTTGCACGAAATTGCGAGGAATCTGCACGCGTACATGATTGCAGAATCCTTCCTTGCGCCGCATGCAGTCTTTACCCGCGAGTGCACCATGCTTCTGCCTGGTTGCCGCTCATGCCTCATGCCTGGCAGCAATATCCGTGATCTGCATCCATGTGCGGAAAATTCCTGGGCCTGCGCCGATTCCTCAATGCATCATCTGCCAGCGCCATGCAGGCATGATTATCCGCTCCAGGCATGGCAATTCCGGCAAAGCGCAATCTTTATTCGTATTAGGGTGGCATGGTAGCGTATGAGAGCGCTATGCATGATTACGGTGAATCCAGGCAGCGTAGACAATGTGGCAAAGATACTCAAGAAAAAGCGAAAGGTGCTCAGGGATATCATGATAGTTACCGGAAGGGCGGACATCTGCATACTGCTGCAGGGTTCGATTGACGATATCAACAATTCCGTAATCGACCTCAAAAAAATCAAAGACATTCTGACCACGGAAACCATGATGGAAGTGGAGGTGAACATGGGATGGTGAGAATGCAGCGCCGGCCGGACCAGGGCACGCTTGCAGGCTATGACGAAAGCGAAAATGAGCGGGGGCCTGTGAGGGCGGTAGTCCTGGTAAAGTCGCCGAAAAAGCTGATAGCTGCCAGGCTTGGAAAAGTGCAGTCCGTTACGTACTCGTTTCCCGTAAGCGGACAGTTTGATGCGGTAGCAGTAATCAAGGTGGACGATCTACAGGAAGTCATGTCGGTTACAATGGAGATCCAAAAGATTGCCGGAGTAGAACGCACAGAAACTATGATCGAAGTAGACTAGCCTGTTAGAACATGCATTCAAGCCAGAGGCGTTTCAGCCGCGGTCCAAAGGCGTGCAGCGGCCGGCGCGCCGTGCAAGAATCAGGCCATGGCAGGCAGATTGTCAGGCATTCGCGCGCGGCTCAGTCTGCAATCGCATTATTTCAAGACAGGGAGAGGATGCCTCTGCCCTTGCGCGCTGCGCTGAGCCGGCATTATGCTTTTGAAGCATCGGCGTCTTGAATATCGCCCGCTTTGCCGGCGGCGCCGCGCTTTTGCCTGTCGTACTTTTGCTTCATTAGAAAAATAAGCGTCATGAGCGCCAGCGCAGCCACGTTTGTTCCTATGATGTACGGGTCGCCCAGGACAATGCCGTATATGAGCCACAGTCCGGCGCCTATTCCTATCAGAATCATCAAGTATTTGGACATGTCCTGCAGGCTCTTGGTTCTGTAGCCCTTGAGTATCTGATGAACCCACCCGGAAAGAATCAGAATTGAAGCTGCCACTCCCAATGCCACTAGCGCTGTACCTTCGACCATGCAATCACGACCAAAAGAACTCGTCCAGTCCCGTCTGCTTTGGCTTTCCCGTCATTGCATCAAAGTCCAGCCCCATCTGAGACGTGATCTGATCCAGCATCGACTTCATAAAGTCCAGGTACTTTTCAGAATCAACATCGCTTATCTTTGCGGTCTCAACGGGCTTGATGCCCGTCTTGCCGACAACCTTGACGTATGATATGATCTCGCCCTTTTTCGGCTCGTTCTCAAGCTGCTTGGCCGCCTTGACATGCTGCGGCATCGACTTTGTATATTCCGATATGGGCTTGCTTAGCATTACGTGAAATGCAAGATCTTCCAGCGGTATCCTTCTCTCGTTCAGCCTGGTCGCCCAGTCCATAATCTTGTCTCCCACCCTGGCCTTGGAATCCTCAAATTCTTCCTCGGTTTTAACGCGCGACAGCATGTCCAAAAGCTCATAGAACAGCTTTTTGATAAAGTTGGGAGTGTGCGACTTTTTGCCGGTCAGTCCCTTTATGTCCACCTTGCCGTCGGCAGACACTCCCAGATAGTTTTTCTTTCGCTCGCTTAGCAGCACGTACCGATACACTTTGTCCACTTCAAGCTCGACTTCATACTCTCTCTTTGCATAGTCCATTATCATCTGAATTTGGCCGTCCGCAGGATTCTTGATAAAGAGGGAATCAGTATCGCCGTACAATACCTCAATGCCCGACTTTCTGCACTGCTCGATCGTATTCAGTATGATGTATCTTCCCGTAGCGGTTGTAGCTTCGGCTGCCGGCAAAAAGTACAATGGAAAAATGTCTGCGCCCATAACGCCGTAGCTTGCATTCAGTATTACCTTGAGAGCCTGGCTTACGGCAGTATACTGCTGGCGCATCTGATCCGAGATGCTTGCATCCCTTGAGAGCGACTTGTAATAGTTTACCCGCAGGTCCCTCAAGGATCCTATCACAAGCGCAGTCAGTCCGTTTTTCTTTTTGCATGCCCAGTGGCTGGTGCCTGGAATCCGATTGCCTTCGCAGTCTTTGTGAGGGCATCGCACCGTCTCGTACGATATGTTGCGCACTTTGATTATGCTCGGATACAGGCTCGCAAAATCCATTACCGTAACATGAAAGTGAATTCCTTCCACGGGCTCTACCACCATGCCCCCCCGATACTTTTTGTTTTTTATGATGGCATTGTTCTGGACGCCGACAGTCTTGCCTACGAGCTCTTCGCTGTTTGGGATCAGCGCGTTTCGCTGCCGGTGCTCATAGTACAGCAGGCTGCGAATCCATTGCGAGACGCCCATTCTGGATATGTCGTCTATCGGCAGCCTGGCTATGCGCGCAATTACGACCAGCAGGTTCATCAGGATGTCGTCGCCAAAGCTGGTAAGGTTGTACGTCAGAACGGCGTCCTGAAGGCAGTACTTGCCAAGCTCGTACAGCGTCATCTCGTCAAACTCCTTTTCATAGTCTATCTTGCCTTCGCCCAGGAGGGCCTGCGAGACGCTGTTCAGCGAATAGTCCTGGTACTTGTTTCCAAACGCGTATATCTGAAACGAGCGGTTGGAGACTGTCCTGTAGAGGTCAATGTGCACGCCGTGCTTTAGGCTTGCCGCATCCCGCATCATGTACAATGGATTCTCCGAGTCCGGTATGCCAAGGCGCCTTGCCCGATGATACAGGTACGGCATGTCAAATTCGTCGCCGTTGAATGTCAAAACAAACGGGTATGATGCAATCAGGGTAAACGCATCCTCGATCATTTTGCGCTCCTGATCATAGAATATCAGCTTGGAGCCTTCAGGAAGATCATTCTCTCCAATTCTGTCTCCCCGCTTTAGCACGAATACGGTGCGGAGACTGTCCGTTGCGGCAAAGCTTACGGCAGTTACGGTCTTTTCCGCTGCCTTGGGATCCGGTATTCTTCCCGCCTCAAATTCAACCTCAATATCAAATGCAATTCTTTTGATTTGCGGTATGGGCTGATTCAAAAGTTCGGCCCAGTCTGCAGTGTACTTTTGAAATTCCTGTGGGTCTGCCATGTTCTCGTTTGATACCTTGTCCCACAGCAGGCTCTTTAGCGCAAGCCGGACATTCTGCGGCATCTCCTTTTGGACATGCCTTACCTTGCCGCCTGTTATTTCATAGTACCGTCCTATTATAAGACCGCGATCGTACAGATAGTTTGAATAGTATTTGATGCTAGACTCCCATGTTTCCGTGATATTGCGGATGCTGTCGGCTCCGCCCCCTATCGCAAGAGGATCATACGTCGTTATCTTAGTCAGCGTTACAGGCGCGTCCTTGATCAGGTCAAGCCGCTCCACGCCCTCGATTTTTGCCACATCCTGGCGATCATTGAGAAATCCCAGATTCTCCGGGCTTAGCTTGGAATAGCAGTACGGCTGATGTCCCGTTTGATCCTCCCACAGATGTATTTGGTCGGATTCAGGATCATAAAATTTCAGGACTGCATGCTGCGTAGTTTTGTTGTAAGTGGCGGACACCAGCATGGACGCCGGCATGGTCTGCGTTACGGGCTGCGGATTCAACTGATTATATCGTCTCCATGCAGCAGCTTTTTAGCCCATGACAGCACGGAATTCTTGTCCAGCCTTACCATTTCTACTCCCGTTTCACGCGCCAGCCCCATGTCGTCTTCTGCGTACTTGCCAATAAAGACAAATCTTCTAATTCCTATAGTTACCGCCATCTTCGTGCACTCTCTGCACGGTATCATTGTAGAGTACAGCGTGGCGTCCCGCACGCCGGCCTCTATTCCTAGAATCGCGCAGTGCAGTATGGCGTTTGATTCTGCGTGGTTGCAGAGGCATCTAGACAGCCCTTCGCCCGACTGTATTCTGCCGGCCATGCGGTCCATGCACCGTTCGCATCCGCCTTCGTAGCAGTTTTTGACGCCCGGAGGCGTCCCATTGTATCCCATTGCAATCTGCCTGTTTCCCCGCACTATTACCGCTCCCACTTTTTTTACCATGCAGTTTGAGCGCATCTTTGCAAGTTCGGCCTGGAGCATAAAGTATTCGTCCCAGGAGGGGCGCTCAAATTTTTCATTCACAATAGCACGATAAATTACAGCGTATATGAGTTTAGGGCATGGCTGATGCGGCGCGTCCGCTGTACGCCGGCCTGGCCGCAAATTAAGCCCGGACGCGAGCGTGTGTTCCGGACAGGCTCGCGCCGTGTCCGGCACTCATTGGCGAACTGCCTGCGGCATTATGCGCATGTATGCCGGACTTGGGCTAATCCTTGTGCGAAACTTCAAGGCCGTTTCCTATTGGTATGGTAACGGTTCTCATGCCGCTTTTTGCGCGTATGTGCGCAGCTGCCTTGGCCATTAGTGCGCGATACTTTTCCGGATACAGCATGTTGTCTATTGCGATTATGCCTCCCCGGCTCAGCATTCCTGCAATCGCATCAAAGTACGGCACGATGTTCTCCTTGTCTGCATCAATCAGGGCAAAGTCAAACTTGCCCGGCAGTCCTGCAAGAACTTCCAGAGCATTGCCGTGCAGAATAGTTGTGTTGGTGATGCCGGCCTGGGTAAGGTTTTCTTTGGCCCTGCGTATCTTGTCATGGTTCTGCTCTATCGTGGTAACGCGGCCTCCAGTCCAGGACGCCGCTTCGGCCAGCCAGATGGTCGAATATCCTACGGATGTGCCTACCTCCAAAATGGAGCGGGCCTGGGCCGACCTCGCCATGACATTAAGCAGCATGCCGGTATCTTCAGTTATTGCAAGCATTCTCTTCTCTAAAGGAATATTCTCCTCATGCCTCTTTTCGCGCAGCGATTCCTGGGCAAGGCGATCAAGCACCGCGCGAGTCTCTTTCTTCATGCAGTACAGTCAGATTTTTTGCAAATATATAGCGAACCTGAATGGTCACGCAATCATGCAGCGGCCGTTTTTGGGCTCAAGCACCGCCTGCCGCAGCATCTGCACCAAGAGTCCCGCATGGCTAGTGCCAAGTCATGCGTCTGCAGAGTCAAAACATCCAGCGCGCCTGGGCTACATTCAGCAGGCATATGCTGCAAAATCGCAAGCCAAAATGAGCAGGCAAACTCTACATTATGCAACGGCAAAAGAAGCGATCGTGCAGTACGATTCAAAAGCACTATTCAGGACTGATGCCGGACATCATGCTTCAAATCTCTGAGGATAGAGGCAATTCGTATAGTCATTGGCTGAGAGGCATGGCAGGTTGTCAGCTAATGGCGCGCGCGTCCATATTTAAAGTATTGATAAAATTCGATTTTGCAATAATATTGACTTCTTGTGTGAAGTAGTGACGTAGCAAAGAATTGTTTGCAATATCCACCTTGTCGGTAAGAAATATTTTGTCAACTTTTATGTCTGCGAAAATAAAAAATTTCGCTGTTTCATAGATGTTGATGACTTTGTTAACAGATGTAAATTTCAATTCTTTCACTTGATTTTTTTCCGTTGCAGCGCCCTGTTCATATTTTATGTCATGTCGTTCTAAATCTGAAGTTGTTATAACATGCACATAGAGTTTTGTTACTACATTTCTTTTTTCTTTATCATTTTCGCCGATTAGATTTATGACATCAACCACGGACAGCTTCACTTTAAGAATCGGACCATTTTCCACACCATAAGATGAGAAATCGTCTCTTATTGTGTGATATTCAATGTGCTCTTCTGTCATTTTATTCCAGCAATCTTATGTCCGGCTCTTCATGATCTCGGTAATGTATCAGCCAGGTTTTTTTCTCACTGTGCCAATGCTTTTTGGTTGAAATGTGTTTAGGCTTGCATATTTCAAATTCATTATTTCGGATATCAAAAATATGGCGCATTTTTTTACTTGAGTGTTCGTATTTTATTTTGCCAGAAAATTTGAAAGGAAAAGGAAGATCGTCAAACAATTAATCTCTCAGCTCGTACAGACTAATTTTGTTGTCTGTCTTTGTCATAACATAATCTTTACTTTTGTATCGGAATGCATATGGTTTGTTTTCTTCCATTAGATATTCTTTTACTTTTATTGAATCGTTAACAACCGTTATCGGCTGAGAAGATTTTGAATGGAGCTCCAGCGGAAAATCTAACGAAACGGTGATTGGAATTGGAGCAGCATCTGTGCTTGCAGATGCGCTCAATATTGATCTTCCCATAGTCAATTCCTGAACCTTCATTTGGTTGTCAGATAGCATCGATTTACTCACAACATATTATTTGCATATTCAATATTTTAAGTCTCGCTACAATCCTAGTTTGTTTCATAATCCTGTCCGAATGTGTAAAAAACAACAAGATCGTTGTGCCTATGACCACAGTTATGAAACAGATTTCATATTCCTATCCAAACCAGATTGCACGCAGGCAATCGTCTCTGTCTTGCCGTCAGGTAGCATTTGGGATGCTCTTTAATGCGCCTTGCTTTTGTCTGCGCATGAACTTTGGCATGCTTCGCACAGCAGAGCGCCGGGGTAGATTTTTAACACAATGCGACATACAACACAGTATGGCACGAAAGCGAATCCTTGTGGATGAAAACGTAGACGGATTTGGAAAGAAGCTACAAGAATTGGGTTATGACGTAGAACGTGTCAAAATTTTAAAGAGAGATGATTCAAAAATGGCTGCAGACTTTAATGCTATGACATACGCCAAGAAAAATGAGATGATGATAATTACAGATGATCAGGAAATGGTCAAAGGCTGTGGCCTCAGCAACATAGGCTGTATTGCAATAACAGATCAAGAGGTATTTGAAGAAATAATACTGCCAAAAGCACCAGAGGCGCGGCCGGAAAACCGAATTCTTGTAGACGAAAATGTTGACAATTATGGGACGATGTTGCAAGAAAAGAAGTACAACGTAGAGCGTGTCAGAGAATTAAAAACAAAGACAGAATCCATAATAGAGTACGCCAAAAAAAACAGCATAACGATAATCACAAAAAATAAGAAAATGATCAAAAAATGTAGCAGCAATGGCATAAGATACATTGCAATAACAAAACAGGAAGTATTTGAAAAAATAATACTCCCAAAAATAAACGAGGTGCAGGGCGAGCCCAATGGAAAAGTGTGATTCCAGAACCAGAGCATACAGGAACGGCAAGACATTTGACGAGTGCAGGACAATTGCACGAGGCGTCAGCGCAAAGATGCAGGCGAAAATACGCGAGAACGGCCAGGCAGCATGGCAGGACATACTGATTGCGGCAGAGCACGACGAGTTGGTGTACAAGCTTGTCCTCAAATATCTGCGCCAGGACGGATTTGACATTGGAAATTACAAGACGCCGCGTGTTGTTCCTGCAACCCAGGCATCTTGAAAGATTTTCTGCAAAGATCTGCACGCAGTCTCTCTTCGCTTGTGCATGCCGCCGGCATTGTTCGCCGATGCTAATGCAGCTTGGCTGCCGGCGCTTCCAGATGCAAATGCCGCTCAGTGATATGCCGCTATTGACGCTTCTGCAAATGCAAATTGCGTCGTACTGCATTGCCGCAGACTAGCATTTGCGCCGCGCGCAGACTGCAACAGTTTTAGTATATCATGTCATTGCTCGCCCGCAAAAGATCGTGCGCGGCAAGAAAGTAGCAGTCTCTTTGATCTCCGGCAAGATTCAGTGGCACCAGCTGCGAGAAGAATGTGTAAAAAAGAAGGTTCGATATGTGGTCCTGCAGCGGAGGAACAGGCTGCACTACGCCCACATCCATTGACTCAAGCTCTGCTGCCAGTCTTTGGTTGTACCGGTTTGGCGGCTCAAAGATTGCTACAGTATCGCCTGGGCGGACAGAGAAGAGTTCCATGTGCGAGAACTGCTCTATTCGCTGGTACGACGCGCCGCGTCCGAGAACTTCATACATCTTGGCTGCGGCGTACATTGCCAGAGGATACGTATGCAGGTTGCCCAGGATAAACAGCCGGTTTTGATAGGATGCCGTGCTTGACTGGGCTTGCGCGCTCTCAAAGATTTTTGCCGCTTCCTTGATCTGAACCTGCCGCACCATTGACACGCAGCAGAGCGCGCTGTCCAAGAAGCTTACAGTGCCTGCAGACTTGATGTCAGAATTTGGAAACTGCAGTTGTATGACGCTTTTGCATGCATGGGCCAGCCTGCTTTGCGGATAAGAGGTTATCGCAGCAGATCGATCAGCAAGCTCCGCTGCCCGGATGTTGGATACGGTTTGTCCAGATATCGATATCAGGTACAGGTCCCTTCCTTTAAGGATCGATCTGTTCTTTGCCAGGTCAAGCGGGTCGGCCGCATGAGTCCGCAGATCAGAATGCGCCTCGGCAAGCATTGCAGCTGCGAGAGAATCGCCGTTGCCGCAAAATATGGCGCTGCGCTGCCGGCTCTCCGGCAGCATCTTTTGCGGAACAAACTCGTCAAGGCACTCTGCCTGCGAGAAAATATCCTGCTTCATGGCATTCATGCTCATGCGCGGCACCGAATCCCGTACGTCATATCTGCTACCAGTATTTTCAGCAAATTTGGTTTTTATTACCTTTGCTATGGACAAGTCGTGTGAAGATAACGGTAGGCCATACGCCGGACGCTGACGATGCATTCATGTTTTACGGCATGCTTTCAGGACATATTCCTGATGCAGGCTTTGAGATAGAGCATAAAGTGCAGGATATCGAGTCGCTCAACCACATGGCCTGCAGTCCGCAGCTTGACGTAACAGCAGTCTCGGTTCATGCGTGCGCTTATGCTCCGGCGTATGCGATACTGCGCAGCGGAGGAAGTTTTGGGCTGGGATACGGCCCCATTGTAACTGCAAGAACAGAGCTTACGGCAAGCGAACTGCAAGCATCCAAAATTGCCGTTCCAGGAAAGATGACTTCGGCATTTCTGCTTTTGCAGCTTGCTCTAGGCAGCTTTGAATACACAGAGATGAAGTTTAGCGACATACCAAAAGCCGTGAGGGACGGTACGACAGACGCCGGACTTGTAATACATGAGACGCAGCTCTCCCACAATCAGGAAGGGAATCTCAAAGTGATGGATCTCGGCGAATGGTGGAGCGAAAAGACAGGAGGGCTGCCTACTCCGCTCGGAATCAACGCAATGCGAAGCAGCATCGGAGATGACATCATCAGCAGATTTGACAGATACCTTCATGATTCCATAGTATACGGGCTGGAGCATTTTGACGACGCGCTAAAGTACGCCATGGCTTACGGCAGGGGCAAGTCCCAGGATCTTATTGCAAAGTTTGTTCGCATGTACGTAAATGAAAAGACTGTCGACATGTCCGATGCCGGCGAAGAATCCATCAGGACGCTGTTTGGCATGGCAAAGAAGGCAGGCATTGTGCCGGATTTCAATCTTCGGTTTGCGCAGCCGCTTGCCTTGTAGGCGCGGCTGCCGTTTGCCGGAATGCAGAGCGCTCCCTGGGCTTGTGCGTCATGACGCAAAGCATGAGCCGGAAAAATCCCAGAGCTTTGACGCAAAGCATGCAATTGCCTGCCACACGGCGCAAATGCGGGCCGGGCATTTTGCATCATCTGATTTTGCCTGCAGCCGTCCCACAGCAAAGCGCTGCGCCGCGCGCCAACACGCAGCTGAGCAAGCCTGTTCTGCAGCCTTGAACAAAAGCTCCTTGAATTGTCGCCAAAACGCCCGCAGGGACGGTTCGCAATGCAGCAATTCTTAATCACATCATAGCATCTTCCAGAGAGTCAGCCTGGCGCCGAAAGCGGCCTAATCATGCGCACAAAAATCGCAGAGTCAGGATCCTGCCTGCCAAATCCAAAGCTGCGTTCCACAGGCATATGCCCTCCAAGCACGGCGGACAGCATGTCGGAGTTATTGCAAGATTTCTTGCGGCTGCGGCATTTTTCATGCGCATCCTTTCTTAAGATATGTCCTGAATTGTAAAATCTGACGCGATTCAAAGAATGACGAGCGGGCGGCGCCGCGCGAACAGATTCTGCAGGCTGCGCTGTCTGTCTTCATATCCGCACACTGCTCGCTGCTGAGTGCGGCATCATCACGCATAAAATGCCGGTAGTGACGGTCTTCTGGCAGCTTGCACCAAGCTGCCCTTTGCTGCGTCCAGCAGATGGCGCCAATTTTGCTTGCGGGATAAGACATTGCCGGGACGGTATGATTATGCATAGAGCGTATTGTGATAAATTTGGATCAAAGGCAGATTACATTTGCGCCTAGTCTTTGCCGTATACTGACTTGTGGTCGCATACGCGAAAGAGCAAGATAATGTGATCCTTGCGGTTAATCTTATACACCAGCCTGTCACCCTTGCTCAGTTTGTATGCATAGAAATTGCCATCTTGTTTGTATCTACCCAGATCTGCCGGATTCTCTGATGCTATAACAGTAGATGAAAATGTACTTTTCGGGACAGTTGGCTTTGAAGTGATGAGATGTCCGGTGTCCAAAAGATCTATAAGTGGCAGTATTCCTGCTTGTATTAATAAGGCCCGAAAAAGGCTTGCAGGAACACGATATGTATCCCAGCAGCCGCGCATTTGAGTTGCTGCACAACACACTTGATTGTCTTGAAATGGAATTTTCCACAAAACACAACGCAAAATGGGGACT
>CAYGAM010000047.1:4902-17322 GCA_964347915.1 uncultured Nitrosopumilaceae archaeon | reverse complement strand
CATTGACCTGCTGTCCGCCGCGATTCTGGGGGGTATATATTCATGGGACACAGCCCTATCTTTCCTTCAGGACTCCTGCCTCGTCATCAAGTATGCGCTAGGGAGTGCCTCAATTGTACTTGGTTCTGGCCTGTGCTTGAGCTTCGACAACTCCGCTTAGCTGCTGATATGCCTACATGCGGGGCATTCTGACTGTCAGAGACGGCAAGCCATGCCCATTGAAGATGCAGTTGATACCCAAGCGGTCTGTATGCGCTTGACTGCCCGGTCTTGCTCTTTGTAGCAGAATCTCAGTGTTGGAATCTTAATCTTTTTTTAGGTACAGCGCATATGAATATCGTGCTTAAGACATGGCTAGCCGCTGAGAGTAAAAGCGATTTTGCGTTTGCCGCAGTCAATTATGAGGAACGGCGCGCATGGGACGACTCAACTGTAGAGAATCTAGGCCACATAATTTCAGACAATACCACAGATCCAGATCATTTAAAGTATATAGCAGAAAAATTGGGGTGGAATTTGGATAAGTGTTCAGAATACGTAAGAAAATGGCAGCCGATAAGCTCTGACCTGCGAAAGGGTAAATTTGGCGAATTGCTTTGCGGACAAATTTTGCAAGAATTTCATGGATATGTCATCCCAGTTAAAAAATTCCGATATCAGCATGCGCCTGGACAAAGCCTTCCTGGTACTGACATAATAGCATTCAAAATAAAAGATAACAAGATATCGGAAATGTGCATGATGGAAGCAAAGCTTCGCACGCAGCATGATTCAAGAGCAATATTGGGTGCATACGGGCAGCTTGACGCAAGAAAAAAGGGACAGATTCTTCCATCAATAAAATTTCTTCTTCACCGGCTCTACGAAATAAATCGCAATATGTTTGATATGATTGCTGAGTATGGGGTGGAAATTAATCCTAATGATACGTACAGAATAGGCGCAGTATATGAAAAGAGTCACTGGAATGAACACTATTTGGAAAAATTATCAGATATCATGGAAGAGTCGGATATTGCTCTGACTGTAGATGCAGTTCAAATAACAAACCTGGAAAAATTGGTTGAATGTACATACGAAAACCTTGGAAGGCGCAATGACAAAGCAAATTGATTCGTTGGTAGGAAGAGTAGCATCAATGACTGTTGAGAAACAGCTTGTTCATTATATGTCACAGATCGCATCAAAGTCGCTCTTCAGCGAAATGCGCGTCCAGCCTGATAATTATTGGACGCACATTGAAGACTATCTTTCCCGAAGCGCCACAGTCCTTTCTACTATGACAGAAACTCAAGCCATCTCTGACCCGTCGTCGTTTGACAAATTGAAAAACTCTACACTGCGCCTTGCGTCGCTTTGGGAGAATCTTTCCACTCTCCGCGACGACGCTTTTGGCGATCTCTTTCTGATCAACTCAGCTGTAATGTATGCTCTTGGTGGATATCAGGCTAATGCCGCATGCCTTGCCAAAAAATATTCTGGCAGGCCGGGTTCTGACAGCACACTGGGATATCAAGCAAGCCTGCTGCTGCAAAGAAAATTTCTAACACTGCAGCAAAAATCTGAGCAATTTGCCAAAGAGCCCGACACAGAATACACAGCAGCTGACCTTGGCCTAGCCGCTGCAAGCAGGGGCTTTGGAGAATGCTCGGGATACTTTCTGAGCGGCTCGGAGCAGCATATGACAAATGCGATATCCTACATGGCCGACGCGCAAAGAGTCTTTTCCGAATTGGGACTGGTCAGCGAATCCATTCTTCTTCATAGCATGCAAAGCCTGCTTCCAATCATAAAACCCCGTTCAACATGGGAAATTTTGAAGGAATACCGAGACGACTTTGTCTGGAATCGATACTTGAAGCTGCTGGCCCGAGGACTCAAAGACAACATCCTATGCGGTACGTCCATATCGGAATTGTGGCCGTCTCAGATTGAAGCCGTAAAAAGCGGCCTGCTGGATACAACGGCGTCGAAGATAATCCGCATGCCTACCAGCTCTGGCAAGACTAGAATTGCAGAAATGGCAATGATCAACACACTCTCTTCTGAAAAATCAAAGTGCGTCTACATTGCGCCGTACCGCGCGCTCGTATCAGAACTGGAGGACAGCTTCCTGAATGTCTTTTGCGATTTGGGATACCGAGTATCCAGCATTGCGGGACACTACGAACACGATCAGTTTGAGGAACAAATAATCCGTGATGCCGACATACTGGTATCCACTCCTGAAAAGCTTGATCTGCTTTTTCGCAGGCATTCGCAGTTTCTTGACAATGCCAAGCTTTTTGTCATAGACGAGGGACACACAATAGACGACTCAGGCCGCGGCATCAAACTGGAGATGCTCTTGTCCAAGCTTAGACAAAGATATTCTGACAGCAGATTCCTGGTGCTGTCTGCCGTACTATCTGATGATACAATAAGGGATTTTCTTGCCTGGTTCAATCTTAGCGGCGAACTAGTTAAGTCCGACTGGCAGCCTACTCTCCTGCGTCGCGCAAAATTTGCGTGGAGCACAAACGGCACTAATACAGGTACGTTGGAATATTATCCTGCAAAAGAGAACAAGCTAATGGACGTAAAGGCCGAGAATATTATTGAGCCCAGACAATATACATGGAAGAACGAAAAAACAGGGCGCAGGAACACAAAGACATTTCCAGCAATGGAAAAAAACGAGACAGCGGCTGAGCTTGGATTCAAGTTTTCGTCAATGGGTTCGGTTTTGATCTCATCTACTACAACCAACTCTGTAATGTCTATTGCAGCAGCTCTGGAAAGAAGATTGGAATACACTCTCAATGCAGGCGAACAAATTCCAGATTATCTTCAGAATGTCAATGCAGGCTCGATCAAAGTTTCACAAGAGTGGCTTGGCAAAGAACACCAGATCACGCGCCTGCTGAAAAGCGGCATAGCAGTGCACCACGGCAAGCTTCCTGATATGCTGAAGAGAGCTATTGAGCGTGATGCAAGGCGGGGCAGCCTTCGGGTAATTGTAGCAACAAACACGCTGTCTCAGGGCGTAAACTTTCCAATACGGACTGTGATAATACACTCCTGCAGGAGGTATGCCAACGGAAGAATGGCAAGAATACCTGCAAAGGAGTACTGGAATCTGATTGGACGGGCAGGACGAGCCGGCTATGAAACCAACGGGACTGCCATCCATTTGATCAAAACTCCTGCTGACGCAAACGATTATGAGTTTTTTATGAAAAACAAAACGGAACCAAATGCTACCACATCAGAGCTTTATCGAGCACTGCGAGATCTGATTGATAGGCGGATAAGCAGTGATGACTTGAAGGCGAGAATTGATCCTGAAATTCTTGGAATGCTCGCAGAAGAAAGTTTCAGTTCGTTTGATGAGCCGCTGGATCGTATGATTTCATCCACGCTTGCAGGCAAGATTGCAAAGCGCGAAGAGCGATATGACAAACTGCACGGCATTTTCAGAGAAAAGGCTCTGGAAATTAAAGCCAGCCTGAAAGATGACGAAATAAGAGTATATGGCAAGACCGGCCTCTCGTCTTCCAGCTGCATGCTAATTCGAGATTACATTTTGAACAAAAAGGCAACAATAGCAGAAATGCTGGACCGCGATTCCAGCGCAGCGGACTTTGCGGCATTGGTGCTGGAAGCGCTTTACGATATTCCCGAGATGCATGCGCGGTTGAGCTTTGCAGGAGACAAGAAAGAACTGTTAGAAATGTGGATCAGCGGAAAAAGCTTTGATGATATGCGAAATGAACTGAAGATAACGGACGCATTGTCTGCATCAAAATTCATTGAAGAGTATTTTGGCTCGCTTGTGCCATGGGGAGCCTCTGCATTTTTGCAAATCATGTGCTTCAAGCTGGAGCTGTCCATGAAATCGCTTCCGGACAGCATGCAGTTTCTGCCTGGACTGATAAAGTATGGCGTACCGCTGCAGGAAGCCTGCTGGGCCATGCAGCTGGGAATATCCAACAGGAAGACGGCGCTAAAGATAGCTGTACAATACAGGAACAAAAGCACGCAGTCTGCTATCGCCGGCTTTATTGAATGGATGAGAAATTTGGACTCAAAGACATTACCTGATGCGGGCGCTTTGTTCTTTGACGATGCAGCAAAGACGATCCTGCGCGTCGGAGACAACCGATACCTGCGAGAGAGGCAGAGCCTGCAGCAGGTCATTCAAGAGCCTGCTGTCGTTAGGGCAGAAACAGAGAAACAAAAACTGATGATATCAACGATTAAAGAGAATCAGGACATACATATCGTACGAGACTATGACAACCTGCGCGATCGAAATGCGATCAAAATTCAATGCGGCGGCGAGAATCTTGGACTTTTGGATAACGGCGTGTCTCAATATTTGGCGCCTTTGATGGATACTGGAACAGCTCTTGAAGGCAAGGTCGCAGAAACTATGAATGAGCACGCCATAAAAATTCAAATTTCTGAACATGGTCGGCCCGCCTGATATGTGCAGGCTTAATGAGTTCAGCCTGTCCTTGCCTGCGTCATCGCGCGTGATGTCATAGTCATAAGAGTTCGCCGTTCTTAACTGACTCGCGCAAGCCGGCTCGTTGCGTGCATGAAAATCACTGACCGGCACACTTGCATCTCGTTCCTCCATAAGAGATAAATTCCAACCTGAAAAACGGCACGCAATGGCCAAGGCTGTTCTTGCATTCTCTGGAGGGCTTGACACTTCGGTAGTAGTGCGCTACCTGCAGGACAAGCACGACATGGATGTCGTAACCGTTACCGTGGATGTAGGACAGGGAGATGACCCAAAAAAGATATCAGCCAAAGCCCGCGAGCTGGGAGTCAAAAAGCATTATACGATAAATGCAAAGGCTGAGTTTGCCCGAGACTTTGTGCTGCCATCCATCAAGGCAAATGCATTGTACCAAAAAAAGTACTGCCTTGCGACCGCCCTTGCCCGCCCGCTTATTGCAAGAAAGATTTTGGAGGTTGCGGCAAAGGAAAAGGCAAACGTTCTGGCGCACGGATGCTCCGGCAAGGGAAACGATCAAGTGCGGTTTGACGTATCACTGCGGGCTGGATCAGAACTGCCGATAATTGCGCCAATACGCGACTTGAACCTTGACAGGCCTGAAGAGCTGGAGTTTGCAAAGGAGCACGGCATTGCAATAGATATCGAAGCACGAAGGTTCAGCATAGATCAAAACCTCTGGGGGCGGGCGCTGGAAGGCGGCGTGCTGGAGGACCCATACGCAGAACCGCCAGACGACGCGTTCATCTGGGTTGACGCTCAAGGCGTAGACGAGCCTTCGTACCTTGAGCTGAAATTTTTAAACGGCGTTCCCGTGTCTGCCGATGGCAGAGCGCGCTCTCTCGTAAATTTGATCGAGTATGTCAACAAAAAAGCCGGAGCAGCGGGAGTGGGAATTGTAGATCACATAGAAGATCGCGTGGTGGGAGTAAAGTCACGAGAGGTATATGAGACTCCCGGAGCCTTGTGCATAATTGAAGCGCATGCCGACTTGGAAAAGATGGTGCATACCAAGCATCAGACCAGGCTAAAATCCGTACTGGACGACGAATGGGCCAATCTTGCATATTCTGGATTATGGGAGGATCCGCTCCGCGAAAACATTGACGCCTTTATTGAGAGCGCCCAGGATGCAGTATCGGGTACAGTGCGCCTCAAGCTGTACAAGGGAAGCATGCGGGTCGTAGGAAGAAAGTCGGATCATTCGCTGTACAATCGCGAGCTTGCAACATACGGCAGGGACTCTGCGTTCGATCAGAGGCTGGCTGGAGGATTTGTAGAGCTGTGGGGGCTTCAATCTACAGAAGCTAATAAATTACGAGAAAAAAGGCGCGAATAGCATGAATTGCCCAGAATGCGATGCGGGCATCGCTGTTCCAGACGACGCTGCCGTAGGCGAGATTATCTCCTGCCCGGACTGCGGCGCAGACTATGAAATATCGAAAAAGACGGGCTCTGATATCGAACTAAAGCAGGCAGAGACTGTCGGTGAAGACTGGGGAGAGTAATGCCAAAGATTGGCATTGCCTTTGATCGCCTAAGATCAGAAGAAAAGATGCTGCAAAAAGAGGCCGCATCGCTTGGATGCGATACCGTAATGATAGACGCCAAGATGGCGCAGATTGACACGGAGAGCAGGGCGCCGGACTTTGACTTTGGCGATGCGGTCCTGGGACGATGCGTGAGCTATTTTCGCGGACTCTATCTTGCCTCATGCCTGGAGTTTCTGCAGGTGCCTGTAATCAACAGCTATGACACTGCAAGCCGGTGCGGAAACAAGCTGGTAATGACGCTGCAGCTGCGGCGGAACAATGTGCCGACTCCGCGCACATACTTTGCATTTTCCAAGGATTCCGCGCTTGAGAGCATATCTCGCACAGGCTATCCTCTTGTGATAAAGCCGATAGTCGGAAGCTGGGGGCGGGGCGTCATGCCTATTCGGGACAAGGATACAATTGATGCCGTAATAGAAACCAGGGAGCTCACAGACTCGCCGCACGACAGAATATACTACCTGCAGGAGGAAGTCAAGCGGCCGCCCAGAGACATACGGGTCATCACAGTCGGCGACCGCACCATTGCTGCAATGTACAGGCTGTCGTCCGGAGGCTTCAAGACAAACCTTGCAGTCGGAGGAGACCCCAACCTGTGCGAGATTACCGGCGAGCTTGAGGACATGGCGGCGCGGGCGTCTCAGGCTGCCGGCGGCGGAATTCTGGGAATAGACATGATGGAAGATGAGAGCAGGGGGCTGGTTGTCCACGAAGTGAACAATACTGTAGAATTCAAGGGGCTGGCCAGCGTTGCCCGCAAAAACATTCCGCGCGAGATGGTAGAGTTTGCCGCATCTCATGCAAAAAAATAGGCGCCGCGCCTGGCATCGCGCCCTGATTTTGATACCGATGAAGTTTTGCAGCCTGTATGTCCTAAAATATCGACGCATATGGCGGAGATTGAAAGTCTTTGATCATCAAAAGGCGCCTTCCTGCGATCATGTTCGCACGCGTTCAGAAGCTTTTAGCCGCCGCTATAAGCAGGACGTTGCGCCGCGCATGCTAAAGCCGCAGCGCGCCATGCACTGCATGCATCTGTCCCTAAATTAATCTGTCTCCTGCCTGCATCCTGAATTGCCTGCATCCCGGCCTGTTTTCCTGCATCGCCGCCTGCCTGTGCCGTGACCTGCCCGCGCTGCATCCTGCATCCTGATTTGTCTGCGCCGCACTTTGAGCTGCGATATGTCCTGCGCGTTGCCTGCCTGGCATTCCTGCCTGAAATTTTGCAGCGTCCTCTGCGCTTGAGTCCGACTGCCTGCAGAATTGTTTTTGCATGGCAATGCGGGCAAAAGGCTGACGGGGACGCCGCGCTGCAAGGCATGCCTGCCGCTTTCGTGCCGATGCAGTTTGAGTGCCGCGCAAATTCGCCGCATTGCCGCCCGCGCCCTGCTATAGCTTGAGCTAAAATTCGATTGTTATTTATCAGTCACATATATAACGCTGTTTTATGAAAATTAAAATCATATCCGGAGTTGCAATAGGAATAATCGCAGCAGCAGCTGCCGCGTCAATGCTGGATGCGGGAGTCGGGCAGGAGAGATCAGTGCGTGTGTCGTACTTTGCAAATGTGGGGCACATTGTTCCGATAGCAGGGCTTGAGCGGGGAGCATTTCAAGACGAGCTGAACCAGACGCGCATAGAGCAGCGGCTGTTTGACAGCGGACCGCAGACAATTGAGTCAATGTTTGCCGAGTCAGTCGATCTTGCATACGTGGGACCTGGACCCGCCATTAACGGATTCATCAGGTCGCAGGATCGAAGCATAGTCGTGCTGGCAGGAGCCGCCAGCGGAGGGGCAAGCCTGGTGTCGCATCCTGACTCTGATCTGATCGAGGCCGGCAGCCTTGCAGGCATGACTGTGGCCGCGCCGCAGATTGCCAACACCCAGGACGTTTCACTGCGGCACTATCTTGCAGTCCGGAATCTGCAGACAGCCGACAGGGGCGGCTCTGTTCACGTGCTAAACCTTCCAAATCCTGAGATCTATTCGCTGTTTGCCAAGGGCGATATTGATGCAGCCTGGGTGCCGGAACCATGGGCTACCATACTGGTGAATCAGCTCAACGGAACGCGCGTCTTTCAGGAGGAAGAGCTGTGGCCTGACGGCAGGTTTGCATCTGTCCTGCTGGTGGGACGAGAGGCGTACGTAAGAGAGAATCCTGATATTGTAGAGGCGTGGCTGAGCGCGCACGATGATACGGTACTGTGGATAAACCAAAACCCGCAGGAGGCAAGATCCGTGTTCACCGATCATGTAGAGCGCCTGCTGGGAAGCTCGTTTCCGGAAGACATCGTAGCAGAGGCGCTATCCAACATCGAAATTACGTCCGACCCCGTACCAGACTCCATTGCAACATTTGCGGAGCGGGCCGATTCGCTGGGGTATCTTGGACGGGACGGCTACAGCCTTGACGGCATGCTGCACAGGGGAGGCATGTAGCAGTGTACAAGCTGGAAGCCAGGAATATTGTAAAATACTTTCAGCACGAAAAGCACAGGCTAAAGGCGCTGGACGGAATAAACTTGAGCGTTGGCGCCGGAGAGTTTCTGTGCCTTGTGGGGCCGTCCGGCTGCGGCAAGTCCACATTCCTCAGAATCGCAGCCGGCATGGAGACTCCGGACGAAGGCGAGATACTTTTTGACGGCAAGCCGGTTTCGGCGCCAAGCCCGGAAAGAATCATGGTGTTTCAGGAGGGCGCGCTGTTTCCGTGGCTTCGGGTGTCTGACAATGTCGAGTTTGGGCTCAAGATGGCGGGCATTCCAAAGAGCGAGCGGTCGGAAATATCGGGACGATACCTGGACATGATGCAGCTGACAAACTTTGCAGGCTCGTATACGTACCAGCTCTCTACTGGAATGAAGCAGCGCGTCGCAATTGCAAGGGCGCTGGTAATGGACCCGGACGTGCTGCTCATGGACGAGCCCTTTGCCGCGCTGGACGCGCAGACTCGCGATCTGCTGCTTGTAGAGATGCAGCTGATATGGAAAAAGACCAAAAAAACAATTCTGTTTGTCACGCATAACGTAACGGAGGCTACCGTACTTGGAACAAAGGTGGCCGTCTTCAGCGGCAGGCCGTCCGTGATAAAAAGAGAGATGCCGATATCGTACAGGCATCCGCGGGTTCCAGAGGACGACAGCCTTGTTCCGTTCCAGCAGGAGATACTGGCGGAGCTGCGTCCCGAGGTGAAAAAGAGCAGATGACGCCGCAAAAGCGCAGCATGCTAAAGAAGATCGCGTTCTATGCCGCGCTGACTGCAGCCTGGCAGGCGGCAGCTGACGCAGACATTTGGCCTGACGAGATATTTCCGTCGCCGTACGAGATAGCCGAAGATCTGGCGTACGGCGCGGCTGACGGGACGATTCTTTTTGGCATGGGAACAACGCTGTGGAGGCTGGCAGCCGGACTGGCAATCGCAATATGCGGCGGAATCGTGCTGGGCATACTCATGGCAAGAGTGGATGTTGTAAACCAGACGATAGGATCGCTTGTCCTGGGACTCCAGTCCATTCCGTCCATAGCCTGGGTGCCGCTGGCCCTGATCTGGTTTGGGGGATTTGATTCGGGAATCATATTCGTAACGGCAATCGGCGCAGTCTTTGCAGTTACAGTCAACATATACACCGGAGTAAAAAACATTGACCCGCACTATATTGAGGCCGCGCGCAACATGGGAGCCAAGGGCAGCCAGCTTACGATAAATGTCCTGATTCCTGCGGCTTTTCCGTACATGATATCCGGATTCAAGCAGGGCTGGGCGTTTGCATGGCGCGGCGTTATCGGAGCCGAGATTCTCTTCTCGTACCTGGGCCTGGGATACCTGCTGAATGTGGGGCGGCAGACTATCGATGTCTCCCAGGTTATTGCAGTAATGATCATAATCATGGCGCTCGGCATGATAGTGGACGGACTGATATTCAAGCGGGTGGAATTCAAGGTGATGTCCAGATGGGGGCTGCGGTAGACTGCTCCGGACGCCGCTGCTGCGTTTCGCGCCTGATGCTGCAAAGCCGGCCTCGGACAGGCTGTACGGCCGCCGCATCTGCCTGACGGCTGCCCGGCGTCAGCGCAAACCCTTGGCGGCTTGTGCCGCAGAGCATAAAGCCGATTTTGCATGCCGCTGGATGCGTTATGGGCGGGCGCAAAACCGGCCCTCGCCGAGTTCTTTGGGCAGGCGGCAGGCTTTTCGCATTCCGGCTTGGCGTCTTTATGCCGCGCCTGCCTGTCATGCGCTGCACTGCCGCACTCTATCAGAAAACTAACAATAGGGAGGAGAGCGGCCGGATAATATTGCCAAAGACGCCCTTTCTTGAGGCGCTGCAAAGCAGGATGCTGCTGTTTGACGGCGCAATGGGAACGGAGATTCAGAAACTCAGCCCTGCGCCGGAAGACTTTCCAGAAGGCAGGGGCGGCTTTAATGACGGACTGGTGCTGACTCGCCCGGAATGGATAAGGCAGATACACAAAAACTACCTTGATGCGGGGGCAGACTGCATTGAGACCAATACATTCGGATCAAACAAAATAAAGCTTGACGAGTACGGCTTTGGCGCCCGGACTGTTGAGATGAACCGTACTGCAGCAAAACTGGCATTGGAAGCAGCTTCCGGCTATGAGGAAAGATACGTGATCGGCTCCATGGGTCCTACGGGATATCTTCCAAGCACGGACGACCCTGACTTGGGCCAAATGCCCCTGGAAGAGATATGCGCAGCGTTTGAACTGCAGGCCAAAGGGCTGATGCTGGGAGGCGCGGACGCGCTGCTGATTGAAACGAGCCAGGATGTCCTTGAGATAAAGCTGGCCGTAGAAGCCTGTCATCGGGCCAGAAAGGAGACGGGCGTGCAGGCTCCAATAATCGCAAACACCACGCTTGACCAGTACGGCAAGATGCTTCTTGGAACAGATGTTCAAGCTGCATATACTACGGTCTCCGGCATGGGCATAGACGTATTCGGGCTGAACTGCTCAACAGGCCCTGCAGAGATGATTCCGAGCGTACGGTGGCTGAACGAGCAGAGCCATGCCGTACTGGTAGTGCCGAATGCGGGCATGCCGGAAAACGTAGGAGGACAGGCTGTATACAAGATGACTCCGGAAGAGATGGCCGACGCCCTTGGCGGGATGGCTCAGGAATGCAGCAATGTCCGCATTATAGGAGGATGCTGCGGCACGGGACCGGAGCACATTCGCAAGCTTCGGGAAATGATCGACAGTACGCCGAACAGCGCAGGAACAGCATAGAGCGCAGAATCATGCCGAGTACTGCCCGGATCGCATCAGCGCCTTTGACTGCAGCTGCGCTGCCCGCAGTTGAAGACAACTGCTGATCAGGAAAAGCGGCCCAAAATATACTGGCGATCACAAGTATTGTCGCTGAAAAATGACGATTTGCGCGTATATTTCACCTCTGATACGACATTATTTCTAATCGGTAGTATGGATGGAAAAGGATGCAAGCGACTAGCGGAACAGGCTTTCATACAGTACAGTCATTCTTGGCCTCATGTTTGATCTTGGAAACCTGTCGTTATCTCAAAAAAATCTCTCTGCCTAATCCTGACTGTATAATTATTGATGTCATCGTTCCTCATGCAATCTCTGAATGTCTTGGAATTGTTACCTTGTGGATACCGTCGGACATGAATATGTGACTGCCTGTCTGTCCGGTTTGAAAAAAGCCAGATCTTCTTAGAATCTTCAAAACATCTCTCTCTGACAGGACAGGAAGCTTGCTAGACGGTAATCTCTATCACTTTGGCCTTTTCCAAGCTTTCCATCTTTTTCTTTTCTTTTGGAAAAGCACTGAAATATTCTTCTACTGCGTCGCTGATCATGGCCATAATCTCTTCATGGTTCCGGCCTTGGGTTGCCACTGAAGGAAACTCTATGCACTGCGCCGTGAGCCATTTTTCCTCCTTTTTTATGGCAAAGGTAAGCTTGTTTTCTTTCAATTTAGATTCTATATTGGCTTGCCCAACTGCCAAATTTAAGTTTGTTATACGGGCGGCGGCAAGAGTTCGTCTACATGCACTATCGTATTTACGTGCCGCATCTGCAAGATCGCGCACACTCAGAATCATCATGCCGCGAGTGCGGCCTGCCTGCGTTGCCTGATATTGGAGCCGCCGCCGGCAGTGCCAGCATCAGAAGAAGCGTCCGCCGCCAGAGCCGTCCCGGAGCCTGGGAGGACAGAACCTTTTTGCTGCTGGGTACGGGATGTGCAGGAGCGCTGATGCGGTTGCCGCTTTTGATGAGATCGAACAAAGTCCCATGCTCAGTCCGGGCAGAAACGGACTGGCAAACCCGGCAGGCTGCTCGGCGCATGGCGCCGCGCCGTTTTGCGGCATGCAGGCTGC
>CAYGAM010000047.1:0-4802 GCA_964347915.1 uncultured Nitrosopumilaceae archaeon | reverse complement strand
GCAGGCTGCTCGGCGCATGGCGCCGCGCCGTTTTGCGGCATGCAGGCTGCCGCGGCGCGCCGCGGAAAACACCAAAGCCGCGCCCATGCCTTGCCGGACTGCATCTTTCACGGCTGCCGCGCCTTGCGGCTCTGCACGCGTCTTTACGCTACATTTTTAGAAATAACACGGGCAGAAAGTAATGATGGAGCAGATTCCTAAAATAAGTTCGGCGCTCCAGGCGGTAAGCATAAGGCAGCAGCCTGCTCCGCTGATAATCGGGGAGCGGCTGAACTCTCAGGGCTCAAGAAAGGCAAAGAGGCTGGTTCTGCAGGATGATGTTGACGGACTGGTTGATCTGGCGCGAACCCAGGCTCAGGACGGAGCCCACTGCCTTGACATATGCGTAGCCACAACCGAACTCTCAAACGAAAAGGATCTGATGCTGCGGCTAGTCAAAAAGATCAGCATGGAGATAGGCTCGCCGCTCGTAATAGACTCTACGGATCCTGACGTAATAGAGGCCGCCGTGCGCCAGATACCAGGAAGGCCAATCATCAACTCGATAAATCTTGAAGGCGACGGCGCCAGATTTCACCGGCTTGCGCCGCTCATGGCCAGGTACGGCATTCCGGCAATAGCGCTCTGCATCGGTCCCGACGGCATGGCAAAGACGCCGCAGCAAAAGCTTGACACTGCAAGGCTGCTGCTTGAAGAGGGAGAAAAGTACGGCCTCGGGCCCAGGCAGTTTATCTTTGATGTTTTGACGTTTACCCTGGCAACAGGCGGCGACGAATTTGCAGACGCCGGAATCAGCACGCTGGAAGGAATAAGGCTTGTGAAAAAGCACATTCCGGATTCGTTTACTGTACTCGGGCTGAGCAACATCAGCTTTGGACTGGAACCGCATGCAAGGCGGATGCTCAACTCTGTCTTCCTGTACCATGCAGTCCGGGCGGGACTGGACTGCGCCATAGTCAACGCCAAGGAAATAGTCCCGTACGGCGAAATTCCGGAAAAGGAAAAAAAGATGATGGAGGCGCTCATATTCAATACGGAACAGTCCGCGCTGTCCGGCATAATATCCCATTTTGCAGACGCAAAGGATCGGCCGGCCGAATCCGCCCGGACCGAGATTGATCCTTCCTGGACGGCAGGCAGAAGATCGCACTTTAGGATCATCAACCGCCTCAAGGACGGAATCGAAGACGAGATTGTGTCGGCCATATCCGAGAAAATTCCGGACTCCAAGCTGGAAAAGCGAAACGGCCGCCTTGCAATCGCCCTGCCGAAGGACAGGACGCACGACGCTGCTATTGCCACGCTGAACCAGGATCTGCTGCCGGCAATGAAGATTGTGGGAGACAAGTTTGGAGCGGGCGAACTCATACTGCCGTTTGTCCTAAAATCAGCGGAATGCATGAAGGCTGCAGTGCGCGAACTTGAAAAGTACCTTTTAAAAAAAGCAGGCTCAAGCAAGGGCCGGCTTGTGCTTGGCACTGTTTACGGCGATGTTCATGACATAGGTAAGAACCTGGTAAAGACGATCTTTGAGAACAACGGATACGAAGTTCATGATCTGGGCAAGCAGGTGCCGCTGCAAAAATTTCTTGAGCGCATAGGCGAGGTAAAGCCGGATGCCGTAGGACTCTCTGCGCTTTTAGTGTCCACGTCAAAGCAGATGGGGCTGTTTGTGGACCATGCGCGGAGCCACGGCATGAGCCTGCCGATACTCTGCGGCGGGGCTGCGGTAAACTCAAACTTTGTAAATAGAATAGCAAAGCAGGGCGGACTGTACGGCGGCGGAGTCTTTTACTGCGGCACGATGTTTGACGGGCTAAAGACCATGGACGCGCTTGTGGGAAGCGGGCGGGAGCAGTACCTTGCCAAATGGCAAAGCAGCATGGAAAAATGGAAGGAAAAGGCGCCCCGGCCGTCCGCGCCCCCGGCTAAAAGCAGCGTCAAGCCTGCAAAGCCTCCGACTACGCCAAGCATTGGCGTTCCGATAAGGCTTTCCGGAGACGAAATTCCTATGGATGAAGTGTGGCCGCTGCTTGACAAAAAGTCGCTGTTTAAGATGTCCTGGGGAGTGAGGGGAAAGGCCGGCGCCAGGCTGGAAGCGGAGCATGAGCAGATACTGCGCAGGCTCCAGCTTCAGATCCAAAAAGAGCGCCTGTTTGAGCCTAGCGCGGTGTACGGATACTTTAGGTGCCGCGCCGAGGATACGCGCCTGACCGTACAGTATTCGGGCGGCGAAGCGGTCTTTGACTTTCCAAGGTCTGCGCGCTCTCGTCACCTATGCATTGCGGACTATTTCGGCAGCGACGACATCGTTGCATTTCAGTCGGTTACCGTGGGAAGCGCCGCGTCTGATATTGCGGCAGAGTACGATGCCCAGGGAAGATACGCGGACGCGCTGTATCTTCAGGGACTGGCGGTGCAGACTGCAGAGGCGCTGGCGGAATGGACAAACCTGAGAATAAAATCCGAGCTGCGGCTGCAGCGGGGCGGGCTTCGGTACAGCTGGGGATACCCAAGCTGTCCTGATGTGGCGCAGCATTTTGAAGTGTGGAAGCTGCTAAAGCCGGAAGAGTCCGGCATGAGGCTTACTTCTGCCGGACAGATAGACCCGGAGCAGTCTACTGCCGCAATCGTAACGTTTCATCCTGATGCGGAATATTTCGTTTTGTAGAGTGTCTCCAAGGCCAGCGCAAAATCGTTGGGAGATGTTATCAGGACATCGCCTGACGCACCTTCTATGTCCGAGACAAATTTTGCGGCGTCGCTTTCGTACGAGCTCCAGTCCAGGCCCAGAGTCTTGGCAGATGCGGCATTCTTTTCAGACGGCAGCAGAATGCACGGCACGATCCTGAATCCAAGCGGATTGAGATGCCTGCAGATTCTGTCCGCCTCGCCTTTGGAGCGGATGACCTGGGTTACAAACCCTGCCGGATTTGCCGATATTTTCGCCCTTATTTTTGCAAAGTCCGGCCTGCTGGGAAGCGAGAGGTAGACTTTGTCCCTTTTTGCCGCGCCTGTTCTTATCAGCTCGCCGGCAACCGCGCTGGGTATCAGTCCGGATTCCGGCCTGCCTGACGGATCGCCCTTGAGTATGAGCATTCCGTCTATGCGCGACTTGTGCATTCTGCCTGCGATATCCTCTATCTGTTGCATGGTTTTGTCCCTGACCCGCACGCTTATCGTAACTTCAAGGGAGCGATGCCTGGACTTGATCTTCTCGGCAACATCGATTGCCGGCACGCGGTCCGTCCCAAGAACGGAATCGGTAACGTGAACGCCGCTGCACAGCCCGCTTATCCTGCCTATTCGGTTCATCTGCTCTGCCATCTTCCCGTCAATATCGCGGGCGTCGGTTCTTGGCGGGTTTATTTCGTACCGTATGGTCACACTTGAAGGTATTTCGATCCCCGTTAAAATCTTTGAATCTCTCAAGATATGTTCAATAGTGAATAATCCGTGATATCCTAAGTGAACCTTGAACGTGTGAGGCGGGCGCTTTCTGGAAAGATGCGTCCGCATGCTGATCTGAGCAGCTCCGCACGGCTGGCATCGGTTCTTGCAATTGTCTATGGCGGCAAGCCTTGCATAATCATGACTGAAAAGAACAGGAACTTGAGGATTCACGCAGGTGAGATATCGTTTCCTGGAGGCAAGCATGAGCGGCAGGATGACGATCTGCTGGATACCGCGCTCCGCGAGACCAGGGAAGAGATTGGGCTGGATGTTGATCGAGCCCTTGTTGTAGGACAGCTTGACTGCGTTGAAACGCTCAATACCAATTTTCGAATAACTCCGTTTGCCGCCGTACTGGACGGCATTCCAAGACTTTCTGCAAGCGGCGAGGTTCGCCGCATTTTGCATATTCCGATGGAGCCGTTCCTGGAAACAATGTCGCGCGACGACAATCCAGAGTACAGGGACATGGGAGAGATGTACAAGTTTCAGTACCGCGATAAGACCGTCTGGGGCGCATCGGCAAGAATACTGCGCCAGATTGCCCTGCTTTTAAAATGAGGCGCAGAATTTTCTGCGCCGCGTCCTGATGCAGGGGAGTTTCCATCCATGCAAAGCGACTGCGCCAGCCTGCTGCTTTGCTCCTGCCTTGTGCGCGGCTAAGCAAGGCGCGCTCTGGCCGGGCCGGAGTCGCCGCTTTAGGCGCATGTCCTAATTTTCTTTTCCAGCATCCGATTTGGCATGCGTCTGGAATGACTGAAGCGGCGCAGCATGGCTTGTACGCGGCTCGCTTATGCGCGATCCGCCTTCTGGGAAGCCGTGTCATGAATGATGCAAACTGCAAAGGCGCTCTGGGAAGCATTAGGACAGCCTTTGCTTTTGATTTTATGCCGGTTGATTTCGCGCCATGCATCGCATTTCTTTCGCGCTCCGCCAAGCCATCTCCGCTCATTGCAGAACAGTCCGGCGCGGCAGCATCAATTGTGAATTTTATGCGCTTTCCAGTTTGTGCAGACTGCATCGTCCTTGATGCTCTGGCCTGCCTTTTGCTGCGGGGATGCAGCCAATTTTTTCAGCTGACTGGCAGCAAGGGTGTTTTTTTCGGACTGTATGATTTGTGTGATGCCCGCAAATTCCGCCCAAATATTACTTAAATATGCCTGACTTGCTGTATACAATGATTACAATGATAACAATGATAACGCTTACAATGGTTACAATGGTTACAATGATGAATATGGACAAATCACCCGCAGCTTTTATTTGCGCTCAGCCTCCATGCGGGGGGGGGGGGGAAGGTTTACCCCAAAAACCGCAGGGGGACCCGCGCCACCGCATAATACAGGCCC
>CAYGAM010000046.1:0-17325 GCA_964347915.1 uncultured Nitrosopumilaceae archaeon | reverse complement strand
TCAATATCATATTCGGATAATATCTTACATATAAGCATACCTGATTGCATAATAGATCACTCTTGCTGCCAAGACATTATCAGTTTTATTCACAAGCATTTATGTCCACAATACTTTATTGTACAAGTTTTACAATAAATACAAGAATTGCACTCAAATCATGAATCTTATGCTATATGCAGTCAAATTTGACGTAAATTTTGTCAGACAGTCCCAACGCAAATGCCCGTACTCCAGCAAGTCGCCGCGTTGCTGCGTCGTCCCATGTCCGTACAAAAAAAGATTCATTCAGCCTGCCTCTGCACGTGCGCTCACATCTGGCGCATTCTGACCATGCAAGAAATCTGTTGTATGGACGCAAAAGTGTCTTGTCAGTATGCGCGCCAGGCGCGAAGCAAACACAGGCCGCAATCATGCCTCGCGAGTTTTTTGTTGCATATCCTTGCCGCGCGAAGATGAATGCGCAAGATTGGCGGGAAGCGGCAATATTCACGCCCAATACGGCGCCTTAAAGAGGCGGCGCCGGATGCCGATTAGTCCATATGATCATCAATTGCCAGAATATCCTCAAACTGCCGACCAAGACAAGCGGCCGGCAGCGCCGGACCACAGCAGGTTCACCAAATTCCAGCTGTGATTTCATTGCAGGCAGTTCTTTTGGCTTTCACGCCATGCTTCTTGTTTCAGGCATGATACATCTTGAAGAAAATAGCCCCATGAAACCTCAAAGCGCAGGATTCTTTTGGTGCTTGAAATGCCGCGCTTTGATTTTATTACATGTCAGGCTCGGCAGTATTTTTGGACAGTGTTCTGAGAAATAATGTTTCTTTTTTGCGGGCGCGCCTGACGTAATTTTGTACAAAGTGTCGGACGGACTGCGGCGCAGCCGAAAGACTGCGCGAGTTTTCAGCCAAAGCAAAATTCTCTCGCAGCAAGGCTCATGAACATTCTGTAATAGCCCGGCCTTTGTTATTTTTTGAGCGTCCTGCGCGGCGCGTCCGCTCAATGCACGCTACTGTCCAGACTCAGACAACGCGCCAAATTCATGTTCCGCTCAGCCTTTGCTGCAAGCTTGTCATGACAAAAATGATAACGCGCCAAATGCGCGCATGCGAATGTTTTTTTGGCTGCCGCGCCTGCAATAGCAGGCACTTTAGGCGCTGTCACGCACCGCAATGCGAACATAGCCCGCAGTATCAAGTCCGCCGTCCTCATTCAGGCTTTCCATGCCTGCCGTACAGGCACGATCTGTCTCCGATTCCGACTCATGTCAATCAGATCATCAGCGCCTGCCGGCGGCGTCTGCTCCGCTTCAGAACCAGGCAAATGCGCCGGCCGGCGCGATTCAGCATGGCGGCAGCTAGGCGCCTTCACTGCAGGCATGCGCCGGACGCCCAGGCAAATGCCGCTGCAGGAATGAGCAAGATGCGATGATGCAAAGACAACAAGGACAAGCTTGCCAGCAGTTTTGTTATGATCTGCTGCGCCGCAGCCGGACGCTCATCAGGATATTGCGTGGCGGCCAAATCTTCAGGCTCGCCTGCATGGTCATGCATGCAGGCTGCTTTAGAGTGCCATATCTCCAGAACGCCAACCCGGTACTCTGCACATGTCCGATTCAAGCATTTGTTCTGCCAGACGCGCCAATTTCAGCGAAAAGGTCATAATTTCAGGACGGCACTTTGCGCTGCGGCCAGGCTCATTCTGCACCTCAAACAGCGCTTTGAATGGCTCGCGCGCTCCGCTCCAGACGCATCTCCGTATCAGAATTGCAGCCTTCCTGTTGCTGCGAGTCAAGAGCGCTGCAGCTGTTCCGCCATGCTGCCTGATGCCGAGCCCAACACAAGCTTTTTTATCAGTATGGTTTTAGATCACCTGTATCGGGCATGAACGAAATAAAGTTTGGGATTCAAAACGGACTGAATGTAGCAAGAGCAGGCTACACCGAGGAACAGATTCTTACAGCATGCAAGCTTGCAGATACGTCCGGTTATGACTCGGTATTCTACATGGATCACAGCAATGTGCCGCAGTGGAAGAACGCCATAGTGCTTGATCCTTGGGTCATGCTCTCGGCCATCGCCGCCGTTACGCGAAACGTAGAGCTTGGAACATGCGTAACCGATGCAATAAGAAGGCATCCGTCAAACATTGCGCTCGCGGCAATCACTCTTGACCGCGTCTCAAACGGAAGGGCCATACTCGGAATAGGAGCAGGCGAGGCGCAGAACCTAAAGGAATTTTGCATTCCGTTTGAAAAGCCGGTATCAAAATGGGAGGAGCAAATTCAGGTAATAGAGACTCTTTACAAGTCGTCGCCGGACAACACGGTAAACTTTGACGGCAAGTACTATCAGTTAAAGGGAGCCTGCCTTCAGGCGCCTCCCATAAGAGATCCGCATCCTCCCACATACATGGCATCCGGCGGCACTCGGACGCTGAGGCTGACAGGCAAGTACGGAAACGGCTGGCTGCCGATAGGATATACGCCGGAACTGTTTGAGGATCATGCGGCCCAGATCAAAAAGTCAATGGAGGAGAACGGCAGAACCCAGAAAGACAAGGACGAGTTTCAGTACGCGCTGGACGTAGACGTATACTTTTCAGAGGATGCGGAAGAGTCGTGGGCTAGAATGAAAGAGGCCGTAAAGGTGAGCCTGTTCAAGCCGGAAATTCTGCGGGTTCATAATCTGAAATCCATAGAGGGATTTGACTTTAGAAAATACTTTACGGAATATTCAATGTCAGACTCTGAATGGATTGTAAAGATGCGCCAGGCTGCAACAAAGATTCCAGACAGCATTGCGCGGTCGTCTACGGCAGTCGGAACGCCGGACGACGTAATTCCAGTATTTGAGAGGTTCAAAAAGGCCGGCGTCAACCACTTTGTCATACGATTCTGGGGCAAAAACTACTTTGGCAGCATAGAAAAGTTTGCAAACTATGTCATGCCTCATCTAAGATAGCCCAAGACCTACAATCCAAACTCTGCCTTGAAGTTTCGATAGAATGTTCTCATGCTGCGGACTGTGCCATCTGCCAGGCTGGGATCGTCATTCTGCGCCTCCCGCGATTCATCTCCCATGCATTCAAGCCAGTTTCGTACCATGAAAGAGTCAACTTCCAGATGAAACTGCAGTCCCACCGCAGAACCGATTTGAATTGCCTGGTTTGGGTACTGCGCCGAGTATGCAAGGCGCGCCGCGCCCTCGGGAAGATCAAACGTCTCGGCATGCCAGTGAAATGCAGCGAACGGTTCCCGAAAGCCCGAAAACAGGCTGGCTCCATGGCCGGTTATCCGCAGATCGTCAAAAAAGCCAATCTCCTTTGCGCGTCCTGGAAAGACTCTGGCGCCAAAGGCTTTGGCGATGAGCTGCGCGCCCAGGCAAACCCCGAGAACAGGCACTCCGCTTCCTGCCAGCCTTTGAATTTCTTTTGCCTCCGAGTCAAGGTGCGGCAGTCCGTCATTTACGCTCTCAGGGCCGCCAAGAAATACGGCCAAAGAATAGTCCCCTTTGGGAATTGCCTGGCTCTTGGCATGCACAGTTTTCAGCGCAAATCCGTCGTCTTCCAGCATTTTGCCCAGGGTGCCGATGCCCTCAATGGGCGAGTTTTGAACCACCAGTACATCAGACATGACTCAGAGTCTCAGGCCGCCCGCCTAATATTTTGCGCAGTCTGCGGCCTCCAATACGGCCTGAATCAGGCAGAGTTCCCGCATCTTTTCATTTTTGCATCAGGAGTTTCCATGCCGCAAAACATAAGACAATCACGGCAGCATTGTACGGCGTGCTTGCAGAGCCAGAGATTGTTCAGCTTGAGGATTTTACGGCTAGCTTGAACATGCAAAAAGACAGCGCCGTACTGGTAGAAGGGCGGCGCGACGTCAAGGCCCTAAGGGACATAGGATACTCAGGAGCAATTATCGAATTTCACAGATTCGGCGGCATTGCAGAGTGCGCTGATGCGGCGGCAGAGTATGGCACGGTCATTATGATGCTTGACTGGGACAGAAAGGGAAGATACCTTGCATCAAGGATGACAAGCTGCCTTCAGCGGCGGACAAAGGTAGACAGAGGGTTCAGGCGCAGGCTGCATGTCATTACAAAGGGAAGGGTGCGCTGCACGGAACAGCTGTCCAGGTACAAGGCGCGTCTTGAGAATGAGGCATTTTCCAGGTGCGCCAAAAGAACAGATGTGCCGCAAAACTCCAAAGGCCGGCTGCCAGTCTCTAAGGCCAGACGCCGCGGTGCTCAAACGCATCCACTACCCGCCCCACTGCCAGCACCATAGCCGCCTTTCTCATGTCGATCTTGTGCTTTTTGGAGGCCTGGAGCGTATCATAAAAGCTCCTGGTTATCTTTGCCTCCATTTTCGACGCCACATCGTCAAATTCCCAATAGTATCCCATGTTGTTTTGCACCCACTCAAAGTAGGATATGCATACGCCGCCGGCGTTTGCCAGAATGTCCGGAATCATGAGTATGTTCTTTTTGTATATTATCGGATCGGCCTCGGGCAATGTCGGACCGTTGGCAGCCTCGCCGATTATTTTGCACTTGAGGTTTTCCGCAACCTTTTCGTTGATTTGATTCTCCAGCGCTCCCGGAATCAGTATGTCGCATTTTGTGTCCAGCAGCTGCTCTGTTGTAATTTTTTTGCTGCGCGGAAATGTGGACACAGTGCCTTTCTTTCCCTTGTGCTCTGTCAGCGCCGCCATCTTTGCGCCTTTTGGAAGCATGACGGATCCCTTGGAATCGCTTGCTGCGATTATTCGGGCGCCCATTTTTTCAAGATATTCCCCGGCAAATGTGGACGCGTTGCCGAATCCCTGCAGGACGACAGTTGCGCCTTTTAGCTTTATTTTCAGCTCCTTTGCGGCCTCCCTAACGCAGTATGCTGTTCCAAGCCCGGTCGCTACATTTCTTGCTAGCGAGCCGCCCATCGGAATCGGCTTGCCGGTAATCGTTCCCGGAAGTCTCCGGTTGCCGCTCATCTTTCCAAACGTGTCCATTATCTGAGTCATTTCGCGCCCCGTAGTGTACACATCTGGCGCCGGAATGTCCTTTTCCGGCCCGATCACTTCTGCAATCTTGTATGCAAATCCTCTAGTCAGCCTCTCAAGTTCGCCTAGACTGAGTTTGTCCTTTTTTGGGTTTACGTACACGGCGCCCTTGCCGCCGCCGAGCGGAATGTCCACCACTGCGCATTTCCATGTCATCCATGACGACAGCGCCATTACCTCGCGCTCCATGTACTCTGCGCCGCCTTTGGGATCAAAGTATCGGATGCCGCCCTTGTACGGTCCGCGGTCGTTGTTGTGCTGCGATCTGAATCCGGTAAAGATGCGCAGAGTCCCGTCGTCCATTCTTACAGGAATCTTTACCCGCAACAGCCGGTCAGGCATGCACAAATAGTCCCGCATTCCCTTGTCCGTTATGCCCAAAATGTCGCAGGCGTCATGAACTTGCATTGAGGCGTGCTCAAAAGGGTCGTTGCGCATCAAAGTCACGGGGCTTGGACTATGCTTATAAAGTTTGATTTTGGATTTGGGATGCTGTGCAGTCATGGCAGCAGCTGCAATTTGCAGGCAGCCTGGGCATTCTGCCATGATTCAGGCTCGGTCTTGATCAGTTTTAGAATGCGGTCTTTTGATGCCGGCTTTCATGTACTGCCGCGCGCTCATATCAGCGCAAGCGCGCATGCCGCGGCCAGTCCTGCGGCAATGAATGCTGCGGCAGGCATTGCGCTGCATACGGGCATGCCTTGCGCATCGGCAGGCGCGAAATAGTCTTCGCCAGAGCCGTTCTTGACTGCGCCGTCTTCTGCCACCGCAGCCTTTTGCAGTCCGAGAGACGATACTGCAAACTTCTCCCCCGCCCGCTTGATATGGCGCAGTGCAATCATCACGCCCGCGCAGTGCGGCCTGCCGCATCTGATATCTTGAAGATTGTACAGAATATTCTGAGATACGGCAAGCGCTCCCATGCAGCCAAGTCCCATAACCGTCCCAGCAAGGGCTACTGGAATTCCGTCATGATAGGGCATCATCGCAGACGATATTGCGATTGCGCATCCGTCAGCGGCGCCCATGACTCCAAGGCGCGCGGCCAGCGCGCCAAACGCCACCCCAAGTGCGGCAAAGGCGTACCACGCGATATCATAGCCCGAATCGCCCTTAATATCACACAATACGCCGTACGCAAAGAAGCACGCCGACACAATGCCGCAGAGCGCCATTACATCTCTGGGCACGGTGCGGCTGGAAATGTCATGCGCTGCCGGAACTGCGAGCATGGCAACCAGAACGAGCGCGCGCAGGACGTCAAGATCCATTTTTGAATGCCTTTCTTACTGCGGCAAGCAGTTCACGCCGAAGCTGCTTTTTTGAAAATATCAGAAACTCGCCGCGCCTCGCACGGTCGCCATGATAGCAGTGCACAACCGAGTCATCGTCCAGCTCAAGATATTCCGCATCGCTGCTGCGCAGTCCGAATGCCTTTTTGCCGTACTCTCCCTGCAGCAGCACCAGGTCCGTTCTCTCTGTCCTTGACTTTACCGTCTTTGCTTTTGTGTCTATTACATACTCTCGGCCGCATTCGCACTGCATCTGCAAGCTTGATTGCCCGCTGCTGCGCATTCTGCAGGCAGACTCGTCCGAGTCACTAGTCACAGGGACGGCAGGCATGCGCGAGCCTGCCGCCTCCGGGCTTTTGCCTTTGCCGGAATCGGATTCCGTCTTGGGCGCGCAGGGCGTCAGTCTTGGCGCAAACTGCCGCAGTATCTTTTCTGCCATAAACGAATCCGGAAGTGAAAATGCGTGGCCGGCCTGGGCTATGCTGTCGCAGTATGCAATAAGCGAGTCAAGCGCCTTTGCCTGCTTTGATGCTTCGACTCGCGCAAGCTCGCGAAATATGTGAAAGAATGAGGGAACGTCGTCCAGTCTCTGGCCCAGCTCAGTAATATACTCGCTCATCTTTGATCTCACCTCGCCGGACAGATTCAGCCTTGCCAGCTTGCTGTGCTCGGGCGTTAGAACAAAGCCAATCTCCTCGCCAAACTTTTCTCTGACATACTGCACGGCAGCAATAACCTGAAACGGATTGACAGGAAGATTCTGAGAGAGCCTAATGTGCATGCTCTGGGCTTCTGCTTCTGATGCTGCGGCTGCCACAGTGCACGGCACTTTTTCTGCGCCGCACTTTCGGTACGCCAGCAGCGCGTCTATTCTGTCCACCGCATACGTCTTTGAGCCTACCTGGGCGGCCGCCACATGTCCTATAAAACCGCCTTTTCGCAGCGTGTCCGCCATTTTATCTATCCTTGAAAATATCGGTATGGTTACCTGGACAGGCAGGTCAAGAATGTCGGCTGCCGGAATCATCCTTTTTGCGCTCATTTCGCGAGCACCTCGGATATTGCAGCCTTGGCCCGCCTCTCAAAGCTTCCTTCGACATACACATCTGTAAAGAGCTGCCATGCCAGCCTCTTTTTTCTGATGTCCATTTCAGGAGCATTCTTCATTGTCAGGTTAAAGCGGTATTTCCTGTCGTCTATGCGCCTTATTCTGGAGCCGTCCCGCATGTGCCCGTAGATGATCGACAGCATGCTTGGAATTTTTTTTCTGGAAAATCCCATCTTTACCGCCTCAATAATTGCGGCATCGGATACCGGCATGCCGTAGATTCGGCACGCATTGTACAGCGCAAAGCATGCATGCTCTGCCGCCCTGCGATGCGCCTTTCTGCTCATTTTCTGAAACTCTGTCCAGGCAGTCTCCCGCACCGGCACGGGAATCTGCAGCTTCTCGCATACGTTGGAAAAATTTGAAAGCAGTACGGCGTTCCGGCCTCGGAAAAATCTGCGAAGCGAAGCTGCGCCTTCGATTTCCGGAATCTCATTCCTTGAGCCCAGCGCTTTTGATTCGTACAAGTTTGGGGAAGATTCGGGCGAGTCGTATATGCTGGTGCGGTCCATGGAACGCTCCTCTAGAACAACGCCGCACATCCGGCATACTACATCGCCTTCAGGCGTACTCAATGGCATCTGTTTTTGGCAGCAAGGATGCAATACAGGTGTGGTATGCAGAATCGGTTAATAAAGCGCATAAATTTCGGTATTGTACTGTATTGTACCGTTACAGCATTGTATCAGCATTGGTATCAGGGTATCAGCATGGCGTCAGCGTACTGGCATACCGCCGCGCCGGCGCATAATGACGCGCCTCATTACTATGCCCCGTAGTAAGCGGCTGCTTCATGCCTCGCATGCGCGGCGCGGCAGATTTCGCGTTCTTTGCATGCAGCAACAAAGCGGCGTCGTCGCACAGCGGCATGCCGCAGTCAAAAAGACACAAATCAGCCCTGGCGGATTATGCAGATATGAAAATAGCATGGGCGAGCGCCGAATATGGCAATGCAAAGTATCTGATCCTGGGAATACCGGACAGTTCGGGCTCGCACTCAAAGCGGCACGGCACAGACAAGGCGCCGGACCGCATCAGGCAAGCCTCAAACGAGAGAGACGTATACGAGCGAAATTCGAGATCAATGGGCAGGCCGTTTTACGGCAGTCCAAAGCCGGCCGCCGACTATGGCAACATATCAAGAAGCGAGATCGGTTCCGTGTACGAGAGCATGCCGCAGTCCATGATCCCAATAGCGCTTGGAGGCGACCACTCAATAACAAGCGACACAATACGCGCAGTCTCAAAGAGAACGGGGCCGCTGTCGCTGGCATACTTTGACGCGCATCCGGACTTTGTAAGCTCCGCAAGCGGCTATTATGGCTCCGTGCTGCACGACTCGCTGCCGTACATTGATACCAAAAGCAGCGTCCTGATAGGAATAAGAACTCCGGAGCAGGAGGAAATTGACAATATCAACAGGCACGGACTTGAGGTGATTACGCCAAGCGACATGCAGGAGCGCGGCGTGCAGGCTGTCCGGGATGCAGTCCTGCAAAAGATTCGCAGCCCGGCATACGTCTCATTTGACATGGACTGCATTGACCCCGCATTTGCGCCCGGAGTATCCGTTCCCGTGCCCGGCGGCATAAGCAGCGCGGACGCGATATATCTTTTAAGAGCGCTCGCTCCAAGAATGGCGGCTATGGACATAATGGAAGTGTCTCCGGACTATGACTTTAATGACATGACATCGCATCTTGCGTCTCGAATAATTGCCGAAGCAATCTATGGAGGACAGGCATGACAGAATTCAAAAACGAGTACACATGGGGATCTGCTGTCCGGAACGAATCCGAGGAAGAATTTCATGCAAGCTTTGACGCGGCAGTAGAGGCGGCGCGTCACAGCTTTGGAAAAAAATATCCGGCAATAATCAGAGGAGAGAAAATATACATAAAAGACACCTTCCAGGTGAGATCGCCGGCAGACTCGGACATTCTGCTTGCAGAATTTCCAAGATGCACTACGCAGCACATAGAACAGGCGGTAAAATCTGCCAGGACGGCGCTGGAAGAGTGGAGCGAAACTCCGTACGAGCAGCGCGCCAAGATATTCTACGAGTGCGCAGACAGCTTTTCGATGGAAAAATTCTACCTTGCCGCCCTCCTCGCCTTTGAAAACGGAAAAAGCCGCATTGAGGCAATGGGAGACATTGACGAGGCAATAGACTTTATGAGATTTTACGCGTCCGAGCTGGAGGCGAACGAGGGCTTTTGCAGGCAGACGGCGCATCCAGACCCGGGCGAAAAGACCATGACGGTAATGAAGCCGTACGGAGTCTGGGGAATCATATCGCCGTTCAACTTTCCTTCTGCAATTGCCATAGGAATGGCGTCCGGCGCGCTTCTTGCTGGAAATACGGCAATCCTCAAGCCCGCCAGCGCTGCTCCGCTCTCTTCGTTTCAGTTTGCAAATATGATGCACGGCAGGCTGCCTGGCGGCGCGCTGAACTTTGTTCCAGGTTCAGGCAGCATCCTCGGCCAGGCGCTGATTCAGAGCAGCGATGTTGACGGCATTGCATTTACAGGATCCAAGCAGGTAGGAAGAGCAGGATTCAAAGAGTTTACCGCGCTTGAATCCAAGCCGTTCATATCAGAGATGGGAGGCAAGAATCCGGTAATTGTAACAAGGCATGCAGACATTGCCAAGGCCGCCCAGGGCGTGGCAAACGCAGCGTTCGGCTTTGGCGGGCAGAAATGCAGCGCGTGCTCAAGAGCGTACGTCCACGAAGATATCTATGACGAGTTTGCGCGGGCACTAATCGAAAAGACGCAAAGCCTCAAGATCGGGCTGCCCTGGCGCAGGCAGGTTTTTATGGGCCCCGTAATAGACGGCAGGGCAAAGTCAAAGTTTGCCGACGCCGTAAATCTTGCAAGAAGCGACGGCAAGATTCTTGCAGGAGGGTCTGTTTTAGAGCCGGCAGGGCTGGAGCGCGGGCACTTTGTAGAGCCCACAATCGTGTCCGGCCTGCCGGAGGGCCACAAGCTGCTGCAGGAAGAGCTCTTTCTTCCCATACTATGCCTGGCCAAGTATGCAGATTTTGAGGACGTCATAAAGACGGCAAACCGCACCGAGTACGGGCTGACTGCGGGAATATTTTCAGAGGACAGCGGACAGGTGGACGAGTTTTTTGCCAGGGTTCAGGCAGGCGTCCTGTATGCAAACCGCGCTGCAAGCGCAACGACGGCCGCCCTGGTCTCCGCCCAGCCGTTTGTAGGATGGAAGGGCTCGGGGTCAACGGGCAAGGGGGCCGGAGGCAGGCAGTACCTGCAGCAGTTTATGCGATCGCAGACTCAGACCGTATGCCGCTGAAGCAGCGAGCTTCCCAGAAGCAGAATGTTCCGCTTTCTTTCGCGGATGCGCCGCACCGAGTACGCCAGCCAGTCGCTCCCGTACGGAATATAGTCTGCAACGGCAAACTTTTCTCTGATCAGCTGCGGCTTGATATCGTCCCGTATTCCGCGCAAAAACTGAAACTCGAATTTTCTTGGATGCTTTTCTGACAGCCTTTTTGCCTCAAGTATCATATCCAGATCGTGCGTTGCAACTGCAAATTCGTTTCCCCGCAAAAAGAGCGCTTCCAGCAGAGCAGCGTACCGCGAGTCTACCTTTTCCCTTGTACGGTATGCTATGCTGCCTTTCTCGCTGTACGCTCCCTTGACCAGCCGCACTTTTGCTCCCACGCCCAGCAGGTCGTCAATATCGTGCCTGCTCCGCTTCAAGTTTGCCTGCACTGCAACTCCGAGCCTCTCATACCTTGCAAAGAATGCATTGTACATCTCAAGCGTTTCATCCGTGTGCTCTGAGGACTCCATGTCAATCCAGACAAATATGTGCGACTTTGCCGCATTGGATACGATATCTGCCAGGTTTCTAACGCACTCCCTTTGGCTTATGGAAAGCCCGATCTGCGTCGGCTTGACGGATATGCCGCCGCGTATTCCTTCTTTTCGGAGGCGGCGGATTATCTGAACATACTCTGAGACTGTCTGGGATATTCGCCTTTTTGACGTGTGGTATTCTCCCAGGCGGTTGATTACGACATGCCTGTTGTGCATGGATGCATGACGCGCCGCTTCCAGCGCCTGCTGCATGTCATGTCCGGCAATCCACCTTTTGGCAACGCGAAACAGCGCCTTTTCCATAAGCGTGCGGACCACGCATTATTTCTGCAGCGGCATCTATAATAACATGCAATCGCGCCCGGCCGGGCAAACCATGCCCTGCCAAAATTCAGAAAAAGCGCAGGCACGGCATCAAAGGCGCGATCCTGCAGTCTTTGCAGTACGGGCAGAAACGGCAATGCAAATGCGCCGCAGGATTGCGGCGCATGGAGCGCGGCAGTTCGCTTTGAGCCTGCAGATGAACTCTGCAGCCAGAGGCATTTAGATTCAGGCGCCGTCCAAGACGCGAGTCCGGCGCCAAATCAAAGATTAAAATGCATGAGTAGGTCGTATTTTGGGCGTATGGATAACAAAAAAACATATCCTAGTGCTCATGACACGGCAAAAGAAATGCAGGTAAAATCAGGACAGCGCGTGCTCGCTGCGGCTTGTGGCAGCGGGCGCTGCTGCGGATATCTTCAAATGCATGCTGCGACTGGCAGTGCGCCAAATGCGCATCAAGGCGCTGCCTGCTGCAATGCAGGACATCTCAAATATCATAAAATAAAGGGTGGGCTTGAATGCTGCATCAAGCCAAATCCTGTCATTCACAGCGGCGCCATAGTACGGCAGCCTCTGGAAGCGGCAGCCGCAAATCCATGGATGTCGTGACATTGCAAAAAACGCTTGTGCTGCTGTCAATACTGTTTGCAGTAACGGCTATTGCGGCAGGCCTGCTCATTCAGCTGTCATACAAAGTGCAGGACTTGCAGATCACGAACGGCAACAGAAGCGAAATGATATTTGAAATGTTTCAGGCAGAGCCGGCATACAAGAAATTCAAGGATCTCCACCCAAATGCCGCCGAAGAGTACGGCGTTGACGAAGATGGAATCTACAGCATGAGCATAATTCAGGCGAGCGGTGATGGAAGCAGGAAGCTGGTGCTGGAATTGTTCTTTGTTGCAGAAGATTACAGATACGGCAATGCTCTAAACTGCTATGACGACAAAGGACGGTGGTTGGGAGCAGTAACAACTCAGGATACTGTCTGGGACTATCTTGACAATGAATTGGTTGCAGAATCAGGCATTGCAGGACAATGCGAAAATGCACGATACGAATGGGGCGCAGCGTAGAGCGAGCATAAAATGACAGCAGACAAGCTTCAGCATCTTTTGGTTGCATTGTGCATTGTTCTTGCCTCTGCCGCGCTGGCCGCTTCCGCTTACTTGGTTATGGAAGCAAATTCCATTGCGCTTTCAATTGAGGCCATTAGGGCTGAAAACGTAAAAGCGAATATGTTTTACCAGCATCCAATCTACAAAAAATTTACGCAAATTCACGCAAACTCCAGCGAGCATTATTCATTCGGGAGCTCGCAGTACGAACTGCATTTGACGGCGCACGACGATCATTACAACTTTCAAAGCTTGTCCATGAGTTTTCACGAGTAGTCCGGACTGCGATACGAGATCAGATGCCACGCGAGTGATGCGCATGCATATGGCGCCCGCATGGGCGATGCTTTTGATGCGCTAGAGAGGGATGACTGTCTTGCAAACTAATGGCCAGTCTTTTTGAGGCACGGCACAGCAGAATCCATGACCGTCCTCTTTTTATGCGATGATGCCGCAGTAATGCTATGAATACGGCGCCTATTTGGAGAAGAAAAATCTGCTCCGACTGCAAAAGAATACGATGCAGATCCGGCTGCAATTGCGACTGTCACTGGATTCGATCGTAAGAATAATGCCATGCAGTTTGAACCGGCGGCGCCCCGCCCTGCTCCATGCGCAGGCAGTTTCGCGCCGCTCGCAAGCGAGCATGTCCGCATGAATCGCATGCGTACAGCAAGCCGGCTGCCGCACGAGTTCAGCACGTACGCGCCGCATGCTTGAACAGTACAAAATCTGCCAGGGTCATTCTAAAAATGCAATTATGTTGAAATATGTGTCTGAATATTATATATTCGTACATATTTGCTGCCGCATTATGTATAAGTTTACGATAATATTCGGATCTGATTAATATATTATTCATAAGATATTACAGCATGCCAGAGACAAGGATGCAGGCAGCATACGTGCTGATAAACTGCGATCTGAACTGGGAAAAAGACGTACTGGTTCAACTACGAGAAACGGACGGCGTGAGCGATGCGCACGGCACGGCCGGAGCGTACGATATCATTGCGCTGGTGCTTTCAGATACGGCAAAGTCGCTCAAGAACATAATCACATGGAAGATTCGCAGGATGCCGCATGTCAAGTCAACGCTGACGCTGCCCGCAGCGATGCCGGATACGTCTTAAGGATGCGGCATAAAAAGCGAAATGCCGATCATGTTCTTTGCGGGCCATGCTGAATCATGCCGCCTCGGCGCATCTGCGAATGCGGCCGCTGCAGAGAGCAGGACAAATGCGAGTGCGCGCTGCCCGATGCGACAACCGGAAGCTGCCGCAGGATGCAATGTAAAATGCTGCGAGATTAGCCGCCGCCTGCACGCATCATGCCGCATCTTCGGCAGGCAGTATTTTCTCAGCATCGCTTCCAGGATAGATGCCTCATTGCTGTCTGAAAAATTGGCGTCTGCGCCAATATTTCCAATTGATGCCGCGCTGTTTTTAGTCATGGGCATAACGCTTTAGTCTTTTTTTGACTCGGATAAGAATTCTTTCTGCCTGCATGATGGAATCCTGGGCATCACGCAGATTCATTAGATTTGGTTGGTATTCGGACGCGTTCTTTTTGCCAATTAGCGATACAAACTGACGGTGAATTTCCCGATACTCTTGTGGAGAAAGTATTCCAGAGACAAGTGACAGCACTTCAGTATGGCTGCCCGAACCCGCTTTCCTTTGCGTGAGGCAGTCAACGCGTCCAATGCGCCAACAGCACTGTGTATGGCGCTTGCTACTGCGCTGTTAAATTTTGCATTTTGCAAGGAAAATTTGGCCACCTCCAAAAATTCTTCGGATTTTGCAATGTAATTTGGCGCTTTCTTAGGATCAATATCTCTCATTCCAAGACAGACTCCAGGCTTTTTCCGCAGATCAGGACATGATCATTAAGAATTGAGCGCACAAGATCGCTTTTCTTCTTTGACTTGAGCTCAGATTCAGAGAAAATAAGCGGCGACGTATCGCAATGAAACTTTGCAAACGCTTCTTGGCCTGCATCAGACACTGCCGCAATGGCATGCTCATAGTCGTTTGATATTATGAGAACATCAATGTCGCTGTCTTCCTTTTCCTGACCTCTGGCAGCGCTTCCAAAGACGGCAGCCGAGATGATTTTTTTTGTGCCAAGGTGTTTTTTGAGAGTTGATACTGCCTGAACAAAGGTTTGTTCTTCCGCCGCAAGCATTGGCTCTATGATTTTTTTTAGTATATAGCTTTGCTCATTCAGCAGTACCTGATGAGAGCGTCCTACTGTCTGAGTTTGTACAATTCCGAATTTTTCCAGCTTTTCTACCGTCCCAGATGCGCATGGATGCGAGACGCTGGCATCGCGAGCCAGTCCTCTAATGGTAAATGTCTTTCCTTTGTATTGTATCAGAGTTCGGAGGACGCGGATTGGCGCTGCTCCACCAAGCAGCTGTTCAAGATATATGTGCAGTTTCATGTATGGTAAATATTATTTCCACATGGTATTAATAGTTTCCATGCGGCAATACGCATCAAGTCAGATCATGCCCGCAGCACAATCATTCATTGCGCGCCGCAAATTTGTACGCATGCCGGTGGCCGCAGGCATTGCGGTTCAAATGGCCGGCTGCGGCAGGCATCGCCATTTAATGCGCCGGCACCCCAAGGCCTCAAGACGCAACATTAGAACAGACGGAATCTGTTTCGTAATCATGCCCGAACACGCAAAAAAAGCAGCAAGAACTTTGCGCTTGAAATCGCATTGATGGAGCATCCTCAGCAGATGCATCAGTCCATAAACAAAGATGCAGTAAGAGCGCGTTGTCCTGGCGCTGCTGCCGGAACTGTCCTCATTGTCATATCAGAATGATGCGGTGCCATGGCATGACGCTACATTGTCAAGATGATGTTCCGGCTCGGTACAAATGCCAAATGCAATGCCGCATTTGGCCTGGCGCCCCGCAGGAACGGCAAAGTGACGTTAATTTAAATACAATACTGGAAGATTTAGATTGTGTTTGGCAAAAAACCACCCATGAAGGAAGGCGCGCATGTCTTTATTACTATACCAGATTCGGAATTTCAAAAATTTGCATTTGGCATGGTAACCGGGGCATCAGGAGATCGCATAGGAGTGAATGGCATAGTAGTTGATCCAGTAGGGCTCAAAAACAAGCTGGCACAGGACAAGGCAGGCACGCGCACAAGAGAAGTATTGGAGCATCCCACATCTGAGAACTGCATTCATGCTCTGATATACCGCGTGGAGCATGAGAACTTTACAGATGAAGTCAGCGTTGTAGAAAACAAAGTGACAATAATTCCTCCCAAGGTATACTCAAATCTGGATGGCTGGATTAGGGAGGATCTCTCCGAACTGCTAAATCGCGTGCTCTCGCTGCCTGCAGGATCAGAAAGGGATGAGGCAAAACGCGCAGTAAGAAAAAAAATGGACATGCTGCTGGACAAGGATCTCAAGAAGAATCTGTATTCCGTATGCCGCAGCCTCAAGATTCTAAACTAGAGCCAGCCTGCCGCCGCATTGCAGAACAGATGCGGCAAGGCAAAATGCGCTCTGATTAGTCCAAAATCAGATGCGCGCGCAGGCATAACAAGCACAGCAGGCGCATGCCCCCAAGAATCGATTCTGTTTCAAGACAGTCAGGCAAGAGACTTTCCATCCTTGCGGTGAGTGGACAGATATTGAGATGATAATTTGCAGCGGGAAAGAGACAAGTACGGCAGTGCATGCATGCTGCTTTCAATAGAAATCGAATTGCCTCCCGGATATCAGATTTGAAAGTGCATTCTGCTTGGAGGACAATTAAGATTAGTAAAGCCTTCCCAGAACCGCTGCCTTTAGTCTGAGATGCTAGGTGCGGTTTGGACAGAGATGCCGGTCATTTATGGCAGGATTCCGCCAAGACACACCAATGTCGCCTCAAGCCAATGCATTTCATTTATGGTGAAAGTGCGGCATCAGTCATATTGCATCAGTGCCGGCGCATTCCAAATCGCCTGGCTATGACGATGCCGGCAACGGTAGGAGCTGCCAAATACATGCCCAGGTTCAGGGCTATTACGAGAGATCCTAGTGCCAGAACGGATGCCTCAGAATTTTCATCTGCCAGCGACATTACTGACAATGAGTACAACATGGGAGCAATCAGCGCTCTTACGATACCACGGAATGCGGGATTCTCCCGCTGCATGTCTGCTATCCCAGGCGAGAATTCATAGTACAGAGAATTGAAGCCAGACACAAACGAGGCGCCCGAATCTGTGGAGAGAAGAGTGCTGTCCCGCAACTCTCTTAGCATCTGCACCTGCGGCGCCAGTTCGGTGCCGTATGCCGCAGTTGCAATCAGGCAGCCGCCTTCCTCAGCAGCCGGCGCCTCTGGGCTTGCGGAATCAGCGTCCGACTCTGCCGGAGCGGACGGTGCTGCCGGAGCCCGTTCTGCTGCTGGAACCTGTTCCAGGGTATCAGGCTGTTCTGTTATGGGAACCGGCGCAGGCGCAGAGCCGCGTTCTGCCGGTTGCTGTGTCTCTGCAGGCTGCGCGGAAGCGGCCTGTATCGGAGACAGGGCGCCGGGAACATACCTGTC
>CAYGAM010000045.1:13533-17393 GCA_964347915.1 uncultured Nitrosopumilaceae archaeon | reverse complement strand
CCGTCTTCATGCTCGGACAGAACGCCTACGCCGCAGTCGCCTCCGCTGATGACAGCGGCCTCCAGATAGTGAATCTGACAGAGCCTGCCAACAGCCCGCCGGCGGCGCCTGCCGAGGAGGCAACTACTCTGGAGGATACGCCCGTAACTATAACGCCGAACATATCGGATCCCGACTCATCAGATACTCCGAGAATATCGGCAGTCGCGGATCCGCCCAGCGGGACTGCCGTCCATGATGACACTACAATAACTTACACGCCTGACCAGGACTATGACGGCACCGACGAGTTCGGATATACTGTAACTGACGGCACCGACGTTTCGCAGGGCACGGTAACGATAACCGTAACGCGAAACAACAACGTCCCAGTCCTGGGACCAATAGGAGACCATACCGCCAGGCCGGGCGTCCAATTAACCATAACGTCCGCGGCGACAGACGCCGATCCGACCGATGCGCATTCCTTTAGCATCGCGCGCGGCACGCTTCCGGCAGCTGCCGTATTTGCAGAATCCGACGGCACGCTTGTCTGGACGCCTGCCCAGAATGAAATAGGAGACAATCATACTGTTACGATAACCGTCCATGACGGGCGGGGCGGCACCGACTCTGAAACCTTTGTGATCACCGTACTCGATCCGGATGATGCGCAGCCTGATGACGTGCTCTGGAATGCGACCATAACTGCAGGAAGTTATGATACTGACGGACTGATCGGCTGGGACCCTGATGCTGGCGGGGGAACCGGCAGCATAGCGCATAACGCGCCTACTACAGACAACACGTTTCGCTTGAGCGGGACCTCATACACCGTACGGGGCTTGGGTTTCGCAGACGAAACAAACCCACCCGATACTACTTTGAGGCTTGATTCGCATATTCCGCATTCAAAACGCGGCTTTGTGCATCTTGCTATTGGAGATGCAAGATGCAGTTTTCTGACTGCCAGCACTGACAGCAACCCTGATGATTCATTACACAGCTGGAATGATACGATACTTCCCAATCAGTTTTCGAGCGGCTCAGATATCACAGTAGCCATACTGTACAACGAAAACTATCTGACTCTGATTGGCGGCGATACTGCAGCAGTCCAGCAAGGCAGCGCATATGCAGATGCGGGAGCGGCCACGCCCGACGGCGCAACTGTTCGCAGCAATGCCACTGACCTTGACACCTCCATGCCCGGCGAATACGAGATCCATTATAATGCCACCAAAGGCTGCGGCCTGCTGGATGCGGCTGTTCGGACAGTGGAAGTGACTGACGCCAGGCCCGAGATCGCATCCGCAATTCTGGACAGGAATACGAACGAGCTGATCATAGCATTCAGCGAGACAATAGACATCTCTGAAACGGACCTGACCAAGATGTACGTCAGCGATGCGAACGAGACAAATACCGTCTCCATGCAGGGCGCCGCCTTTAATGACGCCGCGCCAGACTCGAATACAATATCCATGGCGCTCAATCAGGCGCAGCTTGACGCAATACTTGCAATGGGCAGCCCGCAGCTTGACGTGCTGGCAGGCGCCGTCCAAGACAGTATGGGAAGCGCCATAGGCGATGCTCCGGACGGGCGCATTCTAATCGTTGAACCAGGCGCCGACAGGCTGCTCTGGGATGCGATTATAACTTCGGGACATCATATTGACGACGCCGCAACCGGATGGGATCTTGATTACATGATCGGCAGCATATCATACAACCCGCCTACTGCGGACAGGGAGTTTTACCTGGGCGGCGCGACGTACGCCGTACAAGGCTTGTATAACGCCCAGGACTTGGACTCGGATACCAATCTGCTGCTTGATTCGCATATTCCGCCGTCAGAGCGCGATTCGGTGTATATTGCCATGGGATCTGCCAGATGCAGCCTTGAGCATGCCGGCACTTCCCGCAGCCCGAGTGCGTCATTCTACACCTGGGGCTCGGAACTTTCCAACCCGTTTAGGGACGGACAGGATACTGCCGCAGCCATACTCTACAACCCAAACTATCTGAATTTGAACGGCAATGACGCCGTATTCATTGCGCAGGGCGCGCAGTATGCGGACGCGGGAGCTGCTACTTTTGACGGCGCAGCGGTTTCTGATAACGCCGGCGATGTTGACGCCTCAGCAGTCGGCATATACAAGATTCACTATAATGCCACCATGGGCTGCGGCGTGGTGGATACCGCTGTCAGGACGGTAGAGGTGCTGGATGATGCCGAGCCGGCTTTTGTGTCCGCAATCCTGAATGAGAATACGCGGATAATGACTGTAACATTCAGCAAGACAATCGACGTCTCTGCAGCCGATCTGACCAGACTGTACATCAGCGACGCAGGCCAGGCAAATGCTGTCTCCCTGGACGGCGCCGCTCTTGACGATGCAGAGCCCTACACGCGTACAATGTCAATGACGCTTACCCCAGATCAGCTGAACCAGACTCTCCAAATGACTTCTCCGGAACTTGACATTGCAGCAGGAGCAGTGTCTGATCCTCTGGGAAACGCCATCGCCGATGATCCGGACAGACGCATCGCAATTTCTGTTGCGAATCCTGACACGCTCCTCTGGAATGCAAACGTAGCTTCTGAACGCCATTATCTTGAGGGCTTTCTAGGCTGGTCTGTTCGCTACAGCATAGGCAACATAACATACAACCCGCCTGCTGCGGACAATACGTTTGTCCTGAACGGCACGGCATACGCCGTAGACGGCCTGTACTTTGATCCCAATGGCGACAACGGGTACACAGTTTCACTCAGCAACACGCTTATTCCAGGTTCGGAACGCGATTCGCTGTATGCTGCTTTTGGCGACAGCAGGTGCAGCTTTGAAGCTGCCAGCATTAGAGGCGCCGCCGCCAAAGCCTATACCTGGAACGACCTGCTTGCCGGCGATGATCTGTTTGTTGAAAACGCAACCACAACTGTTGCCATACTGCACAATCCAAGCTATCTGACGCTGAGAGGCGATGCCCGCATAACGCTGGCGCAGCATGATCCGTATGAGGACGAGGGAGTTGAAACGCCCGACGGCGCAGAGATTGTCAGCAATGCTGATGGCTTTGACACTTCGCTAGGCGGCACATACAGGATTACATATGAAGCAGTCCAAGGATGCGGCCCAATAGATTCCGTCTCTAGGACAATAAAGGTGACAGACAGTACGGGGCCCTCCTTTGCATACGCATCTTTGAATGAGAATACGGGAGAGATAACAATCGCATTTGACGAAAAGCTGGACGTTTCTGATACGCGAGTGTCCAGGCTGTACATAAGCGACGAAGGGGATGCAAATACTGTCTCTTTGAGCGGCTTTGACTTTAATCGCGCGGCGCCTGACTCAAATGCAATATCAGCCACGCTTACTCGGGAACAACTGGACAGGATCATTCCAATGACTGCTCCGCAGCTTGACCTTGAGGCGGGCGCTGTTGAGGATGTTTTCGGAAATCAAATATCTGCCGCGCCCGACAATCTGATCGCGGTGACGCTGGGCATTGCAAAGCAGCGGCTCCTTGGGACTCCGGAGGCTGCCGGAAGCCTGAAAGACGACGGTTCCGGAGGCTCGCTGCTGCTTGGCGGCGCCAACAGCGTGGACACCTTTGAGATAGGACATCGTACTTATGCAATAGTGGCATCTGACAGCGACAGCGGCCTCCAGCTGGTTGATGTCACCAATCCAAGCAATCCGCGCCCTGCCGGAAATCTGCCGGATACCAATAATCTGCGGCTTAACGGCGCATTTCATGTGGACACTTTTTCAATAGGCCAAAATACTTACGCAGCGGCTACCGCCACCCTCAACTCCGGCCTCCAGCTGGTTGATGTCACCAATCCAAGCAATCCGCGCCCTGCCGGAAAT
>CAYGAM010000045.1:9670-13433 GCA_964347915.1 uncultured Nitrosopumilaceae archaeon | reverse complement strand
ATCCAAACAATCCGCGCCCTGCCGGAAATCTGCCGGATACCGGCCAGCTGCAGCTTGCCGGCGCCTACGGAGTGGATGTTGTTGAAATAGGCCAGCGCACCTATGCTGCGGTGACAGATGTTATCGGAAAAGGCCTCCAGCTGGTAGATGTCACCGACCCGGCCAATCCGCGCCCTGCCGGAAATCTGAGAGACGCCGGCAGCCTCCTGCTTGACAATGTTCGCACCGTGGACACTTTTACCGCAGGCCAAAGCACGTATGCCGCAACGGTCGCTGATATTGACGACGGCCTCCAGCTGATCAACATCACCGATCCAAACAATCCGCGCCCTGCCGGCAACCTGAACGACACTGACAATCTGCTGCTTGACGGCGCCAACGGCGTGTCCGTATTTGTAATAGGACAGAACACCTATGCCGCAGTGGCCTCTGATATAGACAGCGGCCTTCAGATAGTGAAGCTGGCCGCCGCGCCCGACGAGCGCCCGGCCTTTGCATTCGCAGATTTGAATGCGGACACCGGGCGCATGACCATTGCATTTAACGAGGAAATAGACGTTTCCGAAATCGACCTGGCCAGGCTGTACGTCAGCGACAAGGGGCGGCTGAACGACGTCTCCCTGGACGGCTCCGGCTTTAACGCTGCGGCGCCTGACTCGGACACAATATCGATAACGCTCAGCCTGGACAAGCTGGATTTGGTAGCCCAAATGACCGAGCCGCAGCTTGACATTGCGGGAGGCGCCGTATCCGACCCTGACGGAAACGCCATAAACTACGCCTTGGACAGGCCGATTCTATTTTTCGCTCCGGGATCAGACATCGTGCTCTGGAACGCGACTGTAACTTCGGAGCTCGCCGGCGACGACTCCTCAGTCGGCTGGAATTCTGAGACCGGACTTGGCAGCATCGCGCATCACAAGCCTGGCGGCAATACATTTGCCTTTGGCGGACAATATTACACTGTAACTGCCGTGCATGACCAGAGAGACTCGTCATACTATCAGCTGCAGATTGATCCGCCGATTCCAAATCAATATCGTGGCTCCGTGCATGCCGCAATGGGCGATGTAAGATGCAGCCTCGCATCATCTGATGCCGGCTCCTCTTACCGGTGGACTTATGGTGCGTCTGCCGTCCCGTTTTCTGACGGCGCAGACGCCGCAGCCGCCGTACTGTACAGCCCTGACTATATGACTCTGAACGGCGACGCCCGCATAACGCTTGAGCAGCATGATCCGTACGAGGACGCTGGAGTCACAACGCCCGACAATGCAAACATTGCCACCAATGCAACCGAGTTTGACACTTTTGCAGGCGGCACGTACAGAATTCATTACGAGGCATCCAAAGGCTGCGGCGTGCTGGATGCCGATACTAGGACAATTGTGGTGACAGACAACACGCCGCCCTCCTTTGCATCGGCAACTCTGAATGAGAATACGGCAAGGCTGACAATCGTATTTGATGAGATAATAGACGCTTCTGAAACGGATCTGACCAAACTGTACGCGAGCGATGAGGGATATGCAGATGTCGTTTCTTTGAGCGGCGCCGATTTTGATGCTGCGGCGCCCAACTCGGCTGCAATATCGGTGATACTCACTCAATCGCAACTGAGCGGGATCACCCAGATGCTCAATCCGCAGATTGATATTGCTGCGGGCGCCGTGTCTGATATTTTAGGACACACCATAGGAAATTCTCCGGACGGGGATATTCTGGTTGTTGCACTGGGAGCGGATGAGAAGCTCTGGAGCGCGACTATAACTGCAGGAGACGACGGCCAAGGCGCGCAAGGCTGGCGGCCGTCCCAGAGCCTCGGCAGCATAGCATACAACCCGCCTACTGCGAACGATGCATTTATTGTGAACGGCACAGAGTACGCCGCGGCTGCATTCTACGATCAGGGCGGCCATACGCGCATTGTGCTCAATGATCACATTCCGCAGCCGGAGCTTAGCTCGCTGCATGTTGTTCTGGACAGCCTGAGGTGCAGCTTTTCGGCCGCCGATGCCGTAGGGACAGGCGCGCATCAGTGGAGTTCTGCAGATATCGGCTCTCCGTTTACCGGCGGCGCCGATGTTGATGCGGACATACTGTACAACCCAAACTATCTGACTCTGATTGGCGATGATCGCGTACAAGTCGCGCAGGGCGCCCAGTATGAGGACGCAGGAGCTGAAACGCCCGACGGCGCCGCTGTTGCCAGCAACGCCACTGCCGTTGACACCTCGCTGGGAGGCGCGTACACGATTCTGTACAGCGCCGCCACGGGCTGCGGCGTGCTGGATACCGCAGTCAGGACGGTAGAGGTGCTGGATACCACGGCGCCCTCCATGGTACTGGCAACCCTGGATAAGAATACGGGCGAGATGGCAATTGCCTTTGATGAGGCAATCGACATCCATGCCGCCGATCCGTCCAGGCTGTACGTGAGCGATGCAGGCGATTCAAACACTGTCTCTTTGCAGGACGCCGGCTTTAATCGTACGGTGCCTGACTCTAGCACAATATACCTGACGCTGACGCAGCCGCAGCTGAGCGGGATCGACTCAATGACCGCTCCGCAGCTTGACATTGGGGCGGGCGCGGTGCAGGACTTTTTCGGGAATGCAATAGGCAATGCGCCGGACAGGCGCATCATACTCATAGTCGCGAACGCCGATGCCGTGCTCTGGAATGCGACTGTAACTTCGGACCCTTGGATAATTGGCGGCGTCACTGAGCAAATTGGCTGGGGTACTGAACCTGAATACGGCAGCATCGAATATCACCAGCCTACTATGAGCAGCACGTTTGCCGTCGGCGGCCAAACGCACAACATAACCGGCTTGCATGAATCCAGCCAATCATCGCGCTACGCGATGATGGTTGATCCGCACATTCTGCAGTCAAATCGAGAGTCGCTGCATCTTGCCATGGGCGATGTGAGGTGCAGTTTTGAAAATTCGCATGCTACCGACAGCCTTCATGTTTGGACTTATAGCGTGCGGAACATCCGGCCGTTTTCTGTCGGCGCAGATACGCCTGTAGCAATACTGCACAACCTCGACTATCTGACTCTGAACGGCGATGACACTGTAACCATTGATCAGGGCGATCCGTATGTTGATGCGGGAGCCGTAACGCCCGACGGCGCAGAGATCAGCCATAATGCAGGCATTGTCGACACTGCAACGCACGGCACATACAAGATTCGATATGAGGTCTCAAAGGATTGCGGCGTGCTGGATACCGCAGTTAGGACAGTTCAGGTGACAGATGCCACAAAGCCGTCATTTGTGTCTGCATCTCTGGATGAGAATACATGGAAGCTGACAATCACGTTCAGCGAGCCAATAAACCCCCTTGCAGCAGACCTGGCCAGGCTGTACATAAGCGATGAAGGGGAAAGAAACGGGGTTTCACTGGCAGGCGCCGCCAGCGACAGTGCGGCAGCAGGATCCAACATAATATCCCTGACGCCTACCCGGCCGCAGCTGATCTTGATCGTTCAAATGGACGCTCCGCAGCTGGACATTGAGGCGGGCGCGGTCCGTGACTATTTCGGAAATGAGATAGATGCCAAGGCCGACAATCCGATATCTGTAACTGTGAGCGTCGCAAGCCAGGCCATTCTTGACCGCCCAATGCCTGCAGGGCAGCTGCGGGACACTGACTCTCTAGCTCTTGACGGCGCCGCTGCCGTAGACGTGCTTGCAACAGGAGCCACCGCATACGCTGCGGTAGCTTCTGCGTCTGACAACGGCATTCAGCTGGT
>CAYGAM010000045.1:0-9570 GCA_964347915.1 uncultured Nitrosopumilaceae archaeon | reverse complement strand
GAGCCACCGCATACGCTGCGGTAGCTTCTGCGTCTGACAACGGCATTCAGCTGGTAGATATCACAGATCCGGACAACCCAATTGAAGCAGGACAGCTGACAGAGGCGGACAACAGCACCCTGGCGCTTGACAGGGCCCGCAATGTGGCCGTCTTTGAGGCGGACGGCTTTGCATATGCGGCGGTGACTTCGCCAACTGACAACGGCATTCAGCTGGTGGATATCACGGATCCTTACAACCTTGCTGCGGCAGGCCGGCTGACAGATGCGGACAACAGCGCTCTGGCGCTTGAAGGATCGCTGGGAGTGGCCGTCTTTAAAACGGGCAGATTCACATACGCTGCAGTGGCTTCTGAAACTGAAGACGGCCTCCAGATAATCAATGTCACGGATCCTCATAATCCGGCTGCGGCAGGCCGGCTGACAAAGGCGGACAACAGCGCCCTGGCTCTTGACAGCGCCCGCGACGTGGATACTTTTACGGCAGCAGACGGCCGCCCGTACGCGGCAGTCGTCTCATTTTTTGACCGCGGCCTGCAGTTGATTGATGTCACAGATCCTTATCGTCCTGAAGCGGCGGGCAAGCTGACGGACAACAGCACCCTTGCGCTTGACCGCCCCGTTGCCGTGTCTGCCTTTGAAGCAGGCGGCCGCGCATATGCTGCAGTACTCTCTGATGTCAGCCACAGCCTTCAGATAATTGATGTCACAGATCCTCATAATCCAATTGCGGCAGGACAGCTGACAGACAGCAATGTCCTGGCGCTTGACGGCCCCCGCAGCGTGGACGCTTTTGCAGCAGGCAGCTCCGCGTACGTTGCAGTGGTTTCTGGGATTGACAACGGCCTCCAGATAATCGACGTCACAGATCCTCTCAACCCTGTTGCAGCCGGCAAACTGACGGACAGCCGCACCCTGGCGCTTGGCGGCGCCCGCGGCGTAGCAGTCTTTGCCGCGGGCGACTCCACATACGCCGCAGTAGCCTCCGAGACCGACCGCGGCCTCCAGATAGCCAAACTGGCCGCAGTGCCGCCTCCGGACACGGATCCGCCTGTCTTTGCATCAGCGGCGCTTGACGCGAATACAGGAGAGATGACCGTTTCATTCAGCGAGACGATAGACATCTCTGACACTGAACTGTCAAAACTGCATGTGCGCAGTGCAGGAGATGCAAATCCTGTATCATTGAGCGGCGCCGACTTTAATCATGCGATGCCCGACTCAAGCATAATATCCATGACGCTCAATGTGGCGCAGCTGAATTTGATCGCTCAAATGACCGAGCCGCAGCTTGACATTGCGCCCGGCGCGGTCAAAGATATTTTCGGAAATGCAATAGATGAAGCATCCGGCAATCCAATTACAGTCATTGGCGCGCCGGACATCCCGCCGTCTGGGCCCCCGGCCAATCCAGACACCGTGCTCTGGGATGCTACTATAACTGCAGAATATCTTGCCAATGACCAAGCAACTGGCTGGGATTCTAGTGGGCGTAAATTCGGCGCCATAGCATACAACGCGCCTACTGCTCCCAACGGAACATTTCAATTTGGCGGCATATCGTACGACGTACTGGGATTGCATTACGAACAACAACGCGATCCGCCGCGAACTATTATGGTAATCAATTCGCGTATTCCGGAATCAGATCTCGGCTCAGTGCATCTTGCCATAGGATATGCAAGATGCAGCTTTCTGACTGCCAATGCCGGCACGGTCAGCACAATATCATTCTATGAGTGGAATGAGCCCTTGCTTCCCAACCTGTTTTCGGACGGCATAAGCACTGACGCAGCCATACTGCACAACTCAAACTATCTGACTCTGAACGGCGATGATCGCATAACCGTCAGGCAGGGCGGCGCATATGCGGACGAAGGAGCCTTGACGCCGGACGGAGCAGCTGTATCCAGCAATGCCAGCAGCCTTGACACTTCGGTGCCCGGCACATACGAAATTCACTATAATGCGACCAAAGGCTGCGGCGTATTGGATACGGCTGTTCGGACAGTGACGGTAGCGGATGAGACAGGAACCGCGCCCTCGTTTGCATCTGCGACTTTGGATTATGGCACGCGCGAGATGACTGTCACATTTACCGAAACGATAGACGTCTCTGCCGCAAATCTGGCATTGCTGTACGTCAGCGATGCAGGCCAGACAAACCAGATCAGGCTGGCGGGCGCCGCCTTTGACAATACGGTACCTGACTCGAATACCATATCAATGACGCTCAGCCAGGCTCAGATGAACCGGATCATCCGAATGAGCACGCCGCAGCTTGACATAAGAGCGGGCGCCGTATCCGACCTTGACGGAAATGCCATTGAGGCCGCGATTGACAATCCTATCGCAGTCATAACCGCATCAAACAGGCCGCCTACTGCTCCTGCTACATCTGCTGAAACTACGGTTAACGCGCCTGTGACCATAACTCCTGCAATATCAGATCCGGACCAAAGCGGCACTCTCAGAATATCGGCAGTATCCAATCCGCCGCGCGGCACTGCAGTTTTTACCAGTACGACAATTACGTACACGCCTGACCGGAACTTTGCCGGCACCGACTCGTTCAGATATACCGTAACCGACGGACAGGACAGCGCGCAGGGTACAATAACGGTAACAGTAACGCGCGATAATGAGCCTCCTAGAATTGAATCCGCAGAACTGAATCGGGATGGAACGCTGACAATAACGTTTAGCGAGACGGTTGATGCATCTGAGATCAATCTGGGGATGCTGTATGTCAAAGACGGCGGTTCCTCAAGCCGCACCTCCATGTCCGGCGCCGCGCTTGCCAGTACCGCAGACAGCGATATCATATCCATTGTGCTTGGCAATAATCATCTGAATGCAATCAGATTGATGACAAATCCGCAGCTTGAAATTGGCGCAGGAGCGGTATTAGATCTTGCACAAAATGCAATATCTGGCACGCTCGGCAATCCAACCAGGCTAACAGGCAGCATATCGACTGGTTCAGGCGCGCCGACAAGCGGTAACCAATCTCCGCTCGGCGGCGGCGGTGGTGGCGGCGGCGGCGGTGGTGGCGGCGGCGGAGGAGGAGGAGGCGGCGGTGGCGGTGGCGGTGGTGCTGCCGCTCCAGCAGAATTTGCCGGACTGTACTCTGTCATGTGGGACTGCAACGAGCAGACAACCACTGTAATCCTGGACAGCAATCTCGCAGCCGAGATCGCCTTGATTGCGGATTCAGAGTCATTCACGCCAGTACCGGACACAGTTCAGAATTTGGACGGCCGGATCTCATATACTGCCGGCGTGCACGCCGGCATTATGCTGCTCAAAGTCAGCGCAAGCGATGGCTCATCTGCAACCAAGACCGTAAACACGCTTGACCAGTGCACCGGCCAGATCGAGTATTCAAGGTATGTTCCTGGCGCTCTGACTTCGGTACGGCCCGTTTCTGCGCAGCCTATAGAGCCGCCGCAGCCAACAGAACGCGACTCTGTACCTGCACCGGTTTCCTCAGCAGAACTGGACGCTGCGCTGGAGCCTGCTCCTGCAGCAGAGCAGCCAGCCGTACCAGATTCAGAACCAGACTGCGGACCGGGAACCGTTCTTCAGAACGGCGAGTGCGTGCAGCGTACGCCGGCGCCGTCTTCGGATGACAGCGGATGCCTGATTGCGACTGCCGCATATGGCACCGAACTGGCGCCGCAGGTGCAGATGCTAAGAGAGTTGCGGGACAATACACTTCTTTCTACTGATTCAGGAGCCTCGTTCATGTCTGGATTCAACTCCCTGTACTATGCGTTCTCGCCGGCAATAGCTGACATGCAGCGGGAGAATCCTGCATTCCGCGATATCACAAGGGCGCTGATTGCTCCAATGATCCATTCGCTGTCAATAATGTCGCTGGCAGATGAAAACTCTGAAGGAACAGTGCTGGCGCTTGGAATCTCGGTAATAGCCCTGAACCTGGGCATGTACGCGGCCGTTCCTGCACTGGGAATCATCATTGCCATGCGCGTCATACTCTTGACTAAGAATAATGCCGCATCAAAGAAACGACATGCAGGCAGATCGCTTCTTTTCGGCGGCAATGCCTGCAATCGTAGGAATAGCCGAGACTGAGCCTGCATTGGCGCAGAGCTTCATCTGCCGTACTGCTGCAAAGTCAGCCCAGGATAAGACATGCAATTGGCGAGGACCCCGCTAGAATAGGACCGATCCTTAATGCACACTTCTTGTATGGGCAGGAGATGATGCAGGTATGAGCAAGAAGATACGGAGCGCCAGCGACAAGATTGCAATTGTCATGGAGTCTTTCACAACCAATATCGGCGCAGCAGAACTGTGCCGAAAGCACAACCTTTCACCACGCGTATTTTATTCGTGGAAAGAGAAGTTTTTGGAGGGCGGAAAGCAGGCGCTTTCTGCGCGCAAGGGCAAAAGCCCAAGCACGATTCTCCAAAAAGAAAATACCGACCTCAAAACACTAGTCGGCGAGATGGCCTTTGCCAACTCGGTTTTAAAAAAAACCTTGGAGGGAAGCAAAAGATGAATGCCGTACAAGAGATGATAACGCGAATATCTTTGACAAAGTCCAGACGCTATGCAGGCATCTCTAGAACCATGTGGTATTATGCCAAGAAGCCAAGAGATGTGAAAATTGATTCGGACACACTTTCTACAGTCAGGAAAATTGCCAGCAAGCGTCCAACATATGGAACAAGGAGAATGGCCGCACAAATTACGCGAGAAACTGGAAACCCAATAAATCGCAAAAAAATCCAAAGAATATACCGAAAAATAGGCTGGATCGTGCCTAAAATGAGCAAATCTGACATCCAAAATCATAAGGCAGCCAAGCTGTTCAAGCCGTCAGGCCCAAACCAGCTCTGGCAGACCGACATCACATACATCCATTGCGGAGTAGACGGGTGGTGCTATTGCTTTAACGTACTGGATGCGTTTACAAGAAAATGGCTGTCCTACACGTTTGAAGTCTCTGCGACCGCAAAAGCGGCAGTCGCAGCAGTGGTGCATGCAGTGGCGCAAGAGCAACCTGACACTGCAAAACTGAGAATAAGAACAGACAATGGCTCGCAGTACAGTTCCAGAGAGTTTAGAGAATCCATAAAGTCTCTTGGCATACGGCACGACTTTATCTGGAAAAATACGCCGGAACAAAACGGACACATAGAATCATTCCACAAAACCCTCAAAAAAGAATATGTCTGGCCGAAAGACTTTGCTCGGTTCCAGGATGCAGAAGAAGCGCTTGCCCACGCATATGCAGATTACAACAGCAACAGAATCCATTCGGCCCTGGAATATCTAACACCAAACGAATTTATCCGCAAATTGGGGAGCAGGAGCATAAAATGAGCGGCCAAAGTGTGCATAAAAGTACGCCAAAAACGGTCCTAAAAACAGGGGTCCACTCCAAGATCTCACTTATCAGTTCCATTATAGCCACATCTCATATTTTGCCTCGCTGTCGCATCCAGCAGGCTCAGCGATGCTGCAAAACCAGCCAAACTTATCTTTTTTAATGGCGCGGTAATGATTCCATTCATGCAGAGCATCATACTTACAGAACTGGGCGTTGCAATACTGGAAGGCAAAAAATGCATCAAGAGCTTTCCGTTTGCCAAGCCTGCAAGAGAGTATGCAGACATTAGAAACAGCGGGTGCATATCGGATATCAACCGCCACATCGCATCATCTCGCGGAAGCTTTCTGGTCAGCCACCGCCCGCTGTACAACTCGCTCAGGAGCGACAGCACGTACCTGCAGCTGATGGGAGAGCAGGGCCTCAAGGAGATGCAGTCTTCAAAGCTGCAGATTCTGGTGGATGCCGGCTTTGCAGGCAGCGCGCAGGATGCCGCATCCAAGCTGCGAAGCTTTGCAATGGAGCTGTCGTCGCTCAAGGTGTCGCAGATATCTGAAAGTCATGATCTTCACATAGTGCAGGCAATCGGCGCGCTTGACGAAATGGATCGAGAAATCAACATTCTAAGCTCCCGCATTCGAGAATGGTACGGCCTGCATTTTCCAGAGCTTGAAAATACAGTAGACAGCATGCTAGGATATGTCAGAATAGTCTCAATGGGCGAGCGCAAGGAACTGGACGCCGGAAAGTTTGAAGCCGCAGGATTTCCTCCGGAAAAGGTGGAAATGCTCATGATTGCGCTGGAAAACAGCCGCGGCGGCAGCATCTCGCCGGAAAGCCTGGCAATCGTAAAGGCGTTGTCGTCTCATGTCCAGGAAATGTACCGCGTGCGGACTCTGGTAGAAGAGCATATTGAATCCGCCATGAAAAAGACGGCTCCCAACCTTGCTGCAATCCTGGGCGCGTCCGTAGGCGCAAGAATTCTTGCAAGAGCCGGCAGCCTGAAAAAACTTGCCCTTATGCCTTCCAGTACGATTCAGGTGCTTGGCGCAGAAAAGGCGCTCTTTCATGCAATCAAGTCCGGCTCAAACCCGCCAAAGCATGGGCTGCTGTTTCAGCATCCGCTGGTGCATGCCGCACCAAGATGGCAACGCGGCAAGGTGGCCCGCACAATATCTGCAAAAGCGGCAATTGCTGCAAGAGTGGATCTTCATCAGGGCGGCTTGAACGACACCCTGCTTGAGAAGCTTAACGTAAGAATAAAGGAGATTGGCGAAAAGTTTGCAGAGCCGGCTCCAAAGCAGCGCCGCAACGACGGCAAAAAACAGAAAAAAAAGAGTAAAAAGCGATTTGGCAAAAGGCGTCGTTAGGATCTGGTCTCAGGGCATCAGCATGCTGGCAACCGAAAACTTGGTTCCCGGCCATCGCGTGTATAATGAGAGGCTGATTGTAAAGAAAGGCACAGAGTACAGAACATGGGATCCCTATCGCAGCAAGCTGGCCGCAGCCCTGCTCAACGGACTGGAGACTCTGCCGCTCAAGCCAGGCTCGTCGGTTCTGTACCTTGGAGCGTCTACTGGAACTACGGCAAGCCATATCTCGGACATTGTAGGAAACAGCGGAACCGTATTCGCAGTAGAGCATACTAGCAGGGTGGCAAGGGAGCTGCTGGACAGAGTAGCGTCTAACCGGAACAACATAGTTCCAATAATTCAGGACGCCAGGCGTCCTGACAACTACTTTGGAGTCTTTGGCAAGGTAGACTTGGCATACTGCGACATTGCGCAGCCAGATCAGACCAAAATCGCAATAGCAAACTGCGACGCACACCTTAAGGACGGAGGATCCCTCCTGCTGGTAATAAAGAGCAGGAGCATAGACGCCGTACTGGAGCCCAGACTGGTAGCAGAGCGCGAAATTGCCAAGCTGGAAAAATTTGACGTAATCCAGGCCATTGATCTGGAGCCGTACGACAAGGACCATGCAATGGTGCATGCGCGGTATGAGCCGTCAAGCCTATGACTATACCTGCAGGACGTCGCGCACGGATCATCATTGCTTCGGATCGCATCTGTAAATTTTCAGAGTCGCGCGCTGCCAAGAGCCTGCCGGCTTTTGCCTGCGATGTTCAAAATGAACGGCAAGGCAAAATTCAAGGACAGATTGGCATGTGAATAGATTCCGGATTCATTAAAAATGCGGATCTTAAGGCACTGCTTGCATGCAGTCCGTTTGAAAAGAAGACCAGCATAGAATTGCCGCTAAACTGTCCAGAGAAGGAACAGCCTGCTTGCGGAATGCATGCTGAGCTGCTTGACGGGCATTTGGATGAATATTCAATTGAAGCAGCGCAATGCATGCGCCTCATCATAAAAAAAGTGGAGGCTCCAGGAAGAGCAAGACAGAAGAGCAGCTTGGGAGGCTGCCGGACAAAGTCGGGAAGGATATCAGAGATCAATGCGAAATGACAAGAACAGAAATAGAATGCAGGGGATGCGCAGCAGATTTTTCAGGCAAGCCTTCGCACAAGGTTCGCATCACAATGCTTCGATTCAAGCGGACATTCCAGCATGTCATAGTCCAGGCACAAAGCAGGCTATGAGCCTGCCTAACCGCGGCTGTGCGGCGGATGCGATGCGGCCAGGCGGATGCGTTCTGATGAAGTTTTGTTCCGATGTTGCTTTGGTGTTGCTTTGTTCCGGCATGATCCAGCTTCAGAGCATGCTTGTTCTGATGCAGGCTCGTTTTGATGCAGCTGCGCTGCGACGCCAGCCTGTCCCAAATCGGTACTGCTCTGACGCGGCAGCGCCGCTGCATTCCAGCATGCGTCTTAAAATTCTGTCAGGGCAGTCTGCGCCGCCGCGTCTACAAGGCGCCTGACCGGCTCCCAGCTCTTGCGCACAAATGACGGAATATTCTGCCTGCTGCTGATGCATTGCTTTACAAAATGCACAGTCTGATCGTCTGACGGATATCCCGACCCTACATCGTGTTTTCGCTGCAGAACTGCTATGGAGCGGTCGCGGGCAACCTTTGCCAATATTGACGCGGCCGCAACTACAATAAACCGCTCATCCGCATGATGATGGGAATGGATGTTCTTATTGCCGGACAGCCGCGCCACCTCGGCGCCAAATTTTTGGCTGTTGGCCGAGCATGCATCAACGTACGTGCTGTGCAATCCCAGTTTGCCTATTATCTTTGCCATGTATTCCGCCTCCAGCCTGTTGAGCTGGTGAAGGCTTACCCTCCGATCTATCGTTCTAGGATTGATTCGCAGTATCTGATAGTCTTCAGCCAGCTTGGTTATGTCCCTATAAAGCGTCTCGCGCCTACTCGGCGTCAGCTTTTTCGAGTCTTTGACATCCAGCGCTGCAAGCTTTTTCAGGCTTGCTTGCTTCATTGATACTCCGGCAACAACCAGCGGCCCGATCATTGACCCCCTTCCCGCCTCGTCAATTCCAGACACAATCATGCAAAAATTGGAGATTGGACATTAATTAAAGCCTGTGCGCCAAATCAAGTGCAGAATCCAGAGGACAAAGCGAAAGTTCGCGAGTTTGCGCTTCCCGCATGACGCCAAAGACAGCGGTCGTCAAGACGCGATATCAGCCATATTGCATCAAGAACCCTTTGCTCCAAGCCGCCTGGCTATGACGATGCCGGTAGCGGCAGGAACCGCAGCATACATGCCCAGGTTCAAAGCTATTACCAGAATACCTAGCGCCAGCACCGATCCTTCAGAATTTTCGTCTGCCAGCGACATTATTGAAAGCGAGTGGATCATTGGAGCAATCAGTGTCCTTACGACATCCCGGAATACTGGATTCTCCCGCTGCATGTCTGCTATTCCAGGCGAGAAGGCATAGTACAGGGAGTTGAATCCATGCATGAAAGAGGAGCCTGAATCAGTAGAGAGTAGAGTGCTGTCCCGTAACTCTCTTAGCATCTGCACTTGCGGCGCCAGCTCGGTGCCGTATGCGGCAGTCGCAATGAGGCATCCGCCGTCATCAGTTGCCGGCGCCTCCGGGCTTGCGGGATCAGTGTCCGGTTCCGCTGGAACGGGCGAATCTGCGGCAGGAGATTGTTCCGCTGCAGGAACCTGTTCCAGGACACCAGACTGTTCTGTTGCGGGAACTGGTGCAGGCTCAATGTCGATTTCTGCAGGCTGCTGTACTTCTGCAGGCTGCGCAGACGCGGCCTGCATCG
>CAYGAM010000044.1:0-18407 GCA_964347915.1 uncultured Nitrosopumilaceae archaeon | reverse complement strand
CCCCCCCCCCCCCCCCCCCCCCCCCCCCCCCCCCCCCCCCCGCCGCCCCCCCCCCGAACCGACACCTTGGTACAGTCATAATACCGCTTGACGCTACAATACTGATAAACGACGGGCAGCACAGATGCGCCGCAATCAAAAAGGCGTACGAGCAGATGCCGGAGCTTCGAAACGAAAAGATCTCCGTAGTCATATTTCAGGATCGCGGGCTTGCGCGAAGCCAGCAGATGTTTGCAGATCTCAACAAGCATGCAGTAAAGCCGACAAAGTCGCTCGGCCTGCTGTACGACCACCGAAGCGCGTTTGCAAGATTTGTCGTTTCGCTTGTAGACAATGTGGATATTTTTTACGGCAGAATTGAGATGGAGCGAAACAACATTACAGGACGCTCGCTCAAGCTCTTTACGCTAAACGCCGTATCAGACGCCACGCGATACCTGTTGAAACTAAAGACAAAGACCGTAAGCTCAGACAAGCAGAAAATGGCGGCCAGTTACTGGGACAAGGTATCCAGAAGCATTCCTGAATGGAATCTTTTGATGCAGAAAAAACTGACACCGTACGAACTAAGAAAAGACTACGTTCACGCGCATGCAAACATTCTGTGCGCTCTTGGAATGGCCGGGAACGTACTGCTGCGGGATTACCCGGATTCCTGGAGGACAAAACTTCGGGCTCTGCACCATATACGGTGGGAAAAGGACAATCCTGAATGGGACGGCAAGGCGATGCTGAACGGCAGAATGCTCAACAATTCGCGCGGCATTCGGGCGTCCGCCCGCCTGATACTGAAAGCGTGCAATGCTCAGCCCTTGGAGCATGACTTGGGGGCCGCCTAGATGGCTGACGAATCCGTCTTTACAGGCCGCACATTGAACGACATCTATTCTGAGATACAGAGGGTGTATCTTGGCGACAATCGGCCGTGGATTCTTGGATTCAGCGGCGGCAAGGATTCTACATGCATGGTTCAGCTGGTCTGGAACGCGCTCTCGCAGCTGCCGCAAGACAGGCTCCACAAGAAACTCTACGTAATATCATCCGACACTCTGGTAGAATCGCCCAAAGTCGTGCAGCAAATTACCGCAATGCTGGGAATGATGGAAGATGCCTCCAAAAAATCCCGCCTGCCCATTTCCACCAATCTGGTTCGTCCACTGGTCCAGGACAGCTTCTGGGTGTGCCTCTTGGGAAGGGGATTTCCGGCGCCGTCAAAGATGTTTCGATGGTGCACGGACAGATTAAAGATAAGAAATGCGGACAGATTCATCCAGGACAAGGTATCAAAGTACGGGGAGGCAATAGTAATCCTGGGAACAAGAAAGGACGAGAGCGGCTCCCGAAAGCAGCTGATGAACCTGTATGCAATAGAGGGAAGCCTGCTGTCGCGCCACTCAAAGTATCCACAGGCTTATGTCTACACCCCGCTGAGAGACTTTACTGCAAAGGACGTATGGAGTTATCTGCTCCAAAACAAAAATCCCTGGGGCGCAAACAATCGAGACCTTCTTGCAATGTACCAGAATGCAAATTCTGCCGAGTGCCCGCTGGTAGTGGATACGAGCACGCCGTCGTGCGGAAACAGCAGATTCGGCTGCTGGACATGCACCGTGGTATCAGACGACGTCTCGCTGCGAAATACAATCGAGAACGGCGAAGAGTGGATGGAGCCGCTGCTGACTTTGCGCAACGAGCTCAAAAGGACGCAGGACCCGGATGTCAGAAACAGCGTCCGCTCGTTCAAGCGGCGGACAGGACAGATGAAGCTGATAAGCGACGGAAAGAAAAAGGCATTTGATGAAAAGATCCAAAAATCGCTTTCAGAGAATGATGCGAATGATACCAGTCCGCAGGATGCAGAATCTGCTCCTTCGTCGGTCCTGGTTCCGGGACCGTACACAATGGAGTTTTGCAAGGAGTTCCTGACGAAACTATTGAAAGCTCAGAAAAAGGTAAGGCTGGAGGGTCCTGATCCGCACATTGAACTGATTACGGAACCCGAACTTCACGAGATTCAGAGAATATGGCGGATGGAGAGGGGAGACTGGAAGAATTCCGCATACCAGATATGCGAACAGGCTACAGGCAAAAAACTTGAGCCGCCGCCGGAAGATTTGGCAAGCTTTGGCGGCATGGAGCAGGAGGTCTTGGAGGAGATCTGCGCAAAGAACGACGTTCCAGTCCTTTTGGTATCAAAGCTGCTGAATGTTGAGTACGAATCGCAGGGAATGTCAAGCCATTCCAGAGTATACGGCAAAATAAACAAAATTCTTTCAGAAGAGTGGCGCGACAATCTTGACGATATCATAGAAGACCTGCAGGAACAAAAGAAAAACCAGGTACGGTACGGTGCATGAGAGTTGCTGCTGACCAAAGTAATACTCAAAGATTACGGCGTTTACCGCGGACGAAACGAGTTTGACCTGCAGTGTACCGCGCAAAAACCGATTATCCTGATTGGAGGCACCAACGGCGCAGGCAAGACTACGCTCTTTGAATCTGTCATGCTCTGCCTTTACGGCATATCGTCCATGGGAAAGCGTGTTACGAAAAAAAAGTACCATGATACCCTGGAGAAAAAAATTCATCGGTACAGGGGATCAGCCACTCAGGCCGACTCTGCATCCGTTCTTGTCCAGTTCAAGTTTTTTCATGACGGCCAGGAGACCGAGTTTCAGGTAGATCGCACATGGCAGAGCGAGGACGGACGAATCTCAGAGAAGCTGAGCGTCTGCAAGCGAGGCAATGAGAGTTCAGAGTTTATGCCGCTTGATACAATGGAGGAGCAGCACTGGCAGAGATTCATTGAAGAAATGATTCCAAAGGGAATTGCAAACCTGTTCTTCTTTGACGGAGAAAAGATTGCAGAGATTGCCGAGAGGGGAAACGAGGATGCTGCAATACGGGTGTCATTCAGCTCCCTTTTGGGACTGGACATGGTTGAGCGGCTTCGGGAGGACTTGCAGGTCAATTTGACTCGAAACCTCGCGTCAAGCAGCAAGCCGCTCCGGCAGGAGATTGCAAAATGCGAGGCAGAGGAGAGAGAATCTCTTGACTTGATTGAGCGGTTCCAGGAAAAGATTGCGGAAAAAGAGTCTGAGATTGATCGGCTGCACTCTGATATTGAGAATCTTGAGTCAGGCATATCCAAAATCGGCGGCGGCTTTGCTGCCAAAAGGGAAGAATCAAAGGCGCGGCTGGCAGAAAAGATGGCGGCGCGTGAAATGCTCCAAAAGCGCATCCGAGAGATGGCAGGCGCCGCGCTTCCGTTTGCCCTGATACCCAGGCACCTGGACGGCCTGAAAAAGCAGATGCAGAACGATGCAGAAATTCAAAGGCGGCAGGCTGGCAGGGATGCAGTGCAGAACAGGTTTGAGGATGCGCGTACCAGAATACAATCAGAACCGTTTTGGGCGGAGATGCCGGACGATGCGCGCAGGCAGATTCTGGACTTTATTGCAAAGTCGGCCGATTCTGTGGGCGATGCGATTGGAGAATGCGTCTTTGACTTTTCGTCATCGCAGGCTGCAAAGATTGCAAGCCTGATCGAACGCGCAGAAGACGCGTCTGCGCTCAAGCAGGATACGATTGAACTGATGCGCGTTGAGGAAGATATTGCAAAGCTGGAGACTGTTCTTGCAAGCGCGCCGGCCGACGATGAGCTTGGCCCTCTAATGTCCAAGCTGAACAAGATGTATTCTGAAAAGGGCAGGCTGGAGGCCGAAATTGAGCAGGTACGGTCCGACATGTCAAGCCGCGAGGCGCTGTTGCGGCATACTAAGATAAGGATGCGAGACATCATATCCCAGCAGAACAAGAATGCACAGTCCAAGGTGCAGATAGATCTTACGGAAAAGGTGCAGACTGTACTGGACGAGTATGTTGAAAAGCTAAAGATCAAAAAACTAAGCCTGCTGGAGCAGTATCTGACGGACGCAATAGGGATTTTGATTCACAAAAAAGATTTTGTCCGGCACGCCATAGTGCAGCCGGATACTTTTGAAGTGGAGCTGTACGGACGCGACGAGCTGCTCATACCAAAGGACACACTGGCCAACGGCGAAAAGCAGATGCTCGCAACTGCGATACTCTGGGCTCTTGCAAGAACTTCTGGAAAGCCGCTGCCGTTTGTAATAGATACGCCTCTGGCAAGATTGGACATGACGCATCGCGACAACATGATAAAGAAATTTTTCCTGCAGGCGTCGCACCAGGTGCTGGTTCTCTCTACTGATGCCGAGGTTGGAAAGGAATACTATTCGGAGCTAAAGCCGTATCTTGCGCGATCGTACGTTATGAAGTTTGATGATGCCCGTGGCGTAACCGAGCTGCGCTCTGGGTACTTTTGGGAGGAAGACGTTGAAGCTCGGTAGGCTGAAAATGAGCCACAGGTCTCAGAATCTGCTGGCCCAGGTCAAGCGGCATACCGGGCTTACGCCAAACATAACCGGGCGGTTTGCAATATGCCTCTCGCTCAACGATCCGTCTATTCCCAATCCTGACGAGTATGACGAGAACGGCGCCGAGATTCACCCGTCGGTTCTCTTTGGGGAGTATGAGGAAATCTTTGCAGCCCTGATGATTATGAGGCTGCGGCAGGACAGACTGGACCCTGACTTGTACATGAACCGCATGATGCGCGCCCACTTTAACCGCGGTACAATAGCGCTCTTTGCCCGAGTGCGCGATCTGACTGACTTTTACGAGATGATAGTGCAGGAGGGCAGGCAATGAAGACTGCATATCTTGATCATCATTCCACGACGCCGCTTGACCCGCGAGTCCTGGATGCCATGATGCCGTACTTTGAGGCCAAATTTGGAAATGCGTCAAGCACGGACCACAGGTACGGAAGCGAAGCAGCTGGCGCGGTTGAGGAATCGCGCAAAAAAATTGCAGGAGCAATAGGCGCGCAGAGCAGCGAGATAATATTTACAAGCGGAGCTACGGAATCTGATAATCTGGCCCTTTTGGGTGTCATGTCCAGGTATGCAGAGCGCGGCAATCATCTCATTACATGCGCAACAGAGCACCATGCGATACTTGATGCGGCCAGACACCTTGAGGGCATGGGCAAAAAGGTAACGTATCTTCCAGTGGACAGGTTTGGCGAGATCAATGCAGATGATGTCCGAGATGCGATTACGAACGATACGGTACTGATATCTGTCATGGCTGCAAACAACGAGATCGGTACATTGCACCCGATAAAGGAAATAGGACAAATAGCGCACGAGAACGGAGTGCTGTTTCATTCCGATGCCGCCCAGGCCGCAGGACACATTCCGATTGATGTTAACACAATAAACATTGACTTGATGTCGATATCAGCGCACAAAATGTACGGTCCCAAGGGAATCGGCGCCCTGTATGTTAGAGGAACTGATCCCATGGTGAGGCTGGACCCGATAATTCATGGGGGCGGGCAGGAGAGAAATATTCGATCCGGCACGCTGAATGTTCCAGCCATTGCGGGATTTGGAAGGGCGATTGAGATTGCCGTACGTGAGATGGGCAAGGAGAATGAACGGTTTAGGAAATGGTCCAAAATAATGCAGGAAGAATTTGCCAGAGCAGGCGGCAGGCTCAACGGGCATCCTTCAAAGAGGCTGCCTGCCAACCTGAATATCTGCTTTCCCGGAGTTGACGGCAAGGCTGTGATAAATTCCGTATCAGAGACCGTTGCCATCTCTGCCGGTTCTGCATGCACTGCGGAATCTGTAGAGCCATCGCATGTTCTCTTAGCTCTGGGATTAGACGAGGAAGATGCTCACTCGTCAATCAGGATAGGCATGGGGCGCTTTAACACGATTGACGAGATCAACCATTGTACAAGAGAGATAACAAAGTCGGTTTCTTCACTTAGAAATCTTTCAGGATATGCAAGGCATGAGGCGGTCAGCAATGCAACTTGAAAGCCAGCTTAACGATGTTGCTATTGGGGATTATGTTGAAATCATCACTAGCAACAACGAATTCTACGAAGGCTATGTCAAACTCATAGCAAAGCCTGCAAAACCTGGTAATGTCCGGGTTGCATTGGATACTGGAAAAATCGGCAAAGTGAAGCGTATCATTCCAAACAAAAATGAAGAACTGGAAAAACGAATATTGATAGAAGATCAGTATAACGAAAACAAGCCCAATTTTCGCCAGGAATACATGAAAACTGATGAAATCCCACATGCAGTGCAGTCATTTCTAAATTCAGAAGGAGGATATTTGAATATTGGAATAAAAGATGATGGGCCGGTAGCAGATCGCTTCGCTGGAATTGAGGAAGATTTGAAATGTAGTCACAATCCAGAAAGCAAAACAAATGACAAATTGTGTGACGAATATCGGTCACGTATAATGGATTCGCTAGACAAGTATCTAGAATCCGATACTGCCCTTGGCCCTCTGGTTGACATTACTTTTGTATGGATTCGAAATGTCCAGATAGCAAGAATTAGAGTCAAGTCTAGTCCGAAACCATGGTTTTTTAAACATTATAATAAAACTAAACCTATATACTTTGATGTCAAGTTCGGTAAATTTTCCACAAAGCGCAAACTGGATGATTTTTATGTGCGATCAGGCCCCCGCAGAGCACAACTGGAAACAATGAGTGATTTCTACCAGTATGCCAAAGATCATTGGAATCTTATTGAGGTGGAAAAACATGACTGAGCGCAAATTTAGTTCTAATTCTCGCTCTATTGCAGAACTGTTTCGCCCTATGAGCCGCATTAAGTTTAAAATTCCCCAATATCAACGTGATTACTCGTGGGATTCCAAAGAAATCAATCAATTATGGCGAGATCTGATTGACAGCTTTGGATATATAAAAAACAATCCTGGTGATGATAATGAACGAAAAGCTCAGTACTTTTTTGGACCTGTCGTTATTGTTGAGGACAAATCTGAACAGTATTTCATTATTGATGGACAGCAAAGATTCACCACACTTGCAATGCTCTTTTGCGCAGCTCGTGATATTCTTGATGATTTGAAATTACAAGGAGCTGAAATTTATCAGGACATTAAGCGAATATTGGAATACCGTAACTTAAACTCTACTGTCAGCTGGAAACTAGAACTCAATGACACTGATAAAGATATTTTTAAAAGAATACTGAATGGTGAAGGCAATAAAATTACTAAAAATGATCTTGATACTGTGTCACAAAAAAAGCTTCGCAGATGCTACACTATTTTAAGAAAAAATATCCATGAAGAACTAGAGACTCATTTTGGAATAAGCGAATCGTCAATCGCCAATCCAAATAATGGCAGTAATACTTGGCAGCTGAACATGTTTATCAACCATGTACTAAAACATAATTACGTGACAGAATTAAGCGTTGCAAATGACGGCAATCCATATCAAATTTTTGAGGCACTCAATGGCAGAGGGCAAAAACTTACCGATACAAATCGTATAAAAAATCATCTTTTAGAACAAGTACAATGCGATGAAAACAAAGCCCAAATACTAAACAAAAAGTGGAATACAATGTTTAATAAAATAGTTACCAAAGGACTGACCACTGATCAATTCATTATGGAATCCTTCCAGTCTAGGTACCATGACGCCAAATTAAAGTCAACTAAACCTTACAGCATAATTAAAAACAAAGTACGCGAGTCACCACATTCTACATCAACTAAGACATCAGAATCAATTCGATGTGATCAATATGTGGAAGAGTTAGAAGAAGATGCAGAATTTCTAATAAAACTGACCAACTTGCAAGTCTCAGATTCAATACGTCATGATGCAGAAGCAATATCTTTGCTCGGAGCTAAATACATCAGAGTCCCGCTTCTTGCGGCACATCGCACTTGGGAAACTAAAGATTATGAACAACTATTGCATATTCTTGTCAAGTTTTTCTTTAAAAACAAAACAATTTGCCGCCGACGTCCTGGCGAAATCGAAAAAGCTATGCTAGATACAACCAATTCTATCAATGCTGGTTTTGGATTAAACCGTATTGTTGAAGAACTTAAACGAGAGGATTATACTAAAGAATTCTCGCGCATGTTTGAAGACTATGTGGAAGGTGCCGGCAAATCTAAATCTGGTATAGCAAAATATATCTTGCGTAGCGTTGATCTTTATCTCGCAAAACAAAATCAACGCATTGATTATGGACGTGATCAACTGACCGGACATCTCTCATTGGAATACGTGCTTCCATCCAATAGTGATCAATGGGACAAGGATAAATTTTTCCATGGCCGTGAGGAATATGATGATGAAATGACTGATTACGTAAATTCATTGGGTAACTTGACCTTGCTTACCAAGCCATTGAATTCTGGAGTTAAGATTATGCCATTTGATAAGAAAAAAAATCACTATGAGCTGTCTGATCTTGAAATAAATCGACAAACTGTGTGCAAATATGATGAATGGACCGCAAATGTCATCAAAGAGCGCGAAGAAGATTTTGTCAAGCATGCCGATGATATTTGGAGGATAAACTAAATTGTCACTTGATGTTGTGCGGCATATATTGCTTGATCAGTTGATGGTTGGGAAAAACAATGTTCGCCGCAAAGATTTGGACAAAGGAATTGGTGAATTTCTATGACATTTAGAGATTTAGAAATAAAAACAATATATGATTCTGATGAAGATGATATCTTAAACAATTTTTACATACCTGTATTGTCTAATGCGGTGCGTTACAATAGAATGGCCGGATATTTTTCATCTACCTCATTTGCTGCCACTGCCAGCGGCATGAGCGATTTTATTCAAAATGGTGGCAAAATGAAGCTTATCACTTGTGTTCAATTCACCAAACAGGATTATGATGCAATAATAGATGGAACAAGCAATCCTGAAAAGATAATATCAAAAACACTCCTAACTAAACTAAGCATGGTCACTACGCTACAAGAAGATCATGTGGCTGCGCTTGCGTGGATGGTGGCAAACAAAAATTTGGAAATAAAAATTGCAGTTCCATACAGAAACAATGAACCTATAACTGAAGACCTTGGCCCAAATTCAATCTATCATCAAAAAGTCGGAATTTTATTTGATGAGGAAAATAATGTTATAACATTCAGCGGCTCTCAAAATGAAACTGCAAGCGCATGGACAAGCAATATAGAACAATGTAAGGCGTATCGAAGCTGGATGCCTTATGAAGATACATACGGCTCACATGATGCACGAATGTTTGAAAAGTTTTGGTACGGCAATCCAAAGCGCACCAAAATATATCGTCTTCCTGATGCAGTTGAAAACCATTTGATCAAGTTATCTCCAGAGTCGGTTGAACAAGCCACTCGTGGAATTCGTAGAAGCAAGCCGACAAATATAATTCTTCGAAAATATCAAAAGAACGCAGTGCAAAGTTGGCTAACAAATGGCAAGCATGGAATATTTGAAATGGCAACTGGGACTGGCAAGACAATAGCTGCTATTGCTTGCATTAAGGAAATACTCAGTTCTACAAAGGCACATACGCTTGTGGTAATAGCCTGCCCGTACATTAACTTGATAACGCAGTGGTCTAATGCACTGGACGAGTGGAATATAAAATCAGAACTAGCACATGGCAATTCAAAAGCATGGTCAAGAGAACTTTTTGAGTCCATATATGATCTTAACATTGGTGTTACCAACAAATTAGTCATAGTCACCACTCATTTGACGTTTTCCAATCCCAAATTTGTAGATTTAGTGAAATTGTGTAAAGCCGATAAATTCGTTATAACGGACGAGGTACATAAAGTAGGCGCTAGAAAAATCGCACAGGGGTTGCTCTCTGAATACAATTATCGGCTAGGCTTGAGTGCTACACCAAAAAGATATTTTGATGATGAAGGGAGCAAACTAATCTTAGAGTTTTTTGGTGATGTTGTATTCAAATTTGAATTAGATGATGCCATTCGTAATGGGTATCTCACACCATATAGATTATTCCCTCACATAATATATTTGACACCGGAAGAAACGTCAAAGTATAGTGACTTTAGCAGGAAGATAGCAATTTCTGCATCGCAAGATCCACCAGATGATGAGTTAGTCAAGAATTTACTAGTTCAACGCTCAAAAATAATAAAGAATGCAGCTAACAAACTAGCCGAGCTAAAAAAAATTCTCAGAGAACACCGCGACCTGACACATTGTTTGATTTACTGTGCATCAAAACAGATGAGTAGCATAAAGTCAATATTGTATGATGCTGGCGTCACCTTTCATCCATTCACCTTCAAAGAGTCCAGAGACAAGCGTGAGAAACTGCTTGAAGAGTTTACTGACGGCGAACAAAATTTTTTGGTCGCTATGCGGTGCCTTGATGAAGGTGTGGATGTACCCGCGACACAGACCGCAATAATAATGGCAAGTTCTCATAATCCTGCTGAATTTATACAAAGACGTGGAAGAGTACTGCGACCTTTTGAAGGAAAGAAATATGCCGATATTCATGACATGATTGCAATTCCTTCACTTCAATCTACAGATGATGTCCTGGCCGATTCGGTCAAAAAGATCATTCGGAAAGAATTTGAGAGACTTGGTGAATTTGCCAAATCATCTCATAATCCTGAATACAGCAAAGAGTTGATCCAAAAGTTTGTGACTCTGTATGATTTGGGGGGTGCCACAAATTAATTCTATAAGTCAGAATACGAGAATTAGTCCTTTAATATTGCAGAAGCTTGAAGAAGTGGCAGACGATAAAAACGTATGTAAACTTATTGTGAAAATATTGGAGGTAGAACGCAATCCCTATACTGCGCGGAAGAAGAATGACGAATACGAAAAAATTCTTGGAGAGGTAGATGATTCTCTGAAATGACGACTGACAACTATCGTGTTAGTAAACTTGAGCTTAAAAATTTTAGACAACACCGAGACACAAAACTGGAATTCTATTATGACCCCAAAAAAATGTTCGCTATTATACTTGGAGATAATGGTGTTGGTAAGACAACGATCATAAATGCAATTACCTGGTGTCTGTATGGAAAAGAGAATATCCGATACAAGGATGTTGGGGGCTTCTCAATAATTAATGATAATGCACTTAGGCAAAAACTTCATGGACTAGTTGAAATGAGCGTAACTCTTGTACTGGCTGATAAAAATGGAGATAAATTTAGGATCGAAAGACGCCTCAGGCTTTTGAATAATGGCTCAAACACCATGGCAAAAGATCTGAAACTAGGTATTCCATTACCAAAAAACTCAACACCTTCCATCAAAACTTCGTTCCTTACACTTAGCGAATCTGGTTCAGTCAGTAGTAAATATTTTGAGTTGAAAGTGGGTGAAATTCTTCCAGAAGAATTGTCTGAATATTTTCTTTTTGATGGCGAGAAACTAGAAGATTTTTTTAAAAATGTTGAACATGCAAAAAAAGGAATAGAGAAGATATCGCAAATTGACATAGTTGATGCGGCACTTAAACGACTTGGCCCCATTAGACGCAAGATTAGATCAAGCATAAAATCTGATTTGCCTTCAGTAAATCAATTGAGATCTGATCTAGACAACAGTGAGACTGAAAAATTAAAAATTGAACGTGAGATTTCTGGTATTAATCGTGCGATAAGTTCTCACAAGGAAATGATCACAACTCTTGAAAAAGATCTCGCAAATATTCCTGATGATCCTGGAGCTCTTCAACGTAGAATGAATGAAATAAAAGCTCAGCGTACTACCAAACACAACTCTCTTATTCAACTGGAATCAAAGCGAAAAAATTTTGCCTTAAAATACATGCCCGCTGTCCAACTATATCAGCCGCTAAAACAAACACTTGAAGAAATTACTAAAATGTATGACGCAGGACCATTTCCTCCGCCATTTCAAAAGTATTTCATTAATGATATTCTAAAGAAAGGACGATGCATATGCGGCAATAATATTACTCAAGGACCAGGACGTGCTATAGTTGAGAAATTGCTGAAAGACAAACCATACTCCGAGATAGAACCAATTTGTAGCGAACTTAAGCTTGCATTAAGTCTTATGTTAGACATCAAAGATGTCAAGAAAGAATTAACTGAAATACAATACAATATTTCGGTTTACAGGAAAGAGCTGGATAGTTTACAAAATGAATATGACAATCTGGATATAAAGATTAAGGGATCTAATGCTCCAGATATTCAGGATAAGTACAAAAAAAAGAAAGAATTAGAATATAAAATCATAAAATTAAATCAAGAGTTGGGAGAGAAAAAAGCACAGCATCATCAGTCCAAAGATCTATGGGATGATCTAAATGAACGATTTAAGAAAGCGTCCGACAAAGATGAAAAAAATAAAATTTTACATAATAAGCTTCAATTTTGTGATAAAGCACAATCTATACTTGAAACTACAAGAACTAAATTACTTGATGATTTTAGGCAAACAGTTCAAATGCATGCAAAAACATACTTTTTGGAATTTTTGTGGAAGAAAAATACATTCAAGAATCTTAAGATAACTCCAAACTATGAAATTAAAGTGTTGAATTCAGACAACACTGATGTAGGAACTGATATTTTAGCAATGGGCGAAAAACTTGTACTTGCATTGGCATTTATGGCAGCATTACGACAAATTACAGGATTTAGTTTTCCATTGCTAATTGATTCGCCGCTAGGGAAGCTTGGAGGTGCGATCAGATACAACATAGCAAAATCGCTCCCTAAAATTTTACATGGTCATCAGGTTACATTATTGGTTACCGATACTGAATATAAAGCGCGTGATGATTCTGGAGATTCATTTCCGTCATTTGAAAGTGTAATAAAAAATAATGTTGGCACATATTATGAAATTCAAAATAATGATTCTGGAGATTCTACCATTGTGAATAAGATTAATGATTATGGGAGCGCACATGTGTAGAGTGATGCATGCATGAGCGGTTTTAAACACATTGATGAATTTTTTGATCGCAATGTTTCATACTCTAAAGAAAAAAGTGAAGAATATGAAAAACTTCGAAACGATCCTGATTCTCCATTTCAAGATTGTCAATTGGCAGATATTTTTGTTTATGCAGTTGCGCTGGGATTTGAATTAAAACAGCGTGAAAAACTAAAGCATCCACAGCCAAACATAAACACTCATGCATTTACTACTAACCAAAAAACAATACTGCTTGCAATTGCCGTATCTAGTAAAGACGTTCATGTCCTATTTAATCATAAAAGCACAACTAAAATTATTGAAGAATATGCTAATTATGGAATAAATCATCTTGCAACGGCGTGGCTTGGGCGCAAAGAACATGATCCAATAACACAAATGTGTGGCAAAATTGTGGAAATTACTGAAAAAATTGAGTCTAATTTTTTAGCGATGACTCCGCTAGAACAGGACCGATTCTGAATGCACACATTTTGTAGTATAGACAAATACAAATAGTCGGCCAGCGGTGTTTTCTTGTGGCAAATGCGAGTCCTATTCAAGCAGGTGACTATGTGCGATTATCCTTGATTAACAATCCTACTGAATATTCTGATGGCGAAGTGTTCTGGATACTCTCGGATGCTGATCCTGACAAAATACGAGCTGTTCTAAGAAATGGCGACTCGGGCACGGCGATCAGAGTGATAAACTCCGCACAACAAATAAACAAACGAATAATGGCAGAGAGTCAATATAGCGAAAACAAGAGCAGCTTTGGCACGCAGGATATGCGACAAGATGGTGCCATTCCGAAGACTGTTCGGGCGTTTTTAAACTCTGATGGGGGATATCTGTACATTGGGATCCAAGACACTGGAAGTTTAGATCAAAAGCTGGTTGTTGGCACTCACGAGCATTGTCGCCGGAAAAACAATCTGCATGTATATTTCCACTTTGAAGCGATATTGTTTTTAATCGAGAGTATGTCCACAATGTGTGAAAAAGGGGGTCAAATACATGTGTGCAAGGAAATTTGATGCAGCAAGAAGATCCATATCCGAACTGTTCCGTTCATCTTCAAATGTAAAATTCAAAATTCCGCCGTACCAGCGCGATTATTCTTGGACCAAAAATACAATTGACCAAATGTGGACTGATTTAATATCTAGCTTTGAGTACATCAAGAACGACCGCTCTGAGGAGAATGTAAGAAAAGCCGAATACTTTTTTGGCACCATAGTTCTTGTTGAGGAAGACTCTGCCAGTAACAGTTACTTTATCGTTGACGGACAGCAAAGGTTTGCAACTCTTGCTCTGCTGCTCTGCGCGGCGCGTGATATAATGGGTGAAGAAAACAAACGCAACAGCAGTGCGTATCATGACATTCGGCGAACATTGGCAAATCATACTGCAGGAATCCAAGACACTTGGAAATTGGATCTTAACGAGACTGACAAGCATATTTTTAAAAAACTATTGAATGGAGATAAAGTTTTTGAAGATGATGTAGAGACAGCATCACAAAAAAACATATACAAATGCTATCAAATTTTAAAAAACTCCATTAGCCGTGAGTGGCAGGATGATTTTGACGAAGAAGAACAGACACTGCATGTCTTGGATGACGATCAAGCCGAGCGGTCTTCAAAGCTGAATCTCTTTATCGATCATGTGCTGACCAACAACTATGTAACCGAACTCATCGTAGCTCATGACGGCAATCCCTATCAAATCTTTGAGGCACTGAACGGCAAGGGACAACCGCTCACTCAGGCAAATCGTACAAAAAATTATGTTTTAGAGCAGGTGAAACATGACAAAACTCAAACACAAATGATAACCAAGCAATGGAACAAAATATTCAATAATGTGGTGACTAAAGGACTGACTGCCGATCAATTTCTCCTTGAATCCTTTCTGTCCCGATATAAGCATCAGATGAGATCAAGTAATATTTGCAGCAGAATTAAATGGAAAGTATCTGACAGAGCTATGGATACAGATTCTGACTACATTGGATGCAAACAGTATGTCAATGAGCTGCAGGAAGATGCAGAATTTTTATCCACACTAAATAATTCAAACGCGCCTATTTCAATACGCGCTGATATTGAAGCAATGTACTTGCTTGGAGCCAAACTCATAAGAATACCGATTTTGGCTGCGCACAGGATGTGGCCGGAACAGGATTATCAAGCTCTTGTAAAGTTTCTTGTCAAGTTTTTCTTTAAGAATCGAACTATTCGTCATTTGCACACCGGCCAAATTGAGAAAACCATGCTTGCTGCTACTAGACACATTAATGATGGTGACACGCTGAGTGAAATTATTGAGGCGCTTAAGCATTATGATAATCATAGGGCATTTCTGCGCGACTTTGAAGATTATGCAGAATCCACAAGCAAGCCGAGCATTGCAAAGTATGTTCTGCGCAGCATTGATCTCTATTTAGCAGAACAAAATCAGCGCATTGATTATATGCGTGATCGCACGACAAACCAACTTTTATTGGAATATGTGCTTCCATCCAAAAACAATCAGTGGGATGAGGATGAATTTTTCCGCGGCCATGGTGAGCATGATTATGAAATAACTGATTGCGCATATTCGTTGGGCAATCTGACACTGCTCACCGCACCACTAAATTCTAAAGATAAGATTATGCCGTTTGGTACAAAAAAGAATCACTATGAACTGTCTGATCTTGAAATAACCAGACAAACTGTATGCAAATATGATGAATGGACAGCAAATATCATAGAAGAGCGCGAAAGAACTTTCGTCAAATGTGCTGATAAAATTTGGAAGTTTGACTAATGGACATCAAAGATTTATCTCCAAACACGATTGTTTCAGGACCGATGTGGAATGAGCCCGTACGCGTACATCACATCGAATCTGTGGGTGAATATGTTAAACTGAGGGGTGCAGGAACCGCATCGCAAAAATTAGTTGAACATCTGATTCCAATTTCTGACATTTCAAAAATAACAAGCAACTCACGTGACACTGCTTTTTCGAAAGATGCTTGCAAAGTGTTCTTGGCGCTGGAGGCAAGACGATATAGATTCGCGTCTCTGTATGACTCGTTATTAGCCATCAATATATCAAAAGTTCAACCGCTACCGCATCAAATAGAAGCCGTTTACAGCTACATTTTAAAGAAATCTGCCATTAAGTTTTTGCTTGCGGACGATCCGGGCGCTGGCAAAACCATAATGGCCGGTTTAGTAATAAAGGAGCTAAGGCTACGTGGATCTGCAACAAGAATATTGATCGTAGTGCCAGGACACTTGAAGGAGCAATGGCTGCGCGAACTATATGAGAAATTCGCAGAAAAATTTACGATAGTAGACAGCAGCAATATTAAGACAACATATCATGACAATCCATTTGAAAGCAATAATTTAATAATTTCGTCAATCGACTTTTTAAAACGAGATAATATTAAAAATATGCTCATCAACCTACAATTTGATCTAATAATTGTTGATGAAGCACATAAGATGAATGCAGTAACTTATGGGAGAGACACAAAAAAGACGAAACGATATCGCTTGGGTGAAATTCTTTCCAAAATATGCCGACATTTTCTCTTTTTGACCGCCACGCCTCACAGCGGCGATCATGATAGCTTTAGACTATTGCTGAATTTATTGGAGCCGGGCTTTTTTGCTACTAACAGCTTGACTACGCAGTTTATTAAAGAACAACCCGGTTCATTATTTTTAAGGCGCAAGAAAGAGGACATGAAAGATTTTGAAGGAAAACCATTGTTTGTTCCCAGAAAAGTTCAGACTCCTGATATCAAGCTTACTGCGTTAGAACGGGACCTGTATGACAGCGTTTCTGCATATGTTAAAGATCAATATAACCGGGCTTTATGTTTACTTGAAAACAAAAAAAGCCGAAATATCGGATTTGCTTTGGTAATATTGCAACGCAGACTGGCATCAAGTACGTATGCAATCTGCGAGTCATTAAAGCGAAGAAAGATCAAATTACAGCTCAAGCGAAGTGATTATTTAGCCGCGGCTAAAACGGGCAAACAAATTACACCACCAATACCAAGTTATGATGATGAATCCTTGGATGCAGCAGAAGCGCGGGAAGAACGCAGCCGTCTTAAGCTTGAGGCTGATTGGGAAACTGTAACTACTGCACAAACTACTGACGAGCTTGATGTTGAGATAGAAACAGTAGAAAAACTCATTCGCAAGGCGCAAAGCGTGATGAAGCAGGGTTTGGGATCAAAACTCCAGCAGCTAAAAAATACTTTGAACAAACTTGAAAAAAATTTTCCGGCAGAAAAAATTTTGATATTTACCGAGTCAACGGACACTTTAGATTATCTGAAAAATAAGCTAGAGTACTGGGGATATTCAGTCACCACAATTCATGGCGGTATGTCTCACCCTAGCAGAAGAGAGTCTGAATCAATATTCAAAGATAAAAAACAAATACTCGTTGCCACTGAGGCAGCAGGCGAAGGCATTAATCTACAATTTTGTCACTTGATGATAAATTATGACATTCCATGGAATCCAAACAGATTGGAGCAAAGGATGGGAAGAATACACCGGTACGGCCAGCAGGATGAAGTCACCATATTCAATCTTATAGCCGCCGACACGCGTGAGGGCGAGGTTATGCTTGCACTGTTTGAAAAATTAGGTAAGATCAAAGAAGTAATGCATAGCGACAAGGTGTTTGATGTAATTACCAGCATTCAACACGGCACAAGCTTGCAACAGCTGCTGATTGATGCCGCAATAAGCGCTAGAACACAGACAGCAATACTTGAAGATCTGAAGCCTGAACTAGATAATGATTACATTAGGAGGCTTGAAAAAGATATGGAAGGAGCGCTTGCAACAAAAGCGATAAACTGGCCTATGCTGCAGGAAACTAGAGAAAAGGCACGCGAAAATAGACTGGTACCAGAATATACACAAGAATTCTTTAAAAAAGCATTCAAACAGCTTGGAGGAAGCATTAGCGAAAAAAATGGCGGGTTTGCATCTATTGAACACATTCCATCGGAGATAAAATCAATTGCAGATGATGACAGCTTCAAAAGAGAGCATGGCGCTTTGAAACGACGCTATTCAAAAATTGTATTTGATAAAGACAGCGGACTTAGGCCCAAGGCGGAGTTTGTGACATTTGGGCATCCGTTATTCGTAAGCGTTTAGGGGCAACTTTTTTTTGACCAACTAGTCAAAAAAAGTTGACCATGCCCTGTATAAATATGAATTATGATATAGGGGTATGAGCAAATCGGCTAACAAGCTTCAACACAGGACAAAGAGAGAACTCATTGAAGAAAACGCCTCGTTCAGGAAACAGATTGTATTCCTGCGGCAGAAAAATGTTCAACTAAAGAAAGAAAGCGCTGAAAAGAGCGAACAGCAGCAGCAAGAAATCGATCTGCTGCAGGGAGAGTTGGCATTAGTGAAGAAGCAGTCCAAGCAGAAGATCGATCGCCTAAAGGTAACAGTTTAGGTCGGCTCTTGATGCAGTCAACGCACTTGGCGCATTCGCTAAG
>CAYGAM010000043.1:10612-18663 GCA_964347915.1 uncultured Nitrosopumilaceae archaeon | reverse complement strand
CTTTTGCCATAAAATCAGCCTGGCCAGGCGCTGGATATAGTCTTATCGCCCATGGCCGGCTTTTGGAAGCGGCAGGAGCATCTGCATTCTGCGCAGATTCTGTCCGGCTTTGGCGCAAAAGCGGATTTTGAACTTGCGGCATGCGGCGCGCCAGACTCAAAATTCCCCAGGCATCGCAATGACTGCCGGAGCAAGTAGCTGCACATTCCTGAGAAAGTGCATCCAGGATGAAATCGGCTTGTCGCAAAACAAAAAACTGCCGGAACAGGCCGCAGTCTTATGCCTTTGGCTGTGACTGCCTTTTGAGCTCGGCATTCTCTTTTTTTAGCATTGCATTTTCTGCCTGCAGCGCATCAATGGAGCGGCTTTTGTTGTACAGGGGATGTCCTGGAGGAACAATGCCTGGATTTGACATTGCCAAGAGCCCCTCTGCCTGCTTTTGGATCATTTTTGTATAGTCTTCCAGCCCTATGGGAATCTTTTGCACCGGGCGCGGCTGGGAAAACTGCGAGCGCGCAGGATGCTTGATGCCGGGCGGCAGCATGGGAGCCTGAAGAGCCAGGGCATCCATATTGTAAAAGTGCATCATATACAGTATGGTATTGTCCATGCCTAATACAGCAAGCCTGTCATATTTTTATCTTGGCATGCGGCAGTATGGCATGGATTGAATACAAAAGATGCCGTGAGAGGCATTGATTGATTGACGACCTGGTACGCTTATCGCACTGCCTGCGCATGAGGCCTGCCTGTGCAGTTGCCGCCGTGTTTTGACCGCGCAGCACCGCTGCCTGCGGCAGCATGCAATTGCCTGCGGCTGCGCCTTGCACAACATGCCTCCGAATGCGATGCACTCGTCAGACTGCATGATCGCATTGTCCTGGAATGATCGCGTTTTATCCGGCAGGCGCCGCCGCGCAGGATTCCATATTTTGCGCCCGCGTCAATGATTCGTGCGTCCGCGCAAAGCGCCTGATTGAAAGCTCAGACTTTGCGAGTAAGACATTGGCGCCGCCGCTTTTTGCGCTTTTCCGGCAGCCTGAACCATGCCGCGCACTGCCATGTTCAGCGCGTGCAATCAGCGCATATTGTGGGACAAGATCTTTTGCAGTACGGCAGGATCGTACGCGCATGGAATCTGCCGCGCGTCATTCGCTGTACTGGTATACCTTGTACAGATTGCCGCTTATTCTTGATTTGTATCTCCACGCCTTGTTCTTTTTTGCCACTTCGCTAAAGCGCTGCTGCAGCGAGGGATGAAGCCTGATGTAGACATCGTCTCCGACCATGATTCTGTTTGGCGGAGCCAGAGACTGAATCTTTGACGCCATGTTCATTGCAGGTCCCATTAAATCTACATGAGATTTTTGAGGATCGCCGCCGTAGCGTACAACAATGTTTTTTCCAAAGTCCAGCCCTATCTTTACCATCAGTTCCGGATAATCGTACTGGTTTAGTATTGGGTTTATGCCGCGCCTTATCACCGTAATCATAGATCGCGCGCAGTTGACTGCATTGTCTGACGCCAAAAGCGCGTTCTTCTCAGCTATAAAGTATGCTAGCACGGCGTCGCCTATGAATTTAAGGACAAAGCCGCCGTATTGCTTTACCACGTATGCCATTTCTTGAGCAAAGGAGCTTATTATTATCGCAAGCTTGTCTACCGGCATCTCCAGCGTCATTGCCGTAGAGCCTACTATGTCCACATACATTACGATCATGTCTATTCTTGAGAATACCCGCGCTCGAAGATAGCTGTCCGATTCGTCCACCATTGGCGAGTACTCGTAGCCCTCCTTTAGCGACGACCAGACCCTCTTTTGCGTCTCGGTTATGAGCGATTCCGTGTCGAAAATTTCCGTGCCTCGCTCCTCCAAGAGCATGTCTATCAGGCGGCGATCCTGATCATGCTTTCCTTTGGGTTGTGGACTTTTCATTCCGCCCGCCCTGGCTTTGCGCCAGGCTTGCACTGAATAGCAATTGTGCCTGGATAATCCTGCCTTGCCGTACGAGCCGACTGTATGGCTGCCATTACCTACCTTTGAATCATTTGTATTTAAACAAAATTGCACGCCTGACTACAAATTCTGCAAAGCATGGCGCAGGCGCCGCGCCTGCTGCTGTTTGGCGCGCGCATCCTGCATCCTGAATTTCGCAACGCGAATTGAACAGATGCGTGCAGGGCGCCGCCTGGCGATGCCGAAGCAGCGCTGCTATTGCCAAAGCTTAATTTCTGACCGCGCCGCATCATACCTGATGAGGCTGGACCTAAAATCTCCCAAAAGGAACATTGCCGCATTCGGTGCAGAGTGCAGCAAGATTGAGGCGGATTTTGCCAGGAGAATCCATGGCATGACTCAAATGACTCCTGTCAAGGTGATGCTAGGGGACAGCAGCGTGACAGAACAGAATACGTTTGATCCCGGAATCGCAGGCAGATATTTTTCCGGAATCGCAGGCAGCCTTTCGGAATGGGATGTGCAGGATGCTGCGACATCCAACAACGACGATCTGAGACGCGTCTTTACAAAATTTTCGATACAAGAGGGCAGCTATATTCTGTCCGGACACATGTCACTGCAGTATCATGTTCTGCTTTACTACCGGCTGGACCATCGCGTAGTAGAATGCCAAAAGGAGCTGTCGGACGTAATTGAGAAAACAAAGCAAGGCGAGCAGGATCTGGCCGATGCGGGAGAGCGGATCTTGCTGTCCAAAATCAAGGAATTGGGATACGCCGATGCGGACAATCTGCAGCTGTTTGAGATGCTGTACAATGACGACGAGGAGCGCGGCAAAATTTATGACGAGGCGCAGCGCAGCGCCAAAAGCGGCTTTGACGAGCTTGAAAAGAAAAAACTGGATTTGTTCCGAGAGCTGGACAGCTATCTCCTTGAGACATACCAAACATCGCATGTCCTGATAGACGACACGCGGCTTGTTGCAGGCGAAGAGGGATACTTGTGCAGCTTTGACTTGGAGCACATCCGAGGCTCTGCCAGGGAAGGGCTGTTTGACGACAGAAAAATTCCCACGCATGTGGCAGATGCCATTCTTCAAAGGCTGGGCCAGGTGCGCGCCGCAGTATCAAACTCCTAGGACAAGCACAGCGTTATCCCAAACAACTATGAAATATGCTCTGATTAGCTCAAAATTTGGCGCAAGTAAAAAATCGGTTCATAGCCGCGTCTAAAACTGCTCATATTGCTGCTGGATACGCAGTCCGGCATGGCAGGAGATGACTGGCTGAGATCGCGGCATCTGCGCTAAAGTAAAAGTTCGGCGAGATCTTGCTGCCGCTAAAATGCAAGAATATGGCGCGAGAAGCAAAACTGAGGATTGCCCTGTACAACAAATGGATTGACAAGGCGGCAGCAATGCGGGACAATCGGCACCGCCAGACGAGGCAGGCTTGTTCTGCGGGAGTTATGGAACAGGCTTTTGCCCAAAAAGCACACAAATATGCGCGGTTCCTGTACCGGAACTGATGAAGCCGGATTATGCCGAAGTTCAAAAGGCCGCGTCAATGAGGGATGAGAGCATCAAAAAGACGCCGCTGATATACTCGCCAACGTTTACTCATTTTACGGGAGCCCGCGTATATCTCAAGGCGGAATTTCAGCAAAAGACCGGCTCTTTTAAGATTCGCGGAGCATACTACAAGGTGCGAACGCTTCCTCCGGAATCAAAGCGAAACGGCGTGGTGGCAGCATCGGCAGGCAATCATGCCCAGGGCGTAGCCTATGCAGCATATGCCGAGCATATTCCGTGCACGATAGTAATGCCGAAATCAGCATCGCCGGCCAAAGTGGCAGCCACTAGGGGCTACGGAGCAAAGGTCATTTTGGCCGGAAAAGACTACGACGAGGCGTGGCTAAAGGCGGAAGAGATCTCAAGGGATGCGGGTTCCGCCATAATACATGCGTTTGACGACCCTCACGTGATAGCTGCCCAGGGCGTAGTGGGGCTTGAGATACTGGAGGATTTGCCGGATGTGGATGAGATATACGTGCCGATAGGCGGCGGCGGGCTGGCAGCTGGCGTGCTGCTGGCGGTAAAGGAAACGCATCCTCATGTCCGCGTGATCGGCGTCCAGTCGTCGTCGTTTCCTGCAATGCGCGAGTCCCTTTTGCAGAACAGGATGGTTGCAGCCGGCGGGAACCGCACAATAGCGGACGGAATATCCGTCAAGCGTCCCGGCAAAATAACGTTTGAAATAATCAGCAGGCTGATAGACGATATCGTTCTGGTGGACGACTCGCATATCATAAATGCAATGTTTCTTCTGCTTGAAAGATCAAAAATACTGGTAGAGCCGGCGGGCGCAGCAAGCCTTGCCTATCTTTTGTCCGCCAAGCCTGCCGCAGGCAAAAAGGCAGTCGCAATTCTTGCCGGAGGCAATGTGGACATGTATCTCCTGGGACAGATAGTGGACAAGGGACTGGTATCGGCCGGGCGCCTGCTGAAGATATCAATTCTGCTGCCGGACATTCCAGGAGCCCTCAAGGGGCTGGTGGACGAGATCACGCTGGCGGGCGCCAACATAGTTGAGGTAACTCATGACCGCCTGAGCTCTGAGATCAGCGTAGGGTCGGCCAGCGTAGTTTTGAGCCTTGAGACCGAAGGCAAGGAGAGCTCGGATCTTCTGATAGAGCGGCTAAAGGAGAAAAAGATCAGCTTTAAGATTCTTACTTGATGCTGCCTGCGAATTTCACTAGTCCGGCATCCTGCATTTTTGCGGACTCTGACTTTACTGCATCGTATCTTTCCTGCTTGAACTGCTCCAGTTTTTTTCTGAGTCCGGCCGATCGCACTGCAAGCATCTTTGCGGCATAGATTGCCGCGTTTGCGGCCTTGTTTACGCCGACGCATGCTACGGGCGATCCTGTGGGCATCTCGGATATTGACAGGAGGGAGTCCAGCCCGCCGAATGCCGAAGCTTTGCCGGACTCGGCCTTGTCGTTGTATATCATAATGGGCACGCCTATTACGGGAATCACTGTAAATGATGCAATCATGCCTGGGAGATGCGCAGCTCCGCCTGCGCCTGCAATTATCGGCGCAATGCCGCTCTCTTCCGCGTGCTTTGCATACTCTTCAAGGCGCGCAGGCGTGCGGTGCGCCGAGACTATCTGGTCTTCGTGCGCGATTCCAAAAAAGTCAAGCATCTCTGCAGCTCCGGCCATTATGCGGCTGTCTGATGATGATCCCATGATTATGCCGACCTTTGCCATGACACTTGGTTGCTTCCACAAGTATTAAAAAGTAGGCGGCTTGATGCTGCCTGCCGCATTTGGGCGTCTGCGCGCTTAATGCAAGCTCCGTTTCACTAGATATTTTACCCTCGCATATGAAGCACATGCAATGGCAAAACGGCTTGGAATCATAGGGGGTGGCCAGCTTGGAATGATGCTTGCAGAAGCTGCAGCAAAAATGCCGGAACATATCTCGTCTGTCACCGTGCTTGATCCTACCGAGAATTGTCCGGCAGCCCAGGCCGGCGCGCATCAAATAGTCGGAAAATTCGGAGACCGCGATGCAATACTGCGCCTGGCAGAATGCTCTGATATCATAACGTATGAGATCGAGTCGGGCGACAGCCGTACGCTAAGCGAACTGGACGCGGATGTTGAGCCGCCGCCTGGCACGCTGTTCATAATTCAAGACAAGCTCCGCCAAAAGCAGTTTCTGCGCGACAGCGGCATTCCAGTAGCCGACTTTGCTGGAATTGAAACGGAATCAGATCTTCGCGCAAGGTTGGACGAATTTGGAACGCCGGCTCTTCTCAAGACCAGGCGCGGCGCGTACGACGGCAGAGGCAACTATGTGATACGGGATCGCGCTGACATCGGGCGCGCATTTGCTCATTTTGGCAGCGCTCCTGTAATGCTTGAGCGGTTTGTCAATTTTTCAAAAGAGGTGTCCGTAATAGCGGCCAGAAGCGCGAGCGGCGAAATTGCAGCATATCCTGCAGTCGAAAACATCCATGAAGACAGCATTCTTAGAATGACCATTGCTCCCGCCAGAATATCAAAGCATGCGGCCGCAAAGGCCGAGGAGATGGCGCGCGATACAATGCATGTGCTGCGCGGGGCGGGCGTGTTTGGCATAGAAATGTTTGTCGTAGAAGACGATATTCTGATAAACGAGATTGCGCCGCGCGTCCACAATTCAGGACACCACACGCTGCAGTCCAGCGAAACTACGCAGTTTGAGCAGCACCTGCGCGCAGTTCTGGGGCTGAAGCTTGGCGGAGTCCGACTGCTGCATCCTGCAATAATGTACAACCTGCTGGGACCAAAAGAATTTTCCGGCCCGTACAAAGTTGCGGACTCAAATCAGGACGTACATCTGAAAATGTACGGCAAAAGCGAATCCAGGCCGGCAAGAAAACTGGGACACTATAATATTGTAGCAAAAGAGAATCAAACGGCGGCAGATCTTTTGCAGAGAATTGATTCGCTCAAGGATTCGATCAAAATTGTGCCTCAAGATTCTAATGCGCAGCAGCCGTGATATGTTTATATTCAGAATCAGAAGATTTTGAAGCATGGCATTGACGGTATCGCTCATTCTTGCCGGAATTTCCGTGGCGCTGCTTGTATTATACGGCGCAGATGTTGCCGCGGCCGATGACGAGGGGCACGGATTTCTGCCGCTCACAGAGCAGGAGCGGGGCATGGGATTTGGAATACCTTCGCTGTTGCTTCCTATTGCAGCATTCTTCATATCCATGCGAGAGCGCTCAAAGCCGCTCGGCGGACTGATTATCGCCGCCGGCGCCTTGATTCTTGCAGGCGGCGCTTTCGTAATCGCAAATGCAGAAGGCGATGCCGACCTGTCGGCGACGCTGCCGATTGTGGGGTCTGGAATCTTTGTGCTTGCGCTGGGCGCAGTCAAGCTTGTTCAAAAGTAGATCTGCCGCTGCCTGAAGAGCAGCCTGCATCTTCTGCAGGATGTGTAGCATGCGGACGCAAAATGAATTTTGGCGCGCGCACTGATGCGGCCAGGGCGCGCCCTTTGATAATGCCGTCCGCCATCAGTGCAACCGCCGCTCTCATGCATTGCCGCATCTGCAAAATCCGCATCTTTGAGCCTTGCATTTCTGCAATAAAAAAAGCAGGCTGATGGTGGGCAGCGCCGATTTTAATACTTTTTAAAATGCTAAATTCAAGCGCTTTTCATGAAGATGTGCTCAAAGTGCGGCAGCATGGCAAAAAAGGTTCATGAATGCGAGCATACCGGGTTTGAGGAATACTGTGTTGAATGCTATACCGAACTGCATTACTATTTGACAGAGCCTGATTCTAATTGAATCAGATAGATGAATTCATACAATCGATAACCGATCTCATAACAGAGCACATATTTTTAGGGATGTTTCTTGCGTCCCTGATTGAGACCGTATTTCCGCCAATTCCTACGCTTGCAATATTTCCGCTTGCCGGCTATCTGGCAGCTCAGGCGGGCCTCGGACTGCCGTCCGTAATTTTGATGAGCATTGCAGGAGGAACAGGCGCCACAATCGGCTCAACACTGCTGTTCTTTCTGGCATGGAAGTTGGGACGCATCGTGCTGCTAAGATACTTGAAGCATTTTCGCATGAATGAAGAAAAGCTGGCAAAAGTCGAAGACTGGTTTGAGAGGCACGGCAGCAAGGCTGTCTTTTTCGGCAGGCTGGCGCCGGTGGTGCGCGAGATGATATCAATTCCTGCCGGTCTCTTGAAGATGCATCCTGCAAAGTTTTTGCTGTATACGTTTCTAGGCTCATGCGCGTACAGCGCCATAACAATACTTGCGGGATACTATTTTGGCCTGGCAATAATTGAAGTGCATCGCACGTGATGCCTGCAGCAGACGCCAGGACTTTCTGCGCATGGCCGCGCAGCATGCTGCGTGCGCCGTGTTCGTACAGCGCATGTTTCATGACCTGGCTGAACGCGCTAAAAACAGCACGGCCTTTGCGCCGAGAATCGCGGTTATGGAACAGCCTGCGCTATTGAAGGATTTTTTAATGCGGCGTACAGCGTTTTGCTCATGAAGCATTTTTT
>CAYGAM010000043.1:0-10512 GCA_964347915.1 uncultured Nitrosopumilaceae archaeon | reverse complement strand
CTATTGAAGGATTTTTTAATGCGGCGTACAGCGTTTTGCTCATGAAGCATTTTTTTGCGGCATGCATCATTGCGGCAGCTGCTGCCGCCGTGCCGCTTGCGGCGCTGGGCCAGGAACAAATCAGCCAGTACGATATTGAATTTCTTAAAGTCATCAATGATCCGGACATGGCATCAAAGATTGCAAGCGATCCTGTACGCGCGCCGCACTATGCAATGTCCGCGGAAGAGCATGCTGATCTTTTGAGCCTCAGATCAAAATTTGATATCGGCTTTTATGAAAAGCTGGAAGCAATAGATCGGGAGAACATTCAGCACGGAGCGCTGGACGGCGCGGCAAAGTATCATAATATAGTAATAGTAGTGGCAGACGCTGGCGGAGACGCTTTGGTGCAGGCAGGCAAGACAATCCTGCAGGAAGAGCTCAAAGATGCCGGATCCCGCAGCATATGGACAGGACAGAACATTCCTTTCATGACCGCATCCGTTCCGGTAGGCAGCATTGCAGGCATTGCGTCACATGACAAGGTCGCGCTGATAGGAGACGGTGAAAGAAAAATGCAGCAGGCAGTAGATATTGCCAGAAAAACCATTAATGCACTGCCGGAAAACATCACCTCGTCTCAAGGCTTTGCTCTGAACGGAACGGGAGTCCGAGTAGCCGTAATAGACGATGGAATAAACCACACATCGCTAAATAACAAGGTCATCAACAGCACCTTTTGCAACCCGTCAGGCTGCGGCAACGGATCCAATCCGGAGCCGCCCGACGGTCTGGCCACTCACGGAACAAGGGTTGCCGGCGTCATTGCAGCAGAGGGGCTTTCAGGCAACGACGGCATTGCTCCGGGAGTAAGCCTTCTTGATGCGACATTTGAAGAAATTGACGGCCAGACTACCACATCGTCAACCATACATGCAGTCGACTGGGTAATAGGACAGAATGCGGACGTAATCAACATGAGCTACGGCTCAGACTGCACCGGCGTTGGATATCTGGTAGACGAGAAGCTGATGACCAGCATAGTGGAAAGCGGAGCGGTCCCGATAGCTGCCATTGGAAATTCGGTTGAGTATGGAAGCACGGGGGCGCCAGGATGCGCAAAAAATGCAATAGGCGTCGGCGGCGTAAATGATCGCGTACCGCCGCTCTTACTGTACGCCGACTCAAGCCTGGGGCCGGCTGATATCTACAACCCCATGATCAAGCCTGACATTGCAGCTCCTGCTATAGTGGAGACTATTTGGAACCACGCCACCGGGAATGATACAGCGCCAAGCTCCGGCACCAGCTTTTCTGCCCCGATGGCGACTGCTGTCGCAAGCCTGATGCTGCAGGAAAATCCCGACCTGGAACCAATCGAAGTGCGGGCAGCCCTTTTGCTGGGGGCCGACTGGATGGGGCCGATTCCGTGCAGCTCGGCGCAGTATGAGTGGTACAATACAGGCAGCGGCTGCTCGTACGCGATGCAGTCCGGAGATTCACGATCCCTTGGTGCATTAAATCATGCCGGGTTCGGCCTGCTGAACGCAAACGCCTCAATATCTTATGCGGGCGCCGGAAGCGGCCATATCATATCCGACAGCATAAGCATCAGCAGCAACCCGCACGACACATATGCAATCAATGTTGACGACTTGACAGGGCCTGTCATGGTCCTGCTGACATGGCATGCAAAAACACTGCAGCCGGATCCTAGGTTTCTTGGCCACGCCACTGCCGATCTGAATTTCAAAATAACAGGCCCTGACAACAGCCTGGTTGCAGCTGCTGATTCCAGGCGCCAGAACAATGAATTTGCAATATTCGCGCCGGAGCGCACCGGCACTTATACGGTCACAGTATCCGGCTTTCTGCCTGCAGAATTTAATGAGCAGGATTATGCGCTGGCCAGCACAGTGCCGCTGTCGGCCGCCGCACATTCCAATACGCCTCCAGCGGCACTGCCTTCAACGCACATAATCACTCCGTCCAGCGCAAATACGCTGATCCTGTCAGTTGACGACAGGGAGGGCGATCAGGTTGACATATCGGCAACCGGCGCAGCAGAGAATGACACGTACCGTGTTGCCAGGAACAACCAAATCTACTATACGCATCATGCGGGCGCCGCTGCCGCGCCTTACAATATTACAATAACGCCAAACGACGGAAGCGCGGACGGCGCCCCGGCCGATATAACGCTGATTCCAGAATCGCTGCCGGCAGAGTCAGAACCGCCGTTAAAATCGCTCATACGGGAGTGGAGCGTGCTCGATCTCAAAAACACCAATCCGCAACCATATTCCAGAACCGTTCCTGGACCTGATTATCCAGTGTCCGGCATATATGCAGGCACAATAAACATGCTGGATGCAGATCTGCTGATAGTTGAAAAGTCTGGAGCAGAACATGCAGCATCCATTGAATCTCCGTCAAGAATGATTGGCTTTGCCAGCCCGATTGAGATCGATTATGTCACTCTGCTGTCAATGCGGCCCGCAGACGACACGCCGCACATTCTGAATACGGATGTGCCGGTGCAGTGGAGTGCAATAGAATTATCCAACGATCCGCTCTTCAACCACAACAATGCAAAGCAGATGTTTGTTGGATTTGTTCCGGAACGATGCATCGCGCCAGCAGCAGAAGAGTGCTCTGAGACTGCCTCATATGCTTCTGAGTCGTATGTGGACACGCCCGTGCCTGCAAACGCTTTGGAGAGCGCAATGAATGTTGCTCCAGACGGCGTGATAAGCGACATTAGGGTGTCGGTCAATGCAACGGGCACCAATCCCGGCAACGCGACGATCACTCTGACCGCGCCCAGCGGAGCCGCTATTGAATTGCATGACAGAACGCAGGGCTCGTACAACTTTTCGGCCGCAGACGCGGCGCTCTCCGGACTGATCGGCACGCCAATAACCGGCAGCTGGAAAATGTCCTTTGACGATCATTCTCCGGCGCCTTCTGGAACAATACACGGCTGGAATCTGGACATAACGTACGCTCCGTACTATTCCCTATATACGGGAGTGGAGCATTCGGAGCAGCCAGACCATGCTGTCCAAATTACCGATATCGCATTCTCCAACGACGGCTCGAAAATTTTCCTGCTGGATTTTGGCAGTAATGCCGTGCATGAATATTCGCTGCCTGAACCTTACACTGCGGAAAATCTGACATTTACTGCTTCTTTTGATTTGAATTCAACCTCGCTAATTACCAATAATTTGGATGTGGCTTACGGGCTGGAATTTTCATCTGACGGCCGAAAATTGTTTGTGGCATTCGATCGGTACGATATAGGCCCCGTATGTAACCCTGCGTCAGACTACTCTCTCCACGGAGTGATAGCGCAGTTTGACCTGGCGGCGCCGTTTGATCTGAGCGCTGCTGCGACAGGTTCATCTTCACTGGATTTCTGCGGCTCGCACAGCGTAATCAACGGACTTGAAATTTCGGATGACGGCACAAAAATGATCATACTGGAAGGGTTTGGGAGCACAGTCGACGTGTACAGCCTGAGCCTGCCGTATAATTTTAGCGGAGTATCATTTGAGTCTTATGCGCAGCCTGCTGATGCAACGGAGCTTGAGTGGCTGTTTGGCCTGGATTTTGTCAATAATGGCGAGACGGCATTTTTCATGAACTGGGACTATGATCTCATGTACCGGTACAACCTGAACACTCCGTATGATATATCTAATGTCAGTTCAGCTGCCGCATACTATATTCTTCCAAATCCGGAAGACGGCGGACTGATGGGAGACTTTGAGAAGATTCTCCTGCCATATGTACGATTGGACGACTATCTGAAGATCTTTGCCGTATCTGAAGACGGCACTAAAATGTACGGAGCACTGAACGGCACAATCTACCAGTATCGGCTAAGCGACATGCCAAACGCGTACGGCGACACGCTGCCTCCGGAGATTTCGGTATCAAACAAGACTGCTGTGGCATACGGCCAGAGCGCCATCGTCCCGCTGGGGCCGATTATGGTATCCGACAACACGGATCCCAGGCCTTATGTCTCAAACAATGTGACATCTGCCGCATTTCCGCTAGGCAAGTCTGCCGTACAATGGACTGCGCTTGATGTGTACGGCAACTCCAAGACGGCAGTGCAGACTGTGAATGTGCTGACTTCCATCGAAGCGGCGCCGCCTTCGCTGGATATTGTGCGGGCAGATCCCCTGGGAGAAAATACTACAAGTCCATCTGTCGTCTTTGAGGCAAGATTCACCAAGCCAGTAACCGGTGTTGACGCAGAAGACTTTGCTGTAAACGGCACTGCAGCAGCATATGCCACCGCCGTATCGGGCATAAACGCATCCACGTACAATGTTACCGTCACAGCATGGACAAGCGGCACTGCCTCGCTTGCGCTTGATCCTGGGAATGACATAGAGGATCTCTTGATGCAGCCTCTGGGAGACAGGCTGAACAGCACTGAATCTTATACGTTTACGCTTCCTCCGGACAATACCGTGCCGGAACTGGTCTCAATCACAAGGCACGATTCCCCCCAGAATACGGACGCATCCGTGGTGACATTTGCAGTCAGATTCAGCGAGCCCGTGCAGAATGTGGACGCATCTGACTTTGCTGTAAACGGAACAGCCGATGCCAATATCACATCCGTCCGCAATTTGGGACTGACCTGGCACATTGATGTGGCAGTCACTCAGGACGGTACCGTGTACCTGGTGCGCGCACCGTCTCTTGACATAGCCGATCTGTCAGGCAACAGCCTTGATGCGAGCGCATCCATACAGCTCAACGAGACTTATGCAGTGGATCTGGCGCCTGTCATGCGCGCCATTGAGCGGCTGAGCCCTGCTGCAGAAACTACGATTGATTCAAGCCTTGTATTCAGAGTAACATTCAGCGAGCCCGTGCAGAATGTGGGCGCAGCGGACTTTGAAACCGGAGGCACTGCCGCATCCAGCATTGCATCTGTCGCCGGATCCGGCGATGCCTGGAATGTCACTGCAACTGTTGAATCTCAGGGAACTGTATCTCTGATGCTGCTGCCGGGACACACCATACAGGACGATACCGGCAATGCGCTTGACTCGGCAGCGAGCCTTGAAATAAACCAGACGTATGCCGTAGATTATATTCCAACAATAACATCCATTGAGAGGGATGATCCGGCCGCTGAAAATACAGACCGGTCAAGCGTCGCATTCAGGATAACATTCAGCGAGCCCGTCCAGAATGTGGACGCATCAGACTTTGGCACAGGCGGAACAGCTGATGCTTCTGTTGCGTCTGTCAACGGTTCAGAAGCAGTCTGGAGCGTAAATGTGGCTGTTGCCCAGGAAGGCACCTTGTTTCTGGTACGGACGCCGTCTTTTGACATAACCGATCTGTCGGGAAATCCTGTTGATGAGAGCGTGCCGCCGCAGCCCAATCAGACGTATGCCGTGGGCTTTGCTCCTACAATACGCTCCATTGAACGGCTGAATCCTGCAACCGAATCCACGACCATCTCCAGCCTTACATTCCGAGTGACATTCAGCGAGCCCGTGCAGAATGTGGGCGCAGCGGACTTTGATGCGGGCGGCGGCTTTGTCCTGAATGTAAATGAGGCAAGCCCGTCAGTTTATGATGTATCTGTGACTGCGTCATCGTCAGGGAGAATCACACTGAGCGTATCCGGTAGCAACGATATCCGGGATGCAGGAGGCAATGCATTGATTAACCGCGTGACAGGCATTCACCAAAGTTATGCGTACGCTGCGCTCGTTACGGACAGCGGCAGTCCTGGGACTGCCGGTTCGGGCGGCAGCAGCAGAGGAGGCGGCGGCGGTGGTGGCGGAGGAGGAGGAGGAGGCGGCGGCGGAGCTGCCGGACTGGCAGTTACGGACAAAGCTGTCGGACTATACTCGGTAATGTGGGACTGCGGCAGCCAGACGACCTCGATCGTTTTAGGCAGCGATCGCGCTGCCGACATTACCCTGCATGCGGGAGGCCGCTCATCCGTGCCTGCCGCGGATCCATCTCAGAATTTGGACGGACGAACCGTCTATACTGCCGCCTTGCATGACAGCCTCATGCTGCTCAAAGTCAATGCAGCCGGTGGCGATTCCGTAACAAAGACCATAAACACGCGTGGAGAATGCACAGGACAGATTGAATATGTAATGTACATTCCTGACATTCCAAAGCAGCTGTTGGCTGAACCCGCACCAGAGCAGCCGCCTGCGGAAAGCGAACCTGTTCCGATGCCAGTACAGGAACCTGTTCCTGTACCAGAACCGGTTATAGAACCGGCTCCGGCGCAAGAGCCAACTCCGCCTGAAACGCCGCCTGAGCCTGACTGCGGGCCGGGAACCGTTCTTCAGAACGGCGAATGCGTGCCAAGTTCGCCTGCACCTGATACAGAAGACGGCGGATGCCTGATTGCAACTGCGGCATACGGTACAGAACTGGCGCCGCAGGTACAGATGCTCCGCGAGCTGCGGGACGATACGCTCCTCTCCACAGATTCAGGCGCTTCGTTTGCAGGCATGTTCAATTCCATATATTACGAGTTCTCGCCCACAGTAGCCGACATGCAGAGGGAGAGCCCGCTCTTCAGAGAAGCCGTAAGAGCGCTGATCGCACCAATGATTCACTCGCTTTCAATAATGTCGCTGGCAGACGAAAACTCTGAAGCGGCCGTACTTGTACTGGGATCTGTCGCAATAGCTTTGAACCTGGGCATGTATATAGCGGCGCCGGCAGCGCTGGCATGGAAGGCGGCATCTTTTGCGCAAAAGCGAATGCATCCGCCGCGCGGGAGATGAGCCTGTGCGTCTTGATGCAGGCATCAAATGCGGCCGCCAATACTGTTTGAACCGCGGGGCGGCATGAAGGCTGTCATACTTGCCGGCGGCAGAGGAACGCGTCTCCGGCCCATAACGGATATCATCCCCAAGCCGCTGATTCCGCTGGCGGGCAGGCCCATAATAGAATGGCAGATCATGCATCTGGCCAAATTTGGCATACGCAGCATAATCGTCTCGTCCGGATACAAAAGCCGCCAGATTGAAAACTTTCTCTCCATGAGGAGCAGCCTGGGCATAAGCGCAGAGTATTCGGTGGAAAGCGAACCGCTGGGAACCGGCGGCGCGCTGAAGAGGGCCGGCTCCATGATATCTGATGCCAGCTTTCTGGCCTTGAACGGGGACGTAATAACGAATATTGACATTTCGCGGCTTGTAAAAAAGGACAACTGCATTGCCGCAGTTCCTCTTCGGACAAAATTCGGCGTAATAAACTATGAGGATGATATCATAACAGAGTTTCTGGAAAAACGAACAATGAGCAACCTGTGGATAAATGCCGGGCTTTATCATCTGTCAAAGGATATAATCAGGGATCTCCCGACGCGAGGCAACATAGAGGACACCTTGTTTCCGGAATATGCAAAAAAGAAGCTGCTGCGCTTGGAGCGGTTTCCAGATGCTGAGTGGATCTCAATAGACTCCAACAAGGATTTGGAAGAATGCTCGGCCAAAATGGAAGCGCTGATCCATACTAACGATTAGAAATAATGCCATATCGGGACGGAAATATGAGCATCAATCGTTCCTTTTCGGCGACAATACTTGTAATCGCCAGTATGTGATGTTCTGCCGGAGGCGCGTAGCCGAAGGACTAACCTCCGGTCTTGTGTATTGAGACCATTATGTATACAACTTCTTTTGTAAATGCATCATCTTCGTTGGATTTTGAGTATTTTGCCACATTGTTCCAAAACTCGCTCTCCTTGCCGGCCATGCCGTACCATACTCAAAGTAATATGTTAACTTATCCGGATAAATGCACGAAAATGCGCGCTTTTGCGCGGAATGCCCTGCGCCATGACGGAATGATCGGCAGCCGGCTTTCTGCAGCGCAGTCTGTTTCGGATCAATGGGGCGGGAAGAACCGGTCTTGAAGGCGCCGCTTTTGGCAAAAACAAAAACGCCATGCACGACAGGATGCTGCAGCATTTTGGCAGATTGCCCCGTGACTGCTGTTCTAGGCGGAAAGAGACTGCTGTTTTTTTTGCGCGTTCCGGCGTTGTGGAGCAGGATGCACGCTGGCAAATTCTAAAATAGGCAGCGCGGGTTCTGCAATTTGGCATGATGCTGGGATGCAGCTTGGGCTCGGTTCTTACGGTAGGACAAGTGCTGGACTCTGCAAGGACGCTTGCAGACTACAAGGCGCATTCAGTATGGATTCCGGAAACATGGGGAATGGAGAGCGTTGCCATGCTTTCGGCCGTGTCTGGAATAGTGCCTCACTTTATAGGCTCGTCCATAATCAATGCTTATTCCAGGACGCCGTCCCTTGTGGCCATGGGCGCCGCAACGCTGGACGCAGTATCACAGGGCAGGCTGATTCTCGGACTGGGATCAAGCAGCGCGCCGATTGTGGAAAATCTTCACGGCAGGCGGTTTGAGCATCCGCTTGGCAGAATGGAAGAGTGCATTGACATAATCCGCCTGGCTCTTGCAGGACAGGAAATCAAGTACAGCGGCAGGTTCTTTAACATAAAGGGATTCAGGCTGCTGATAAAGCCGCATCGGAACCGCATACCGATATACCTGGCCGCCGTAAATCAAAGGATGGTTGAACTGGCATGGGCCAAGGCCGACGGCGTGCTGTTTTACCTGCGGCCCGCGCCCGAAATGAAAAAGACCATATCTGCCATGCAAAAAAAGCGGAAGATCACCGTCTGCTCGCAGATAATAACTGCGGTATCGCATGATTCTGAGAAGGCAAGAGCCAGGGCAAAGGCTACGCTTGCATTTTACGTGTCTGTCGGGCAGATATACCGCAAATTTCTTGCAGAAAACGGGCTCAAAACAGAGACTGCATGCATATTCGACGAATACAAAAAGGCAGGGCTGCCGGCAGCTGCCGCCGCCGTGCCTGATGCGATGCTTGACGCCCTTGCAGTATCGGGAACGCCTGATGAGTGCAGGAAAAAAATGGGCAGGTTTGCTGATGCGGGATTGGATATTCCAATAATACAGTTTAATCCGGTGGGCAGCGTATCAGAGTCCATGCGGCTGACGGCAGAGACATTTTTTGAGAAGATATGATATCTGCAATATCTGCTGCAGGCAGCGCAAAGTTCAAGATTGAAAGCGAGCCTATTGCAGACGTGCTTGCCAGTGCCGCGCTTGACCTGCTTGCCGGCAATCCGGCAGGAAGCGATGAGATTGATGCGGTGCTTGTGTCCACAAATGACAATTCAAAATACCTTGCGGCCATACTGTCAGAGACCTGCGGGCTTGAGCCGAAAATATCGCATACGGTGGAGAATCTGTGCAGCTCGGGAACAAACGCAATAGTGTCCGGAATATCGTACGTTGAGTCCGGGATCGCCCGCTCTGTTCTTGTCGCAGGCGGGGATCAAACCGGCTGTCCGGGACAGCAGCTGGACTGGGATGCGTCGCGCGGCAGGTTCTCGCATCCGATATTCTGGGCGACAATATTTGCAAAGGCGTACAAGGACAGGTACGGCGTAAAGGAAGAACTTTTGGCCGCCGTGCCTGCGCGAAACCGCAGAAATGCACTGGAAAATCCAAACGCCTGCCAGGGCAGCGAATGCACAATTTCTGATATCCTGGACTCCAGGCGCATCACCTCTGATCTGAGGCTGCTTGAATGCTCTAGGCCGTGCACGGGAGCATCTGCCGTGCTGATAACGGCCGAAACTCCGGGCGCGGTAAAGGTGCGGGGCATGGGGTACATGACATCGTCTGCCGGCATCAGCAAAAACCGGACATTTTCTGAGATGAGTACGGTAGCCGAGGCGTCAGAGATGGCATACAAGTCTGCTGGAATACTGCCTTCGGACGTGGATGTAGCCGAAGTTCACGACGCATTTTCGGTATGCGAGCCTATGGCACTGGAAGCCATGAAGCTTGCAGAGCCTGGGCAGGGAGCCCGCCTTGCCCTTGAGATGATGCAGACTGACGACAGAAGAATCAATCCGCGCGGCGGCATCCTGGGCTCCGGACATCCGCTGGGAGCTACAGGCGTAGCCCAGGCTGCAGAAATCGTATCTCAGCTGCAGTCTGATGCAGGCAGGCGGCAGGTGGACAATGCCAGAATAGGCATAGTTCAAAATATGTCTGCTGCTGCAACATCATCCACTGTGCTGGTGCTAGAGTCTTGAGCGGCAGGCTGGATATTGCGGCCTGTTCTGAGTGCGGACATGCAGCGCTGCCACATGTCAGGCGCTGCCCTTTGTGCTTTGGGAAGATGATGACGCGTACTGCAAAGACGCGCGGCAAGGTCGTAGCATGCGCCCAGGAAGCCGGCGGCCGATATTTTTGCGCAGCCGAGTTTGAAGACGGAATAGTGCTTTTCTGCGAGCTTGACGGCTCGGCGGACCTGGGAGACGATATCGTGCTGGCAAAAGCCGAAAAAAATGGGGGCAGCTGCTCGTTTTTCGCAAGCAGGACTGCCAGGACGCCTTCTCTGGTTCTGTAAACTTATCGGGTGACGGATCAAAGGATACCGCTGTGAGAGATGCCA
>CAYGAM010000042.1:0-19081 GCA_964347915.1 uncultured Nitrosopumilaceae archaeon | reverse complement strand
TGACGGCATGCAAGTGCAACGCAGCATGAATGCGATGCTGACGCCATGCGTGACTCCATGCATGGCAGCGGATATGATGCCAGGCATGGTGGGATCGTATCTCAAGACGCCAGCTCAATGTCGGCGCCGTCCTGCAGGGAATCAAATTCGTCCCTGGTTACTGTTACCAGAGGTATGTTTGCAAGCGCGCATCCCGATGCTACAGTCAGATCCGCCTTAATGCAGGCCATGGCCCTGGGAGCTGCGCCTGCAGATTTCAGCGAGTATATTGTATATGCGCCAACGCTGCTTCCAGCGCCGTGCGGAAATACCAGAACGGCATCCCGAATTGTCCTGCCGTACAGCTCGTGGCTCTTGTCTCGGACCATGCCTGTATCCTTGTCTACTGCTCCAAGAAAGTTGATGGGCTGTACGGTCTTGAGTATTCTGCCGCGTATGCTTCCTTTTACAATGGTCTTTGCTACCATGCGGCCTCGTCCCGTATGATATCGGACAGCGGCTTTAGATTGACGCCCACGCCGCTGGCATTCTTGAGATAGTATGCTCCCTTTACGCTGTTTGTCGTTACAGCGTCCGTCGCATCCTTGTCGATAAGCGGAGTGAGGCAGGTGCAGCAGTCGGAGAGAATCTCGCAGCCGGCGCGCTCCAGCTCTTGAACATGTCCTGCTTTTCGCGCCTGCTCCTGCACTGCCCTCGGACAAAAGACCATGCATCTTTTCTTAAAGCGCCTGCCCTTTAGCATTGCTGCCAGATCCGACATCTCGCCAAAGCCAAGCTGCGGACTGCCGAGTGTTATGATATCGCCGCTGTCGGCATCAGACAGTTCATCCCGCACCGACGCCATCTCCTCCTCTCCAAAGTCGATCTTCTCTCTGCCGTGTCCCAAAACAAACCGGCTGCAGGTTCCCGATGTTCCAATGCCGCCGCACAGCGACTTGCAGTTGCGCCTGTCCATGCTTTTTACTCCCGATACCGCAACAGACTGATCGGCATTCTTTCCGGCAAAGAATCCCAAAAGGCCGAACGCAAGCTCGTCCGGCTCCTGCACCGCCATTCTAATCTCAGGCGGCTCGGCTTCATCGGGTTCCGAGTACGGACTCTTTCCGGTTACTGCGCTTGCAAGCGCTGAAAATGCGCTCTCTTTGTTTGTCTCAAGCCCGGATACGGAATTTGCATAAACTGCAGCATTGCTCTCTGCAAAGGCGACGCGGGTTCCCGCCGGCGCGTCAAGAATCTCGTACGGTATGCATGAGAATGTAGGCATGACTCCCATGCGAGCATAGGACTGCCTGATGCTTTCCTGCTTTTCTATAAAGGCATCGCTGATGCCGTATCCGGACACCGTATCAATATCATACCCCATCGGGTTTAGCGTAGTCTGTACCTTGACGCGGGCGTTCTGGCTGAATTCAGAAAGGAACTGCTCCCCCGCATCGCCGATTGTATTATAATTTACGCCAGAAAGGTGCGCCCATTTAATTTCCGCCAGCCTTTCCGCGTCCGTGGCCTCGCCTGTTGCTACCAGAATTCTGTAAGCCTGCTCCATAATATCGCCGCGCTCGCCGCGGAGGGCGGCATCTTCTTCCCGCGTAAGCTCCATCATCAGAGCAGTTCTTCATCACAGATATAACAGTACCACGAAACGGTACGATGTGCCGGCCTCAATTTCGCGGCTTTTGAAGGGAATGAAGGATACGATGTCCAGGACAAAGCCGCCCAGGATGACTGCGCTCCGAGAGCTGCACGAAGCCGAGTCAGGCGGCCCGTTTGCCATTCTTATCGGCACGATACTCTCGGCTAGAACCAGGGACGAGAATACGACAAAGGTGGTAAAGAAGCTCTTTGCAGAGTACAAGAATGCAGCGGAGCTTGCAGGGGCTGATATCTCCCAGGTGGAAGAGCTGATTCGCTCAATCGGATTTTATCGCGTCAAGGCCAGGAGAATAGTCGAGGTGGCATCAATAATTCAGAGCCGGTTTGGCGGAACCGTACCGGACGACATAGACTCTCTGGTAGGACTGCCAGGCGTTGGAAGAAAAACTGCAAACTGCGTTCTTGTGTACGCGTTCTCAAAGCCGGCAATTCCCGTAGACATTCATGTGCACCGCATCTCAAACAGGCTCGGCTTGGCGGACACAAGGACGCCTGAGGAGACGGAAAAAATTCTGACGCAAAAGATTCCAAAAAAATACTGGCTTGAGATAAACGATACGTTTGTCATGTACGGCCAAAACATATGCAAGCCTGTCTCGCCCATGTGCGGCTCATGCGGAATCAGGCGATCATGCAGGTACTATCGCGATGCAGGTTCATCAGCATAGCCGCATGCATCCTTGGCTGCTTTTCATGCGCGATGCTGCATCTGCATTGATGAGCTCAGCTTTCGGCATTGCCTGACTTTCAATGTCCCGTTAAGCTTTTCCGCTTTGATTTTTAGCATGATACGCCGCGCGAGCAGATATCCCGACGCCGAATCATTCCGATATTTTTTGGGCTGTTTCAAGACTGCCGGCGGCGCATGATTGCAGGCGCAGCCGGATTTAGGCTTGCGGAGGCGCCTGGCACGCTGCCGTCAGAAACGCCGGTCTTGGCGCACAGCAGCGCGCATAGGATGCAAGCCTCCGCCGCAGATTTTTAAAATAATGCGGCAGCTTTGCGTCAGCTTGGAGCGCGCTTTTTCCCAGGCGAGCAGAGCAGGACGGCGCCGGCCTGGCTGCAGGCGCTTTGCCCTAGGACGCGCGCCTTTTTGTAATAAAGAGCGCTCCCGCCAGCGCCCCGACGGCTGCCGTTACAATAAACGGAAACAGCGCAAATATGTTCTGCGACGGATCGCCGGAGAGGAACTCGACGGTCATGACGCCCGAGTTTACCGCGGGCGGATCAGTCGAGCCTTCCATTCCGTGTATCGAATACGAGTTGACGGCAAAGACGCCTACATCCAGGTTTGATACGACAATTCTTTCGCCGTTGTTGACCGTAAGGCCAGCCCTGTCCGTATATGACATGATGACCCTGGCCGACGGAATCCATCCGCGCTCAAGGCTTCTGTGCACTACGACGTATCCTTCCTCGTCAGGTATCTGGACGGCCAGCCAGAACTTTTCGTCCGGCGGGCTGCCCATTCCGACTTCGATGAATTTTTCAGGCTGGATCTCGTCGTATATCCTCAGCACGGCATTGCCCAGCGGATTCTCGTACAGCAGGTCGTTTTGTATTGTAACCTGCCAGCTTATTGCATGAGTCTCATCAAGCGGAACTGCGACGGCGTCTCTTGCCACGCGGTTAAATTCGTCCGGCTGCACTTCAATCGTATAGATCTGCAGCGACGGATTCTTTGGCTCCTGCGCAAGCGCCGGAACCGAGGCAGACAGGGCAAATGCCGCTGCCAGTGCCAGAGCCAGCATAACCTTCACACGCGTCAATACGCTCCTTTGAATAAATATTTACGCCGCCTGCCGGCCGCTCCATAACGGCGATTCCAGGCGCAGAAATTCTGCTGCACACCCAGGCAAAATCATGGAACAAGCGGCGCCCTGCTCAAGAATGCCTTTGGGAATGCTTGCGGGTTGAAGCTGCTTGCTGGAACCGCTCCCGCCACATAACCGCGCCTGCCCTAAAACAGTAAAATGCCAGCCTGAGCACTCCAATGCATGAGCCTTGCAGGAATTGAGCTGCGATACCTTGTAGATGCAATATCGGAACGCACCAGGGGATACTATACAAGCAACATTTACGGCGTAACTCGGGACAGCGTCCTCTTCAAGCTGCATCACTCTGACAAGCCCGATATCTTTCTGATGATTGCCCCGTTTGGCATTTGGATTACAGAATCAAGGATGGATTCCGCAGAGCAGAACAGAATGCTGCGGCGGCTGCGAAGCGATCTTTTGCGGCTGCGCATATCCAAAATAGAGCAGGTCGGAGGAGACAGGGTGGCCCTCATCGCATTTGAGGGCTTTGACAAGAAATTTGTACTGGTGGCAGAGTTTTTCGGCGGCGGCAACATAATACTGTGCAATGGAGAGATGAAGATTCTTGCGCTCTTGCATTCGCTGGAGGTGCGGCACCGCACGCTCAAGGTTGGAGCATTCTATGAGCCTCCGCCGCAAAGCGGGCTGGATATTTTCAGCCTGACCCAGGATCAAATCAGCGAGATCACCAAGGCCGATGCAGGATGCGGCAGATGGATAGGCAGGAATCTCGGGCTACCTGCCAGGTATGCGGAAGAGATGCTGCGGCGCGCGCAAATAGTCCCGGATGCTCCATGCAATACGCTGACAGAAAAAGAGTGCGCCGCAATATTTCGCGCCGTGCGCGGCGTGGCAGGCGAGGTATGCAGCGGAGAGCATGACCCGGTCATAATGCGGGACGGCGAGCCCGTGGCCTCGCCCATTAGGATTCAGGGCAAAGAATCCGAGAATGCCGCCAGCTTTGCCAAGGCGCTTGATGCGGTATTCACTGAAAAGATGCTGGAGGAGGCAAGGCGCTCCATAACTGCTCCGGAGGATCAAAAGATCGCCCAGCTGAAAAGCCAGCTTGAGGAACAGAATCGCGCCATAGATACAGTCCGGGAACGGGCTCTCATGATATCAAGCGCGGCAAGGCTGCTTCAGCAGATGGCGGCGGAAGGGGTCCCTTCGCTGCATTCTGCAAAAGCGAGGCTTGAGTCTGCCGGCGCCTTGCTGGCGTCGGAAAAGGGCGCTGCGGTTCTTAAAATTTTAGATCAAAAGATCGCAGTTGACGATAAGGCATCGCTCTATGCTGTCGCATCCCTGCTGTTTGACGAGTCAAAGAGGCAGGCGGGCGCCGTTCCCAGCATTGAAAAACAAAAGCGAAAAACAGAGCACAGTTTGGCCAGGCTGCAAAACCGCGAGATTCATGTTCGCCAGTCCGTATCCTCGTCAGAGATCAGAAAGAAAAACTGGTTTGAAAGGTACAGGTGGTTTGTAACATCGGACGGCAAGCTGGCAATCGGAGGGCGCGATTCGTCGTCAAACTCGTCTATAATCAGAAAGCATGTAGGGCAGGACGACAGGGTGTTCCATGCGGAAATATTCGGCTCGCCGTTTTTTGTCCTAAAGGACTGTCCCGAAGATCTGCCGGCAAGCCTCAGCGAAGTTGCCTGCGCGACAGTGTGCTTTAGCAGGGCGTGGAGGGAGGCCATGTACGGCATGAGCGCCTACTGGGTTTATCCGCAGCAGGTCAAAAAAGCCGCGCCGACGGGACAGTATCTCCCGAGAGGCTCGTTCAGCATTGACGGACGGCGCAATTTTATCCGGGCGCCGGCGCTCAAGCTCTGCATCGGCGTAATAAAGCGGGACGGCGAGCACCTTTTGCAGTGCGGGCCTGCCAGCTCGTCAAAAAGCCTGCTATGGCACGCCGTAATAGAGCCCGGCGGATCAGAGCCGGCAAATACGGCCAAGAGGCTGCGCGCGGAATTCATCAAAATCAGCGAGGCGTCCGCCGCATTCACCGTGGACGACTTTCTTCGCGTTCTGCCTGCCGGAAAGAGCCACATTGCAAGGCTGGAGACGCGGACATGATCAAATTCGCAGTCGATGCCATGCTGGGCAAGACTGCAAGAAAGCTGCGGATGGCGGGATTTGACGCAGCATATATGCGAGATGCGGCAGACAGCCTGCTTCTTGACTTGGCAGCAAAGCAGAATCGCATCATACTGACAAAGGATACTCTACTGTACAGGCGGGCTCTTGGGCGGGGAATCGGTGCGATGATGCCATCTGGAGACGACACGGTGCAGCACCTGCTTGAGATTGCCGAGGCGCTGAACCTGGGCGCGGTAAGAATCGACTCCGGCCGCTCAAGATGCTCAAAGTGCAACGGCATCATGATACCTGCGGAGAGCCCGCATCGCGGGAGCGAGGCATCCGCGCGGCAGTGCATTATCTGCGGCAAGCGATACTGGCACGGCTCGCACACAGACAATCTTCAGCGAACCGTATCAGAACGGCAAAAGGCGAATGCCCGGCAGCATGGGGCAGATTCCATGCCTTTGGCTGCAGTCGGCGCCGCGCCGAATCAGAAATGCCTGCGGGCATCAGTTGATGCGCGATGCATAAAGATATCAGATGCTGCCAGAAACCCAGAAAAAGCTTTCCGCAATACCGGCAGATGAAATTAGTCCCATATTAGAAACGCTTATAGATCTGCAAAATCAATGCCCGGACTATGAGAGATGTTGGCGCGCTCCGCAAGGCGGCAAAAAAAGAAGCCGACGGCACGGTGCTCAAGCGCATGAACGGAGTGATTGAGGCGCGCAAATCCGGGACAAGAGCTGCAGCAAAGCAGGCAAAAGTTGCCCAGCGCACCGTCCAAAGATGGCTGAAGAGATACGAGGCAAAAGGTCCGAGCGGACTGCAGACGGGCAAGAAAAGCGGCAGGCCTCCCAAAGTGTCATACAAGATATCACCCAAGACGTCAAAAAGGCAGGCATTGTCCAAAAAGTCCGGCAAAGCCGGCGGCCGATAAAGCCGGCCGCAGATGCAGCAGTCCGGGCGCTTCGCACGGCATGCGCGGCAGATCCGGCTTATTCATGGACGCAGCAGTCAAGATTCCGGCGCTGCAGATTCAATTTCAGCATCTGCCGCGGTCCGGTGCGAATCGTCCAGAAACAGGCGGCCTTGGCCGCCTGCATTCTGCGCGTCCATTCCAAGCCTTTTGCGGCGCACGAGCGCTTTTGGCGCAGCGCATAGCATGGATAGCTGTTATTGACAGCGCAGCCAAAAGCTTTGGGCGCCGCTTTGCCTCATTCCTATGGAAACGAGACGCCGTCCTCTATCTCCCGCGATATGTCCTGAATCGGCACCCTTCTCTGGCTCATCGAGTCCCGCTCCCTCAGCGTTACCGTGCCGTCCTCCAGCGTCTGATGATCTATCGTAACTGCAAATGGCGCTCCTATCTCATCCAGCCTTCTATAGCGCCTGCCTATGGCGCCAGAGTGGTCCAGGAACGCGTCAACCCTTCTCTTCAGAGAGTCGAATATCTCGTCCGTCTTCTCTCGAAGCCCGTCCTTTTTTACCAGCGACAGCAGCCCGGCGTGCACCGGAGCCAGGTACGGCGCAATTGACAGGACGGTTCTGCCGTTCTCGGCGTCCCGCCGCAGGCTGTGCTCAAGAATCGCGTAAAGGCTGCGGTCAATTCCCATCGATATCTCAAAGACATGCGGCAGCACCTTTTCGTCTCCGTCCATCACCTCAAATTTTTCGCCGCTTCCCCTGGCGTGGCATCCCAGATCATACCCTGAGCGGTAGTTGCAGGCCACAAGCTCAAGCCAGCCGGTAGAGGTCTCAACTTCAAAGTCAAATGCAGTCTCGGCGTAAAACGCCTTTTCCTTGCCGCCCAGCCTTCTGAACCTGCTTTTCTTCATGTCGATTCCCGTCTTTTGATAAAACTCGGCAAGCATTCCAAGATGCCATGCTACAAACTCGTTTGGAAGCGCGCCTTCTTGAACTGCCTGGGCGCAGCTCTTCTCTTTGATGCCGCCGTCAGCCTGCAGGCGGAGCATCGTATCCTGCATCTCCGCAAACTTGGCCAGTCCGTCAAGCTTGGCCGGATTGCAGAACACCTCGATCTCGGCCTGATAAAACTCCCGCAGCCGGAGCAGGCTCTGCCTGGGGGCTATCTCGTTTCTAAAGCTCTTGCCTACCTGGGCTACGCCCAGAGGCAGCCGGCCCCTCATGGTCTTGTACAGGCGCGGAAAGTCAACGAATATGGACTGGCATGTCTCCGGCCTTAGGTACGCTTCTTCGCCGTCCGGCCCTATGCCGACGCCAAACATCATGTTGAATTTTTTGGCCCCGCCCAGGCTGCCGCCGCACTTTGCGCACGATACGCCGTTTTCGCGTATGGCCGAATCAAACTCGGCCAGGTCCGCGCTCTCTGGAATTTCCACGCCTGCGGCTTCCGCAAGCATTTTGTCCGCTCGAAATACGGCGCCGCACTGCGCGCACTTGACAATCGGATCAGCAAAGCTGGACAGATGCCCGGACGACTTGAATACGGACTTTGACATTATCTGCGAGCCGTCGATCTCAATCATGCTGTCCCGCCTCACCATCTCCCTCCGCCAGAGTTCCAGAAACTTGTTTTTGAGGCTCAGTCCTGCAGGCCCGTACTCCCAAAAGCCCGCATGCGCGTCGCTGTATATCTCGCAGCTTGGAAAGTAAAATCCCCGCTCCAGCGCCAGTTTGATTACGTCGTCGTATGCCATTTCACTGCGCCATATCCCGGACTGTCCTTATGTTTTCAAGGTCGTCTCTTGTCTCGTCCGCCGGCGTTTCAAGTATGATTGGAATGCTTTTTTTGCTGATCAGCTGCACGATTGCCCTCATGCCGTCCCGCCCTATGCTTCCCAGGCCTATGTGATAGTGCCGGTCAAGATTGGAGCCAAGCCCGCCCTTGGAGTCGTTCAGATGAAGAATCTTGAGATTCTCATAGCCTACCTCTTCGTCAAACTTGGAGAATGTCTCCCGGACTGTTTTTTGCGACCGCAGGTCGTATCCTGCCGCGAACAGATGGCAGGTGTCAATGCAGACGCCGAATCTCTTTCTTGGCTTGAGTTTTGAGAGAATTTTTCCCAGTTCTGCAAACTCTGAGCCGACAGAGTTCTTTTGTCCCGCCGTATTCTCAAGCAGGATGACAACGTCATTGTCCACATCAGCGGCCCTTGCATACGCCTTTGCGAGCTGCCCGATTCCCGCCTCGCGGCCCGCTCCCAGATGACTGCCCAGGTGCGTTACAAGGTACGGGATGCCCAGCCTGCCGCAGCGGTCAACCTCGTCTGCAAGCGTATCAGTCGACTTTGCATGGCCTTCAGGCTTGGTTGATGCAAGGTTGGGAAGGTACGGCATGTGGGCGCACGTATCAGAGCTTTTGATTTCGCTGTCTTCCAGGCTGCTCTTGTACCTTGAGATCTCGTCGCTCTCCAGCTTTTTAGCCCTCCACCCTCGGGGATTTCTTGTAAAGATTTGAAAAGATGTGCACTCTCGTTCCAGTGCATTCTGCACTGCCTTGTCCACTCCGCCCGATATTGAGACATGGCAGCCCACCTTCATGCTTTGAGAAAATCGCCCGGCATAATTTAAACCACAATGAAGCGTGCAAAATGACTCTGCAGTACGGTCAGCATTAGGCGTATTGCATGAAAATTATTTCACTGTGATCAGCCGGCAAATGAAAGACTGCCTTGAACTCTGCGGATTAGCAAAAGAAATGAGCTGCATCTCGCAGGCATGCTACCAAGCACGGATTCGGCCTGGAAACAATTTCGGCATCATTGCACAGCATGGTCTGGAAGCAATTCTCTGCACAAGTCGTCAATTTCACCCGCGACGCCGTCCCGGCGCAACGCATCTCGAATCATCCTCCGCATCGTATTTGCGCCGTGCTGCAGCGGCAATGCTTTGCCTGCTATCGCCTCGCCGCGTCTTGCCTTTTCTGCCAATTTGCGATAAAGGGGAATGGCGTCGTCATACTTTGGCATGGGAATCTTTTTCCATATATGAGACGCAAAATGCCTGTCGCTGCTGCGAGTTGTTCAGGCAGTGAAATTGAAGGCATTGCCAGGAAGCGCGGCCGGTTGCAATGCGCATGATTTGGTTGTCAGGCGCTCTTTTGCTCCCGCTCGCAATTTTTACCCCTGCAAAGTACGATCAAGATGCGGCCGGCCGCGTGCGCCCTTCCATCATGTTCAGGCTGCGCCAAATGCCGCGTCATGCCTTGGCGCCGCGCCCGGCATCATTCATGGTGCGGCGCGGCAATGCGGCCTGCAGGCATCCGGAACTCAAATTTTTTTAAGCATCATGGAAGCAACCCAAGCTGTGATAGCCATAGGAAGCGCGGAGCTGGCAAAGTATCCGTTTCTGCCGGATGCCGGCCGATACCTGCAGGAGCAGCATTTTACAATAGAGAAGCTTGGAACAGACCCGGACCTCAAAAAAATAGTTGAGCGGGCGTATCAGAGGGTAAAGGCGGCAGCCGACGGGAAAAGATACAAGACGGACGACATGGGCGGCTATGCGCTTGACATGGAAGTATTCTCCTTTCTTGTTGCAATCATACTGCTCAAGCTCTGCTCGTCCGATGCGCTTGTCAGCAAATTTGTAATGGCCGAGTCCATCAAGGCGGAAGGCCATCTTGAATCGGATATCAAGGACATCAGGCAGGCCAACGCAGAGCAGCCGGTAATAAAAATAATAGAGGATCTCTTCTCTGTTACGGTGCAGCGCCAGGGCATAGATGTTCTGATTCCCGTCCGATACTATGTCCGCCATTCGGTACTCTTTCACGAACTGCCGTGGAAGCTGGTCAACCGCCGCGTAAAGGACGGCATGGTAATACTGTCCGTGCATGAGGTAGTCAGGCTGATAAGGCAGGAGCTGAACAAGTACATTGCAAAAAGAATACGCTCCGCAGCAAAGCCGCCGATGCTGCCAAATTTCGAGGAAGCCGTCCAAAAACTAAGCGAAATTGCAAAGCGGTTTCCGACCAGAAGGGTGCAGACCACAGAGTATCCTCCCTGCATCAAGCATGCAATAAAGGCGCTAAACGACGGCGAGAATCTGCCGCATTCCGGCAGGTTTATGCTGGCGTCGTATCTCTTCTCCAAGGGAAAGGTGATAGAAGAAATAGCTCCGCTTTTTAAAAACGCGCCCGACTATAACGAAAGAATAACGCTCTACCAGCTCAAGCACATATCCAGCAAGTCCGGCGAGGGCAGCAGATACGTCTGCCCCTCATGCGCTAAAATAAAGAGCAACGACCTGTGCTTTGAGACGGCAGCCTGCAGGGGAATAGTAAACCCCCTCCAGTTTGGGTGAAGAGCCGATGCGAGACGGCGACGCAGGGTTTCTTGAGGGATTGTTCAAGAAATACTACTTTGAAAATGCGTCCTCAATAGCCGAGCCTAGCCGGATGCAGAGCAGGGAGTTTGGATATCAGAGGTTCAACGGCGGCATGATACGCCACATCAGCCTCAAGAGCGCAAACGAGATGCGCCTGCTGCTGATCTCAAACGCGCCGTCCGATGCATACTGTTCCAGCGCATACTATACGTTGCCGGAGCTTGAAATGAATCAAAAAGACTGGCAGGGTGCCGACCTTGTATTTGATATTGATGCAAAGGATCTAAGGCTGGACTGCAGAAGCAAGCATACGATGTACAAGTGCAGCAGCTGCGGCGCCGTATCAGGCGATGCGCATGCATGCGGCAACTGCGATTCGCCAAAGTACGATGCCGTATCCGTGGCATGCTCCAACTGCATTGACGAATCAAAAAAGGAGGTGGAAAAGCTAAAGGAGATTCTAGTCTCCGATTTGGGCGTAGAGGAATCTGCAATAAGGACATACTTTTCAGGAAACGAAGGATTTCACGTGCATGCAGAGCCGTCAGGATACGAGGACTTTAACTCAAGGGAGCGGGGCGAGCTTGCAAACTATATCAGATTCATGGATCCCATTCCGGAGAGGTTTGGAGTGTCCAGGCAGCAAAAGGACATACCCAGGATGCTTCCCGGACCCGGCGAGTCCGGCTGGCCAGGCCGCGTGGCACGATTCGCTTTCGGGACAGATCATAAAAGAAAAAAATTCATCGCATCGCTGGGGCAAAACAAGTATGAAGGATACGGCGCAGTTCTCCGCTCGCTGTCTGCCAAAATCGGCGCGGCAATAGATCCGTCCGTTACAATGGATGTTCACAGAATATTTCGAATGCCGCGCTCGCTGAACGGCAAGAGCGGCCTGCTAAAGATGCCGTGCGATGACTTGAAATCGTTTGATCCGTACGCTGAGGCATGCGTTCTTGACGATGCAAAAGTTACAGTATCTGCATCCTGCATGGCGTCCTTTAAGCTCGGAGGGCGCAAGTTCGGCCCCTACGACTCCAAAGAGGTCCAAGTTCCCGCATATGCTGCAGCGTACATGATCTGCAAGGGATTGGCCAGCACAGTCGATGCTGGACAGTGAGATGTTCCGGCGCTGCGCCAGGGATGCGATTGCCTCAAATAGGGCCTCCGCGCATAGCGCGCAACGCATGCCCAGGGAACAGTCTGTCTCATCTCTGAACAAAAAGATCACGCGCTGCAAAAGATGCCCGAGGCTTGCAGAATATGTCAGAATGGTGGGAAAGGCGAAAGTGAAGCGGTTTGCAGACCAGAAATACTGGGCGCGCCCGCTGCCTGGCTTTGGGGATGAAAATGCCAGAATGCTCATAATAGGCCTGGCGCCCGCAGCCCACGGCGGAAACAGAACAGGCCGCATGTTTACAGGCGACAGTTCCGGAGACTGGCTGGCCAAAGCTCTTTACGAGAACGGCCTGGCAAACTCTCCTGCAAGCGTGTCGCGAGACGACGGCCTCCTGCTGAATGACGCATACGTCACGGCAGCAGTCAAGTGCGCGCCTCCGGAAAACAAGCCTTCAAGAGCAGAGTTTGACGAGTGCGAGCCGTACCTCCAGGACGAGCTGCGCCTCCTGAAAAGCGTAACCGTCATAGTCTGCCTGGGGCGCATGGCGTTTGACTCGTGCAAAAGGCTTTTGGATATTCGGGGCCGCAGCTTTGCTCACGGCAAGGCATTCGAGTGGAAGCAGTATACAATCGTATGCTCGTATCATCCAAGCAGGCAGAACACGCAGACAGGCAGGCTGAGCTGGGAGGAGTGGGATCTCGTCTTTAAGAAAGCCCAAAGCGCGCTCGGCGCCCGTCCAAGCTATCTTTAATTAGTTATCATATTTAGAGCGCGCATGGCCAGGAGAGCCGGAGCGCAGGTTTCAATAATAATTCCGACTTACAACGAGTCAAAAAATGTCCTGGAAATCCTAAGGTCGATAGGAGAGAATCTGCCGTGGAACATGAAGACCGAAGCCATCATAGTAGACGACAATTCCCCGGACGGAACTGGACATATCGTTGAAGAGTACGTCAAGGGAGCCAGGCGCCTGGCGGACTATACCATAGATGTTGTCCACCGCAGGACAAAGAACGGCCTAAGCTCGGCTGTCCTAAGCGGAATTCAGCGCGCAACAGGTGATATCATTGTCGTCATGGACGGAGACTTTTCCCACCCGCCGCACGTGATTCCCAGGATGGTCGATATTGTAAAGGAGCCAAAGTTTGACATTGTAATTGCATCAAGGTATGTGAGGGGCGGCGCCGTCAGAAACTGGAGCAGGCGGAGAAAGGCCATAAGCCGGATTGCAACAAAGATAGCCCAAAAGGGGCTCGGCATAAGCACAAAAGATCCGATGTCGGGATTTTTTGCATTCAAGAAGAACATCATATCAGACCTAAAGTTTGACGCAATAGGATACAAGATGCTGCTGGAGATTCTAGTCAAGGCGCGCGGAGCGTCAATCAAAGAAATTCCATACACATTCAGCGACAGAAGGTTCGGCTCAAGCAAGATCAGCGCCGGAGTGGCGCTGGACTATGCCAAGTCGGTCTGGAAGCTCTACAGGTACGGCGGCCGCGCGGCAAAGGAGCCCAGGACATCAGTCCGCTTTCTCTCAAAGGCTGCAAGATTCTATACTGTAGGCGCGTCGGGCCTGGGCATCAACTATCTTGTCTCCCTGCTGCTTGCAGGCGAAGGCGCCGGCTTGTGGTATCTTCATGCAAGTACGATGGGCATACTGGCGTCCATGACGACCAATTTTGTACTGAACAAGTTTTGGACGTTTGAGGACAAGGACTCGGAGCCAAAGCGGACTATACTGCAGTACCTCAAGTTTATCGGAGTAAGCTCGCTGGGCGCGCTTGTGCAGCTGGGATCACTGTTCGGCCTTGTAGAGTATTATTCGCTCGGATATCCTGCGGCGCTGGTGCTCTCAGTGGGGCTGGCGGCATTTGGCAACTTTGTGCTGAACAAAAAATTCACATTCAAGGAAAAAATCTGGTCGTAGCAAAAGAACTGGAACCTGCGGATGCAGCAGCGCCGGAGCGGCGGCGAAAACTGCTGCGCGGCAATGCGCGCGCGGCGCGGATCGCTGCAAAAACAAAAAAGAAAGAAAAGGGTGTTTTCTATTCGGTCTGGGCGTCGTCTGGGCTGTCGGTGTCCTGAGTTTCAGCGTCGGCAGCGGCTGCATTCTTAGACTCTTTTTCAGCAGCCTTGGCGGCTTCTTTTTCCGCCTTTATTGCCTCTTTTTCGAGCTTTTTGAGGTGGTCTTCAGTATCCTGAACTCCCCTCGCTCCAAGCTCAAAGACTTCTTCGGACAGCGGATGGTGCGGGCTGTCTATTATCTTGGCCACGCGCTTGTTCTTTCCGCCCTTTCTAAAGTAAATCCTGTACGTGCTGGCATGCCCTACTATGTTGCCGCCTACCGGCCTTGTAGGATCGCCAAAGAACGTATCGGGACTGGATGAGACCTGGTTTGTTGCAATGACCGCGCAGTTGTACGCTTCGGCAATTCTTGAGAGCAGTCGGATGTATCTGCCAAGCTTTTGCTGCCTGCTTGCAAGCGTTCCGCGTCCGAGATATTCCGATCGGAACAGTCCCGTAGTCGAGTCGGAGATGATCAGCCGGATGTTCTCTTCCTTGATTATCTTGCCTGCCTCTTCCAGTATCAGCACCTGGTGCGCGCTGTTGTATGCTCGGGCTACTATTATGTTGTCCAAAGCCTTGCCTGGATCCATGTTTAGCACTTTTGCAATCTCTACAATTCTTTCCGGTCTGAATGTGCCTTCCGTATCAATGTACAAAACGCCTGCATCAAGTCCGCCTTCGTCAAGCGACTTTTGCACCGTAACGCACATGGTGTGGCAAAACTGGGTCTTGCCGCAGCCAAATTCGCCGTACACTTCCGTTATTGCCTGGGTCTCTATTCCGCCCAAAAGAAGGCTGTCAAGCGCGTCCGTGCTTGTAGTTATTCTTCCGATTGACTGACGCTTTTTGTAGATGTCCGACGCGGACGAAAAGTCCTTTGTTATTGCGCCGGTCTCGGTCAGCTGCGTTCTTGCCAGAGTTACTATCTTCTCGCAAGTATCCGAAGTCATGCTTGAGATCTCTTCAAGTTCAACCGGTCCCCTGACTACCAGATCCATTAGATTATGGATGCCGGCGTCCTGCAACTTTTTCTTGGTTACGGGACCGACGCCTTCGAGATCTGCTAGGTCGAAGTTGTCGTTGTTCATACCATATAATATGGTACAATACCTTATAAGTGTATCTTATCGGCAATTTTTACCGGCTCTGCATCCAATTCTGCGTGCGCTTTGGCGGCTGCAGCGGCATTCTAGACTTGAAAAACGCAATGCGGTCGCAGGCAGGCACAAAAGCTGCGATCGATCGGAAAAACTGCCGCAGAAATTCGCACAACAAAGTTTTAAATAGTAATGTACTAGAACGTATGGTAAGGTGTAAGTAATGCCAAAAGAAGGTTTCAAATCGATAACGCTGGCCGCTACGGTGTACGACAAGTACTATGAGATGTACGACAAGCAGAAACAGCAGCTTGCCTTCAAGGGTGTGAATAGCTTTGCAGGATACATCGCCTCAATGCTTGAAGAGCGACTGCTAAAGGACGAGACATTTGCAAGGCATGCTCCAAGAATACAGGAACTGATTATTGACGAGGAGCAGATCATACTAAAGGACAACATAAAGAACAGAATAGCCGAAGTCGTAATACAAAGAGGAGAACTGTACTGCCAACTCTGCGAGTCAAAAGACTGCATCCATATCGGATATGTCCTGTCCATCCCCACTGTCTACGGCATGCTGGGGAAAAAGGGAATAAAGCAAAAGGCCGGCAAGGAAGACATCAGCCAATAGCTGGCAGTGCCAGCAGCTTTTTTTTACATGTCCTAGTTGATTTTATAAAAGAACGGCCCGCATAATTGCCGATTCCGGATGAAGATGCTTTTGGTCGCTGCTGTTCCTGGGCGAAGCGATTCCATGGCTGAGCCGTTATTGTCCGTAAATTATTCCTTCAGTCATGCCTCAGGATGCCAGGCGGCAGATGATGCAAAATGATATCATTGCATGATATGAGATGCGCCAGCTGCATGAAATGATGCGGCATGACGGAATTGCATGGGACAGTATAGGATGGCGGGGGATGAAATGACAGGAGGCGCGGCATGACGAAAATGTACGGCAGCATGATGTCCCAGTTGCCTTGAAAATAAAATAAGAAAAAGAGGAGGTGTGGTCACTTCTACTCGTATGTAGTCGTAGTAGTGTCCGAGAGTCCTGGAGCCGGAACAGAGGGGAATCGGTCTCCAATCTTTTGCTCCGCAATTGCAGCAGCTTCCTGCAGTATCCTGTCCGTATCCTCGTTGGATGCCTCGGTTCCCATATTGAATGTGGTCTCCGCCGACGAATCTGCCATCAGGCCACCCAGAGTCTGCGTCATCTTGTTCAGCTCGCCGTCCGCTTCCGGCATGAATTTGCTGACTGATGTCTTCAGCCCTTTCATGACCGTCAGGACCGGCTGGATCTCAACCATTGCATCGCCCAGATCGTGTATCGTAGTCAGTCGGAGCCTGACTCGTTCCAGCGCGATTCTGGCATTGGTCAGCATGGATGTTACCTTGCGGATTTCTGCCAGCTCGTTGGAGAGCGCCCTTCCTTCTATTGTGTCATGACGCTGAACGGCGGCAATGACCTTTTGGAAGATTTGCGCGTCCCTCTCCCGCTGCTTTCCGAGCATGGCGTCTATCTTGGATATCTGCACCTGCAGCTTGTTTACTGCGCTCTGTATCTGCGGCTTTAGGGGACTCGTGGTGGTTACGGCAGCGCGCAGCTTTCCCGATACGCCAGGAGTCTCCTTTTTTGCCCAACTTTTGTCGAAGTTAGCCATATCGTATAATCTAGATTTAGATTCATAGGATCGTTGGTGTATTTTATTTAACTTTAGCTTAAATTTAGTTGACTAGAAATCAGCCCTGTGCTTGCAGTGTTCGATTCGGGGCTGGGCTCCCTCTCTATTGCGATGCCCATAAGGCGCGCGCTGAATGCGCCTATCATATACTATGCAGACGAGGCAAGCTTTCCATACGGCGCAAAGTCTGTGGCAGAACTGAAGGGTGCGGTATCGGCTGCCATTGCAACACTGAGGGCAAAGTTTGATCCGGATATCATCATAGTAGGCTCCAACACGCCGTCGCTGCTGCTGCCCGAGATATTCTCTGAAAATGTGATCGGAGTGCTCCCTCCCCTCAAAAGAGCAAAATCTGCTGCAAGTACGAAAAACATCGCCGTGCTGACAACAAGGGCGGCTGCATCAAGCGAGGCGCTGATGCGCTATGCTGCAAAGGCCGCGCCTGGAATCAGCATACATCCAATAGACTGCACTGAAATGATCAGGCTGGTGGAAAGCGGCGCCTTTATGCACGATGCGGCGCGCTGCAAAAGAGAGATTCGGAAGGCGCTGGGCGGCCTTGGCCGGTGCGATGCGGCAACGCTGTCCAGCACGCACCTGCCGTTTCTAAGAGGCATGATGGAGGAGGAATTTCCGTCCGTAAAATTTTTGGATCCGGCCGACGATGTCGTGCAAAAGGTATCGGAAATGGCGGACTGGACCGGCGGCGGCTCCCTTGCGGCATACACGTCCGGCGATGTGCGGGCGTTCTCTGCCAAGCTGCAAAAGCTTGGCATAAGATGCAGCGTCAAAGGAATCTAAGGCTGCCGCCTGGCTTTTCGATATCCATGTCCGAAATTCTTGTCGTACAGTTTGGAATGCTCGTATGATTCGGGGCTTAGCGCGTCGCCGACCAATATTATTGCAGTCTTGGTTATCTTTGCTTTTCGGACTTTGGTTTCAATGTCATTTAGCGTTCCCGTGATTATTTTTTGATCCTCCCAGCTTGCGCGATACACTACGGCCGCCGGAGTCGATTCGGCATAGCCTCCGGCCAGCAGTTCTCGGACTATTTCTCCAAGCAGATGGACGCTAAGATAGAATGCCATGCTGGAGCGGTGTTCTGCCAGGCTCTTAATCTGCTCGCGCTCCGGCACCTGGGTTCGCTTTTCGGCCCGCGTGATAATTATGGTCTGCGTAACGCCTGGAAGCGTAAGCTGCGTTCCAAGAGCTGCGGCTGATGCGAGAAACGACGTAACGCCCGGCACTATCTCGGATTCGATTCCCTCTTTTTTCAGCTCGTCCATCTGCTCCCGTATGGCGCCGTATATCGTCGGATCGCCGTCGTGCAGCCTTACTGTCAGTTTGCCCTCTGCCGCATTGTCGCGAAGAATTGCAAAAATCTCCTCCCGTATCATGCCTGACGCGTCGTAAAGCCTGCCTTTTGCCTCTTCCAATATCGGCTTGGGAATGAGGGAGCCGGAGTATACGATTGCGTCGGCCTGCCTTATCAGGCGTCTTGCTTTTACGGTAATGAGTTCGGGATCGCCGGGGCCGCATCCGGCAAAGTATACCTTATGCACGCTTTGCCACCAGTATTGAAAAGTATTTGGAAGCAAGCGACGGGCCGTCGGCCTCGCCCAGGACAAGCCTTGTTACGATTTCATCCTCTGTTCCCAGGTCCTGCCCTATGGCAAGCGGCGAATTTTCTGCAAAGCCTGCTTCTCGGAGCAGCCTGATCACCTGGTCAAAGTAGCGCCCGTCCTTGAGAAATACCAGCGTCTCGGAGTTTTTTGCAATCTCCCTGACGGACTCTAGATTGTAGCATGACGGAATAACGGACATCTTCTCGCCGCCTTCGGCAAGGCTGATGCCTGCTTTTGATGCAAACGTAAACATGGATACGATTCCTGGAACTACGTCCACCTTGATGTCAGGGTATCTGGACTGGATCTCGCGGTGCAGATAAATCCATGTGCTGTACAGGTACGGATCTCCTATTGTAAGGTATGCGGCTTTTGCGCCGTCCCGTATTGCTTCTGCCAGCAGGCCGGCATTTCGCTTCCAGGCGTCCTCCAGTGTGCCGCGGTCCTTGGTCATTGGGAATACGAGCTGCAGTATTTTCTGCCTGGATTCATCTACAAGAGTTGATACGGCCTTGAGCGCCATGCTCTGCTTTCCCTCCCGTGCAGTAGGGCATGCAATGATGTCAGCATTCTTTATCGCATTTACCGCCCTTACCGTCAAAAGTTCGGGATCACCTGGGCCGCA
>CAYGAM010000041.1:0-19167 GCA_964347915.1 uncultured Nitrosopumilaceae archaeon | reverse complement strand
GTTGGGCTTGCAGGCATGGCCAGAATCCCGCCGGTATGCGCTGCCCGCAGCAGGCATGCGCAGGTCCGTAATTTTGATGCCTAAAGCAGGACTGCTTGTACAGAAATCAGGCAGAAGAGTCAGGATTGCGCCTCCCGCAAGTCCACAGCGGCAAACGGCATCCGCTCCGACATGCTGCACTTTTGCATGCACGCGCATTCACAGATGGCTGCCGCCTCTGCACCGGCAGCGTCCAGGTGCAGCTGCATCATCGGTACGGCAGTCTTCCCAGGCTTTCATGGAAGCTTTTCATGCGCAGGCAGCGTCCAGATGCGGTGATCTTGCGTCCCGTGCCAATGCATTTTTCTGGACTGGTTTTGAGCGGCGCCGATTCGTCTTTGCAGCCTTCCTCGCAGCCTGTGCGCTCAATAGCATTGTCCGAAAATGATCAAATTGCATCAGAAAAGCGGCGCATAAATTTCAAATTTGGCGCCGCCGCATTTTGCATGAAATCGCATATTCAATCTCCCAGGCGCCGCGCAATGCAGGGCTGCCGGATGCTCATGATGCAGCAGTATGCGGCGCCGTCAGCATTCTGACGCAGCGCCAGGCATGGAGCGTATCAAGCCCGCAACAAACCCCGCAAACTCTTCGTCTGAAAATGCAATCTCGTCAATTCTGCCCGTACTGCCGGCAATGAGGATGGCATCCAGGTGCGAGCAGCCTTTCTTCCCGCTGGTCTTGTTGTAGTGAAATCCGGAGCATGAGCAAAAGTTGCGCGCTGTGCTCTGCCAATACTCCCTGCCGCTTCCAACGACAGTCCAGATTCTTCTCCCGCTGGGCTCAAAGACATGCAGTTTTACCCGGCCCTGCAGCGATGTTGTCTCGGCCCTGCTGGCTCCTTTCATTGCTCGGCAAGCCGCGGCACGATATATCATTGATTCGATCTGCAATGAAGATGCAGTGCCCGATGTTGCCATGCATCGTCCGCGAATGCGGATCGCGTCGGAATGGGAGTCTGGCGGGCAGATTGCGCCGGACGGCGCCCTCTCGCATCCGCGGGAGCATCGCATGCCGCCTGTGAAAAGGTTTTATTGCATAGATGCATGCGCCGGTATGTTGACGGAAATAAGAAAGAATCATTTTGACGGACACTTGTCTATTGTATCAGAAACCGACGAGATTGATTCCAGCGGCAGAAATCCGTACGACCACGGCAACGAAGATCTCACAAAGCCGTCCGTAATGTCTTTTGTACAAAGGGACGGCATGCTGCGCATGCTGCAAGACACGGAAAGCATGCGGGTCAAGGACTGGATTGTAAGAATATTTGAAACAGGCAGTCCGATACTTTCCACATCGCCCAGGATGACATACGGAGAGATCCCCTATCCTTCGCAGCCTGCATACGGATACCACTACACCGTAGTAGCATCCCCAAAAAGCAACAAGGGGCTCACAACGCTTGATGCAGAGTACTGGGCAAACATGCTGGTAGCCGTGCAGAACAGAATGATATGGCTCTACGAGCAGAGGCGCATTGTGTATGTGGGGGTGTACGGCAATCACGGCAGGGCGGCCGGAAGCGACAATGCAATACCGCATCTGAACATGGTGGGGCTTACCGTAATTCCGCCCAACATTGAGAGGGAGATTCAGGCGCTCTCCAAAATTTTGGAAAAAAGAGACGAATGCGCAATGTGCCAGCTTGTCAGCGTGGAGACCAAGGGCCCGAGGCGCGTGCATGAGACGGACGGATTTTTTGCATTCTGTCCATGGTCGTCGCGCCACGATTATGAATTTTGGATCGTTCCCAAAAAGCACTCCACCATGTTTACAAAGATAACGCAAAAGGAGATAAACGATCTTGCAGACATTATGCGCATTACGCTGGGCGGACTGTCAAGGCACCTCAACGATCCCGCATGCAACATTGTATTCCACCTCTCGCCGGAAACTAAAAAGACAAAGCACATTCACTGGCATGTCGAAGTTTATCCCGTTGAAACTGTCTGGTCCGGACTAGAACGCGGGTACGGAATATTTGTAAACAGCCTGGCTCCTGAAGCATCTGCGGCAAAATTGACCAAAGTCTGCAGAAGCGAGATTGCAGCTATTGAAGGAATCACCTAAGGCAGAAAATGCAGCGTTGCCAAAAGCAGTTTTCTGCAATTCATTTCAGATGCGGCGCAGCAGGCGCCCGCCGCCGCATTGCGCCAATGATTTATTTATCAAACGCGCGTCACAATTCTTGTGGGAATAGAAAAATACATCGCGGCGGCAAGCATGGGCCTCTTTGCAATGTTTGCAGGAGAGATAATCACGCTCTACGCATTTGTTATAGATCCGCCGCATGAAATAGAGATGCCGGCCAAGATACTCCAGTTCATCTCCATCGGAGCTGCGCCCGCCCTCATCATGACGGCGGTCTCGTACATAATGTCAAGGCGGTACGGCTCAAAGCCCATCGGATACATCATAATTGCAGGCGGCGCCATCCTCCTTGCCGGCATGATATACGCATACACGCTGGTTGATGCAATTGACCAGGACCATGTTGATGAAACAGTGCGGATTGTGCCTCCGCTCTTTGCCGCAGTATCAATTCCGGTAATGGCAACAGGAGCAATGCTCCTTCGGCTGAAAAAGCGGCGTCCAAAAAAAGAGTACGTCTAGTGGCCGTATCTCATGCCGTTGCCGCTGTACGCAAACCCCAGCTTTTGATAAAACTCCCGGACATCATCGGCGCACTCAAGCGTGGTCTTGTAGCATCCCATGCCTGATGCGCGCTTCAGCGCGGCCTTGACGAGCCTGGCTCCAATGCCGCGCCCCTGCATGCCGGCCGATACTGCAACATCTTCAATGCGTCCCGCCTTGCTGCCGTTGTGAATGAACTTTTGCTCTACGAGCAGAGTAATTGAGCCCGCTATCTTTCCATCAATTTCTGCTACAAGTATTATGTGCTCAGGATTTGACTTGATTCTTTCAAGGATATCGGCGGCGTCTGCAGGGTCAATGCCGCTTGCCTCCCGCAGGGCGTCCAGAGAAGACAGGAATCCGTTGAACAGATCGCCCGATTCCAGGTCTCTTATTACGGGTTCGCGCGCGCTCAAATGTTTCCCAGCCTGTCAAGAAAGCGCTGGTGCGCAAGCTTGTAGGATTCCTTGTCTCCAATATCGGTAAAGCCTTTTTTTGTCAGAAAGCTGCCTATGCTCTTGCCGCCTGCAATTGCTTTTCTTATCACCCTGTCCATGCCGTACGGCTTGCTGCGCGGTATGAGGCTTAGCGCTTCGGGCTCCATGACATAGCATCCCATATTGATGTCCTGCTCGATCTCCGGCTTTTCGCGCCAGCCGGTTACGCTTCCGCCGCTTTTTGTCTCAATGACGCCGTAGGGAAGCCTTGTCCTGTACCTGTACAGCCCCATTGTGATAAACGATTTTGACTTTTTATGCTGCGCCGCCATCCGCTTTAGGCTAAAGTCAAATATCGAATCTCCGTACATGCAGACAAACGTATCGTCGATTAATTTCTGGGCGCTCTTGAGCTGTCCTGCAGTAGCCAGCGGGCGGTCGGATACGGCATATTCGATGCTTACGCCAAACCGGCTGCCGTCCTCAAAGTAGTCTTCGATAAAGCGCCGAAGGTAGCTGACGCAGAGTATTATGTCCCGAATGCCGTTTTGCCGAACCCATTCTACCGTATGCTCCAGCAGCGGCTTTTCGCCCAGTGGAAGCATCGGCTTTGGAAGAAACGTCGTGTACGGCTGAAGCCTTGTACCAAGACCGCCTGCAAGAATTGCCGCCTTCATCAATTATTGCGGCTCAGGCTGATATTAATATTGATTCTTTTGCAGTACGGTCCCGGCCCTGCGGCTTTTTCAGGCCGCGCCTGAATCCTGCATCTTAAAATTTGGATTCTGGGCGTCTTGAGCCAGGCGCCTAGGCAATAGAGCGTATCTTTTGAACTATTTCCATCGGCGTGTGCCCAAACAGTATGATCATGGGCTCCTTTCCCATGGCGCCCTTGTGATATACAGCGTCAGGCTCGGCGTCTGTTCCGGATACAGCCCTGGCAATGCCCCACGGTATGCTGCTGCCTTCCTTTTTTTGGACATGCTCAGGTTCTGCGCTTCGATCGTAGGAGATTATGTTTGCGCCGTTCTCCTGCAGTTTTGATATCGCGCCGGGATCGTACCTTATGTTGAATCCTGCGCGAATTTCCGGAAATTTTGCCTTGACACCCAATATGGCCGATGCAACATGAGTTGACGCCCCAAATGCAGGCGAGCCTGCAATGATGACGGATCTGCCTGCAGATACGATGCGTCCTCGCACAGCAGCCACGCCGCGTATCGTCCTTGCATTTTTTTTGGCATAGCCAAAGTTTGACTGCACCTGAGGAATCAGCGCGTGCATTCCCTTAATCTGCCGAATCTCTTCCAGAGCCTTTTGGAGCTTGGATATGGCTTCAGGCACCAGCGCAGTACTAGGCGACGCTTTGATGGATTCTGCCGCGTACTCTTTGGCGTGTACTGCCGCGTCTGCAATATCGGCGCCTTCGGAAATGTGGACTGCCAGCACGGCAGAATGGGTGCATCCGCCTCCGTGCGCGCCGCCTCTTTTTTTTGACGATAGAAAAGATGCAGTCGATTCGCGAAATATGCAGTCGGTTATTCGGCCGCCCTCTTCCAGTCCGGTTATTATTACGCTTTGAGCTCCGGCATCAGAGAGCATCTGCGCTGCTTCTGCCATGCTTTTTCTTGAATCAATGTCCAGTCCGGTCAGATCCTGAGCCTCGGACACATTCGGCGTTATGGCAGCTGCCAGGGGCAGAAGCAGTTTTTTAAAGATTGGCATCGCGTCGCGCCGAAGAAGCCGGCTGCCCGTGCTAGATCGCAGTACGGGATCCAGTATGATCGGCGCCTCCAGATTCTTTAGCATGGAGTGCGCTGCCTTTATGATGCCGCTGCCGTACACCATGCCCATCTTTATGCCGTCAATTTCAAACTCGTCCAATACGTCGCCAATCTGAGACAGCACCATGCCCGGAGGCATTGGCCGAACGGCCGTAAATCTTTTGGAGTTTTGGCTTGTAACCGCAGTAACTGCAGAAAATCCACAGTGCCCATGCGCTGCAAATGTGAGGAGATCCCTTTGAATTCCCGCCCCGGACGAGGGATCCGTTCCGGCTATGCTTAGCAGATTCACCATGCATGCAACAATTATTCCATTCTTGAATCTTTGCACCAGCAAAATTTTAAACTGCCGCAGCCAGAGTACCGGCAGATTGTCAGACATTGCAGGCGTAATTGACGCGTTCTTTCAGATTGGCATAACCAAGGACATGGCAAAGCTCAAGGATATTCAGGCGCAGGGCGCGGAATATTCCAGCTTTTCAGACCTGCCGCCTTATGATCTCAAGGATTTTGACACAAGCATTGCGCTCCAGGAGCTGCGATTTGCAGGCATTGCCGACTATGCATACGAAATAATAAATCCCAGGGTGAGCATGCTGGGAGATGCGGCAATAGCTGCATTCGAGGTGCGGCAGAGCGGAATGCTTGTCGACAACAAGTCATTCACGGGCGAGCATGTCTCGGTAAGAAACAGGGCCACATTCGTGCTGGCAAAGCGTCCAGACTGGAAAATTGTCCACATACACATGTCCGAAATGCCTGGCCCAAAGCGCGTCAGATGACATGCGCGCATAGAATGCTATGCCGGAGCCTTTGCCTGGCTGCAGAGCTTGGCATAGATTTCGTATGCGGTATCGACATCCGCATTTTCATGCACTATCGCCCTCACTGCCCTTATCATCGGCACCGGGTTCTCAGACTGCCATATGTTTCGCCCCATGTCCACGCCTACCGCGCCGGCCATTATTGCGTCGTATGTAAGCTGCAGTGCGTCCCGTTCCGGCAGTTTTTTGCCTCCGGCAATTATGACCGGAACCGGACAGGATTCGATCACCCGTTCAAAGTTTTCGCAATAGTAGGTCTTTACAATGTGGGCTCCCTGCTCTGCTGCTATCCTGCATGCGAGCGACAGGTATCTTTCATCCTTCCCCATGTCCTTGCCAACTGCCGTTACTGCAAGAACCGGCATTCCATACTCTTCCGCCTCGCTTACCAGCCTGCCCAGGTTCACTATTGTCTGATACTCGTACTTTGAGCCTACGAATATCGACATCGCAAGCGCCGATGCGTTGAGCCTAATGGCGTCCTTTGCGCTTACAGTGATATCTTCCTGGGAGAGATCTTCGCCTATGATGCTGCTGCCTCCGGATACGCGAAGCACTATGGGAACAGAGTGCCTGGGATCTATGGATGTGCGCAGCACGCCGCGCGTGAGCATCAGCGAATCGCAGTACTTTATCAGCGGTCTTGCGGTATTTTTTGGAATCTCCAGGCTTGCAGTGGGCCCCAGAAAATATCCATGATCTATTGCCAGCATCAGCGCGCGGTTGTCTGCCGGCTTGATTATTCGGGCAAGACGGTTTCGGAGTCCCCAGTCCATGACATGGCAACGGCAATGCCTTTCTTAAGGATTGCTTTTGGCATGCCTTTTGTGCATGTCCGAAAACTATGCCAATGCAGCATCAAGATCAAGAGCCGCTGCTGCAGGCTGCCCATGCAGGACGGGATGCGCTGACGGCAGGATAATGTCAGACTGGCGGCATTTCAAGCTGCGGATCGCCGCCAGCAGATCATCCGCGCTTGCGGCAACCGCATATCGCCCTAGCTTAATGGTATTTCAAACAGGTCGTCTTTTGAGACGCCTTTCCACACTCCAATCATCCCTTTTGGTTCTGCCGGCTCTACTTTGGTTATTTTTTGAATCTTTATGCGATCAGGATTTGGCGGACTCCACAGCATTGCCATATAGTCTCCCACAGCTCCTGCCTTGTCGGGAGCGGCCATTGCAATCCGTTCCCTGGCAAAGCCAGATGATTCAAGCGCGCCGACAGCTGCGTCGCTCAGATCCATTCTGCCGTGCAGAAACAAGTATACGTCCTTTTGAGAGTCAATTTCAGTCATGGTACTGCTCTCTCATGCAGAGTTAATCAACTTTTCCCAGACTAGAATTTGCGCGTATTTTTAGCAACGGGCTGCTCAGGTACGAGGCAGAAAGCGGGCGCAGTAAAAGGCAGCCGGTTCAGGCACGAGTACGATACGGCCTGCAGGCTTTTTTTAGGCTTAGACGGCCCTAGTTTGTGATTATTATCTTCATGGCGTCGCGGCCCGAATGCGCATGCTCAAACGCCTCGCGCGAGTCCTGCAGTCCGTATCTGTGCGTTATCATCTGATGTACGGGAATTTTTTTGCTGTCAATCATATCCAAGGCTGCTTTCGTATCCTTGTCTGACGCGGCATAGCTTGTAGATATTGTAATCTCCCTGGAATATATGTCGCTCATGTCAATGCCGAGAGAATCTCCTGCCGACGGCACGCCAAACATCATCAAAGTTCCGCCCCTCCTCAGCATGCGAACGGCGTCCTTCAATGCTGCAAGGCTTCCCGTAGACACCACTGCGGCATCCACACCGATCTCTGTCTTGGACATGATCTTTTCTTTTCTCTCCGGGTCCTGGGCATGGATTGCTCCTGTAATTGGAAGCTTTTGCGCAAAGTCCAGCCTAAACTGGTTTACGTCAAGGCAGAATACATTCTCAAAGCCGTACTCTAGCGCCAGCATCGCATGCATCATTCCAGTAGAGCCGATTCCGTACACTGCCACCGAGTCGCCTCGCTGATGCGCTATCTTGGTCCATGATCTAATGCAGCATGCCAGCGGCTCGATCAGGGACGCTTCCTCAAAGCTTACCGAATCCGGCAGCTTGAGCAGTCCGCCGCGCCTTACATTCCATTCAGGCACGACAAACTTTTCTGCCAGTCCGCAGGGAACAAGATTGGTCTCATAATATTTTGGACACATGGTCTCGTTTCCATGGCTGCAATAGCGGCACGAATAGCAGGGAACGTGATGATGCGCAAACACCCTGTCTCCTATGTCCACTTGACTCACATCCTCTCCAATCTCTTTTACAACTCCCGCCGGTTCATGCCCAAGCCTTCTTGAAGGCTGTCCGTATCTGCCAAACACCTTTTCTACGTCCGAGCCGCAAATTCCGCATGCCCGCATTTCTACTAGGACATCGCCTCTGCCTGGTCTTGGGTCGGCGTCGTCCCTTATGCCGACGCTTGCAGATTCAGCAATAAACGCCGTCTTCATCACATCATTTGCGTCTTTTTGATTATATGAATATGAGCATTGCATGAGTGGTTTGGGTTTTGGAAACAGGTGCGCTTTCAAACAGCGCCAGCTTTTTTTGTACGATGTCATCCAGCGAGATTTCATGGCGAGACAGAACAGAAGCAGAAACGGTTCAAGGATATTCCTAAGATCATGCACTGGCGGAACAGCATTAGACCGCACATGCCGCTTAGCGCGGATGCGCCAAGGACGCCCGCCAAAGCATTCCTAAGAAAGATGCCAGAGAAAGGCGCGATTGTAACCAAGCAATCAAGATAGGCGTATCTTGCCAGTTGAGCGGATTAGCATAAAAGCAGGGGTGACAAGGCAGTGAGGCGCGACGAAACGAAGCCGGGAGTGCGAACTAATTTCGGGATCACACAAATTCCTTTAGCGCGCGGCAGATCTAAGATTTATAAGAACTTGGTTGAGGTTGTCATTCAATGTCTGTAATGGTAACTCAGAGCGACGTTGAAAACAGATTTCTTTCCAGAAGGGAGATATCATGCAAGTTTCCAGGAATGGGAGGCAAGCTTGGAAAAATGGACGCTGTATTCATGGTAACAAAAGAGCTTGGGCTGGAAGGCAAAATTGTGGTTCCAATAATACTAAAGAATCATGTCGGCAGGACTGACGCGGACGGCATCTTTTACGTGTACGACGATGAAAAGCTGGCAAAGGAGCACATAAACCCAGGCATAATGAAACGATTCGCAAAGGCAAAGGCTGCCCAAAGCCCGCCGGAAGACGCAGCAGGACAGCCGGAGACGGCCAAGGAACAATAGCAATGGCGGGAAGAAAAGGCTCCAGCGCCAAAATTCACACATACTATGACATAAAGGAGGACAAGATCAGCCGCTCCAGAAAACTGTGCTCAAGGTGCGGCAACGGCGTATTCATGTCCAACCACAAGAACCGCCACCACTGCGGCAAGTGCGGGCTGACAGAATTTTCCTAGCATGCTCATGCAACCCAGCATGCGATAATTTAGAATTCGGCTGTTCCGGCATTTGCAGATTCCTGCAGCTTTGCATTCGCAAAATGCGGCCTTTCCGTCCTCGCTAGTATATGATGCGCTTTCTGATTCTTTCGCTCTTTGATTCTATTTCATCCAGCCTGGACACAAATTCTGAATCAAGCGGCGCTGACGCAAGCTTTTCGGCCGACATTCGCGTAAAGTTGCGGTCCAGGGCAATGCTTGACTTTGCGAGTCCGCGCTCTATCCACATTTTGACCACCTTGTCTTCCAGCTTGTAGTCCCTAAAGCCTGCAGGAAATTTTTTCGTAATGTGCCTCACAAGCGTTCTGTCCGTAAATACTGCCTGAGGTTCAAAGAGCCGCGACTCGTCGGCATACACGCTCTCAAATATGCTGCCTGTTATCTCATCAGAGAGCAGGCGCATTCGCGATATTCGCCTTAGCAGTTCCAAATAGTGAAGAAATTCGTGCGCAAGAACGGCATGAATCGTTCCTTTCAGTCCGTATGCAACGAGTGGCGCGCATATCTGAATCACCACCTGAATTTTGTCGCTTAGAACTAGGGGTATGGTTCTAGCATACATTATTCCAAACTGAAACGTGCTTGGATCATGCGGCGTAACAAGAATGGCAGGCTCAATGTAGGATATGGGGAATGTGATGCCCGATGCTCTCTCTATTCTGTCTATTCCAGAGTATGCAAGCGGAGCCCTCTCTGTTATGAGACTGTAGACATTCTCCGGCAGGGCGCCGTTCTTGTGCGCCTCCTCTATTCTGAACATCGGATTCAACAGATTTAGGCTAAAACCTTGATTGTAAAAATGTTATAGCATGCAAAGAATGCGCGCTCTCTCAAGCATGGCGCATGCCTGATGCAGTGTCAGATGAAATCATTCTGTTTTGTATTGTGCGTTTGCTCTTCCCGCTTCAGATGCTGCGCGTGCTCTCTCTCAAGCCTGCGGTTTTGCAGTCAGGTGTGCCGTGCAAATTATCTGGAACGCGGCTTGCCGCCCTTGGTTCTCTTTGCCGTCCTTCTCGCCGCCTTTTGATCCGCCGATCGCTGATGCTTGCCTCTCTTTCTGGGCATAACTAGCATGGCATTCGTGATTAGATAACTGTTGTGTAGTGCGGGGCAGGGCGCGAAAATGCGCCCCCCCCTCCCTTTTTTCCGCCAGCAGACGGCGCGCGCCGGCAACCCAAAAATATCAGGCTGTCTGATGCGCCGCATGACAGAATCGCTGCGGCTTGCTGCGCTCTTTTCAGGAGGAAAGGACAGCGCATATGCCGTGTATCGCGCGCGTCAGCTCGGTCATGAAACTGCATGCCTTGTTACCGTAGCCCCAAAATCTCCCGAAAGCATGCTGCTGCATCATCCCGGCATGCGCGCGACAGCAGTGCAGGCCAGGGCAATGGGCCTGCCTCAGAGATATGCAGAGTCACCGCCGGATCCTGGCATGGAGCTTGCAGTAATTCATGCCGAACTTGCAGAGGCAAAGCGCGAATACGAAATAGACGGCATCGTCCACGGCGGAATTTTGAGCAGGTTCCAATACAACGCATTTGCGGGAATATGCAGCAGGCTTGATCTGGAGATGGTATCTCCAATATGGCAAAAGGACCAGGCGGAATATATGCGCGAACTGCTGGAGAACAGATTCAGATTCATCATAACCAGCGTTGCATCAGACGGCCTTGACGGAGCATGGCTGGGCAGAGAAATAACCCAGGACAGCCTCCCAGTGCTGGAGAGCCTGGCAAAAAAGTTTGGGTTCAATCAGAGCTTTGAAGGAGGCGAGGCCGAGACATTCGTTCTGGACTGTCCGCTGTTTGTCGCGCCGATATCCGTAACCGGCGCGCCGCACTGGGACGGGTACCGAGGAAAGTTTGAAATAAAGACGGCAGAAATAGACTACGGTGCTAGACAACCTCAAAGGCGGCCTGAGGGCGGCCATTAAAAAAATAGTAAGCTCTTCCGGCGTTGATAAAAAACTCATAAAGGAACTTGCGAAAAACCTGCAGTACTCTCTTCTGGAGGCTGACGTAGACACCAAGCTGGTGCTCAAGATATCAGAGAGGCTGGAAGAAAGGGCGCTGAACGAAACGCCGCCGCCCGGCCTGCCAAGAAAGGATCATATTGTCAAGATACTGTACGAGGAGCTCTCCGGGCTGCTGGGGGCAGAGGCCAAGTTTGAGTTCAAGCATGGACGCACGAACAAGATTCTAATGCTTGGCATTCAGGGAAGCGGCAAAACCACTGTTACGTCAAAGCTTGCCATGTTTCTCACAAAGCAGGGATACAGGGTGGGCGTAATTGGAGCAGACACGTACAGGCCGGGAGCGCTGGTTCAGCTAAAGACAATGTGCGCAAAAGCAAAGACAGAGGTGTACGGCGAAGAGGGAAGCGACGATCCGGCCCAGATAGTAAGGCGCGGGCTGCGCCGCTTTGCGGACGCAGATCTTGATATCCTGCTTATAGACACGGCAGGCAGGCACAAGGACGAGTCCGAGCTGCTGGAAGAGATGCAGCGAATAAGCAGTGCTGCCGAGCCGGACCTGAGCCTTCTTGTAGTGGACGGCACAATCGGCCGCAGATGCTATGCCCAGGCAGAGGCATTTCATAAAACGGTTCCGGTAGGCGGCATAGTAATTACAAAGCTTGACAGCTCGGCCAAAGGAGGCGGGGCGCTTGCAGCATCAGCTGCTACAGGAGCCCAGGTGATGTATATAGGAACGGGCGAGAGGATAGGCGATCTTGAGAAATTTTCTCCGACAAGGTTCGTCGGGAGGCTGCTTGACATGGGCGATGTTCAGGCAATCTTGGACATGGCAAAGCGGCTGGAATCCGAAGGCAGTGAGGAGAGAATGAAGAGAGTGTACAGAGGCAAAATGAACATGGAGGACTTTTACCACCAAATTGAAGAGTTCACCAAGACATCCTCTGTCCGCAGCTTGATGGAGAACCTGCCAGGCGGATCAAAATTAGCCAAGGAATCGGACTTGGACAAGGCGGAAGAGCGGCTCAGCAAATGGCGCTACATAATACAGAGCATGACAAAGGCGGAAAAGGAGAATCCAGATATCATAAACGCCACAAGGCAGCAAAGAATTGCTCGCGGCTCCGGCTGGACAAAGCACGACGTAAAGGAGCTCATAAAGAGCTACAACACGTCAAAGAACATAATCAAGTCTTCCAGGGGGCGCGGAGGAGGCAGGGCCCTGAAAAAAATGGGCCTGGACAAAATTTGACAAAGGGCGCGTCCTGCCTTTTGCGCATGCATTCTGCGTCAAAGCTGCCAGGCAAATTTCCCGCAAGGCGTCCCTTGCGCAGCTCTGGCAGGGGCTGCTGCAGCATGTACAAATGCCTGCATGAATGACGCCTCGATTCCACAGAAAATCCAGGACGCGGCTGCATGTCCTGCGGCTTGGCAGCGTACAGCGCCGCATCCGCACATGTGTCCTGATTTGACCGGATTCTGGTAGGCGGATGAGTTTTCTTGCGCCTGCATGCCGGATCAAAGCACGGCAAGTCAGATCGCATGCCCTGTCCCATCGCAGCATGCGCCGGCTTTTGCCAGGGCCATATCCTGCGCTTTACAGCATGAATTAAAGCATGGAGCGCGGCATTGCGCATGTTGCAAAGCATCATCGAACAAGCAAGGCAGGTATCGCAGGAGTTTGAGCTCTGCAGCCACTGCATGGGAAGGCTGTACGTATCTCAGATGCGGCTCAAGTCATGCAAAAGGCTGGGCGGCTCGATCTACAAAAAACTCAGCAAAGAAGAGCCTGCCAAGTGCTACATCTGCAAGAACCTGTATCAAAGGCTGAAAAGCTGCGCCGAAAGGCTGCATGACCTCACTCAAGATGTTGAATTTTCGTCATTCATGGTGGGCGTAACGCTGGCGCCGTCAATACAGGACAGGGACGATCTGGTGCGATCAAAATGCAGGGCAAAAGGGGCGCCGGGCATCAAGGCGGATGTGGCAAGAGAGATTGCCCAAAGATTCGGGCGAAAGACGGACGCTGCCGCAGATCATGCCATGCCGGAACTGGTTGCAACAGTCGATCTGCGCAGGGATGCGATTGACATCTATACAAGGCCAATCTTTGTGTTTGGAAGATACGTCAAAAAAACGCGCGGCCTGCCGCAAAAGCGCGGAGGCGGCGAGAGCGTAGAGAAGCATATTTTCGAGTTTTTGTCCGGTGTCACTGGAGCGCGCAGCATGACCGTCACTTTTGTAGGACACGAGGATCAGGACAGTTTGGTTCTAGGCAGCGGCAGGCCGTTTTTTGCCAGGCTTGCTTGCCCAAAGATCAGGGCGGTCAGGTTTCCCGATTCCGCAAAAGCCGGGCAAATTACGCTGCATTCGCTCAAGACGGTAAAGAAGCCATGCCTGCCGGTGCGGTTTCAGTCCGTGTTCAGAATCCTAGTAGATACTGAGGACGCGGCAGGACAGGAGCTTTTAAGATCGCTTGAGAGAATACCCAAACTGCCCGTGCTGATATACGAGGAATCCGGTCGAATAAACAAAAAGCGCATAAGCATGCTCAAATACAAAAGAGTCTCTCCCAAGAGCATATCAATAACCGCCACGGCTGAAGGCGGGCTGCCAATCAAGCGGTTTGTTGAGGGCAGCAATGTAAACCCAAACATCTCCGACATGCTAGAGACCAAATGCACCTGCGTCAAGTTTGACTTTCTGCAAGTCGATCTGCTCTAAGCGCCAGGCTGCGCCGAGGCGGGGCCGGCCCTGGGCTGCAAGCGCCGGCAGTGCGGCTCCTGCTGAAGAGAAAAACAGGATGCTTCATTACTCATAATCTTCATCACACGTCAGACGGCTTTTCCGGTCATCATCAGCATCCAAATTAGTTTTTGATGCGCATTATTTTAGTTCTGTCCATTACCTTCCAGTATTCGACGCTTTGTCCGTTTTCCAGCTGGCCTGTCACGCTCTCATCAACAAGTGAAACATCAATGGTCTCGTATGTCTCCGAGTCCATTACCTGCACAATCTCGCCAGTAATGGATATGATCTGGCCCATCCTCTTGTCTATCAGCGGCACATGAACCTGCATGCTGACAGGCCCGACATGCGGCCGCTTTTGTCCGTCGAATATTCCGACTGCGACTATTCTTGCCTTGGCGGCGCCGTGCTTTCCAGGCTTGCTTGTATCATACTCTGTTATCCTGCACGGTTCGCCCGTTGCCTGGTCTCCAACCGGAAGCAGGATGTATGATCCAATCTTCAACGACCCCAAATCAGCGGGCTTGCTCATGAATCAAGCAGGATTGCATTGAATATTTAACTCTATTTGAGATGCATTGCAAAATTTCGGCGTTTGGCATTTTGCTCCAAACGCTATTTGAGCCGATCTAAAAGTGACAGCGCAAACAGGTTGGACATCTTTATTCCTTTTTGGCAGACATCGCGGCGAGTCTTCTCGCAGTATTTTTTGACGCTCTGGTGGCTCTTTTCGCTTGCAACTTCAAGCACAATGATGTTGTGACTGTAGGGAAACGCAAACTTTGGCTTGCTTTTGCTGTATGTGCTCATCTGTCCCTTAACTGCCCTTCCAACCTGGGTTCGCTTTGCGAGCTGAACTGCGACATCCCGGACATCCTCAGGCGAATCGCCGTACTCTAGATAGTATACAGATACAAAGTTTACTTCCTGGTCTATGTCCCGCAGAAAAAGATCTTCCTCGGCGCTTAGCAGGAACGAGGTCTTTTCCTGCTTGAATTTTTCAAGATCTCTTCTGATCTTTGCATCGTCAACATACTTTGCCAGTATGTAATGATTTGCATGGGATGAAAAATACGGCTTGCTGTCCTCGGAAAATGTTGCAGTAACAAAGTGGAGAGAGCGGATGTTCTTGGAGTGCGCCCAGGCATCCTTGAGCTCTACCGAGTCGTGATTGTGCATGTATGGAACGCACACATACCCCGTGTTGAGCGTGAGCGCCTGCAGTGCCATGAAAAAATTGATTGAAAATTACTATTTAAGTATTAAAATGAGCTGGGCTGAGACGGCTGGCGCTTCGCAAAGGCCTTGGAGCATACCGATGTCTCATAAGCGCAGGCATTAGCATGGCTGCATTGAATATCCGCACCGTTGAAGAAGACGGCGTCGCAGTCGTCAGAGGATGAGAATTTCCCAATGTTGCAATACGGGAAGATGAGTCAAAAAAAAAGAGTTTGCAAAGGCGTTGGAATGCTTTTTTACAGCAAGGGCAAAAATTGAAAATGAAAGATGTCCGCCGCTGCATAAAGAAAAAACAGAAACACGGAGAATGGAACTGGTAGAAAATTAGCGACAATTATAATTGATATTGCTGCAAGACAGTTCTGCCTAAGAAGAAATTTGCGCGCATGGAAGAAACGAATGATCATATCTCATTTTACAAAGAAGAACCCATAGTCGTATTACAGAGGGCGCACTCCATTCATCCGGCATGCACAAAAACTGTTCTTGCGTTTTACGCGAACAGCAGGCCGTTTCACTGTTCAACTCCATTCATCCGGCATGCACAAAAACTGTTCTTGGCCGTCTCCGCATGACGCTTGCAGAGTTTGCCAGTCTTTTGGCCATGTGCAAAAATCATCCGCCATAATGATGTCATGTTTTATCAGCAGAATGATGGCCTCGTCCCGCTCTTCAGATAGATTTTGATGGAATGGCAATATCGATAATTTTCCGATCGTCAGAAGCAGAGGCCGTCAGGCAGGCATTTTCGAAACGGCTTTGAACCGGAATCCAGCTACGGTTCGCTTTAGAACAGCGGCGCTTTTTCGGTCTTGAAGATGTCATTCAGGCTTGTTTTAGAACAGCAGCGAATGCGAATCTCCCAAATCCAGAGTCAAATCAGCAGTCGGGTATTCTTTGCGTCCGCTTGATGCTGTTTTCGGACATGGACACATCGCGCGCATTGCAGTACGGCTGTTTCAAATTAGCTCCAGAACGCCATTTATGAGAGTCAGTTGCGTTCCCAGGCGCCATCAGCATTCATTCGTGATGCGCGCAGGCAGCATCATGTAGGAATTTGTGTCTCCCGAATAATGCCCGCGCAAACCGGCTCAGTTTAGTCATGAAAGCCGCGCAGGCAGGCGCCTGCCAGCATCGCTGCCAATACATCTTTAAAAACCGCAAATTTGCATCAAATGTTAGTGCAAGATACTGCAAGCAGGCATAATTTGCGAGACAGCATTGCCGAACTGGCAGTGCGAAACGGTCTTGAGGACGAATGCTATGTCCAAATGCTGGATTACATAATAGAACTTTTCGAGTCCGAGGGGTTGGGATCAGACTATTACGGGTATCACAACATAGATCACGAGCTGGAGGCGACATATGTCTCAATGGTAGCTGCTACATCCAAGACCTCAGAAAGCCTTGTATCAAAAGACAATCTCAAGTATCTTTACGCGTCCGCGCTGCTGCATGACTTTGATCCGCAAAAGAGCGTCGACAAGCCGCACGAAGACAGCGTGATCAAGTTTCTGGCATTGGAGCAAAAGCTCGGCGAGCTCTTGCGCAAGATGGACATTGATATCGAGCTGGTCAAGGTGCTGATACTGCGTACGATATATCCGTGGTCCGGCAGGCTTCGAGACGAAGCGGAAGCCAAGATGGAGGAATGCTTTTTGGCATCGCCCATTACAAGGAACAGCGCGCAAAAGCGCGAAGAGATGATGCAGCTTGGGTGGTTTCTGTCCGTAGCAGAGCGGGTTGGAGGATATGCAATGGGCAGCTTTTCAAAGGGCATGGAAATGGCCAAGATGAATGCTCATGCCCTTGCATGGCATCCGTCGGTAATTGCCCAGCGCGCGGTTGCATACTTTGAGGATTTGCTGAATGCAGACAACAAAATGCTGCAGCAGGTAATGCGCGCGCTCCCGCGCGAGATGAGAAGAAATTTTATGGACAATGTGCAGTCATTCATGGCCCTCCGGCAGCAGGAAATACGAATTCATGCAGAGCATCTGTACGACAATCTGCAGCTGGTTCCGGTGGCAGAGACAATCAGCACCAGAAATGATCCCGCATTTATCAGCACCATATTTGAGATATTCCAGCAGCTTCCAAAGCCGCTGCAGTTCGGCCGCGACCGGTTTGAAGAGTCAGTGAGGGATCCCAAGACGATTCTGAATACGCTGCGGCGCAAGAACAGCGGCGGCGAAATCGTAGGATATGCAAAGGGCGGTCCGCTGGAAAAATATGATCTGCGTCAGGAGATAAATGACGAAAATTACGGGCTCGGCAATACAATATTCCTTGAGCCGTTTCCGCTGAAGATGGGATACTGGGGCATGCGGGGAGGAAGCGAAATGCGGCACATGTTCATAATGCAGGCCAATGCGATGAAGTATACGTATCTTACAAGCTTTGCACTGCGCGACGTGATAAGGCGCAGGGTTGAGAGCTATGAGAATGCCGAGTTTGTGGCGCTGTTTGATCCCGAGCGGTGGGACTATTACAGAATACGGATCTGAATTGTCCGAATGTGGCATTGACGGGTTGACGTACGCCGATGACGCCATGCTTGACGCATACTCTGTGGATTCCGGCATGAGCTGCATCAGGCCGATGATGGTGGCGCTGCCCAGAAGTGAAGATGATGTCTTGAAAATAGCAGGGCATGCCGTTTGCAATCGCATTCCGATCATACCCCGCGGCGGCGGAACGGGGCTGGTGGGCGGAGCCGTGGGCAGCGGCATCATGCTTGATGCAAGGTATCTGGACGATATCGCCGTATGCGAGGATTGCGTCGAAGCTGGAGCCGGGGTGCCAAAAGGAATGCTGGATCGCGTCTTGAAAAAGCGCGGCAGATTTCTTGGGCCTAATCCGTCTGTCGGCGGATACTGCAATGTGGGCGGAATGATTGCAACCAACGCGTCTGGAAGCCGGACATTAAAGTACGGCTCAACGATAGACTCGCTGCTTGGGGTGCGAATTGCAACCGGCCGCGGCGGCATCTCCTGCATGCCCGGCGATCTTTCAGAGGAAGTAGCAGCCATAGCTGGAAAGGCAGATCTGGGACGATTTCCATCTGTGTCAAAAAATTCTTCAGGATACAGATTGGACAAGGTGCGTGACGCAATCGACGCCCACAAGGTTGTGGCAGGTTCTGAAGGCACGCTTGGCGTCGTCACGCGGGCTCGGCTAAAGACATATCCGCTCCCAGAAAGGCGGATACTGTATGTTTTGTCGTACGAGAGCAGGCAGGCGGCAGCTAAAGACTGCGCAAGGATGCTCCCATACTCGCCTTCCGCAGTCGAATTTGCGGACGGCTCAATACTGGAACATGCGGATGCAGGTGAGGCAAAAGGCGCCGGCTGCGTGCTGATGGCAGAGTTTGAAGACGACATTCGGATGAGCGGACTGCAGGGCAGAGCCGTCATCCGAACTGACGATGAAGCAGAGTCGGATCGCTGGTGGGGATATCGAAGCCGCGCATTGGCCCAGAGTCGGCTAAAAATAACGGAGAATGTGCAGATAGAGGATGCTGTTGTTCCTGCGCGCAGCCTGGGCAGCCTGTTTCAGATCATAGACGATTTGAAGAAAAAATTTGGAGCCAGCATCATAGCATACGGGCATGCCGGAGACGCCAACATTCATCTGAGAGTGGAAGCCAGAGCTGATCCTGCAGCAGTGTCAAAATATTATTTTGGGCGCGTTTGGGATTTGGGCGGCAGCATCTCCGGAGAGCACGGCGACGGCATGGTGCGCGTTGAATTTCTGCAGGCGCAGTACGGGCATGCCAACATGGAGCAGTTTCGAAGGCTAAAGGCCCTGTTTGATCCGCACGGCATAATGAACCCTGGAACAATATTGTCCTAGTACTTCCACGAGCCGTCTATGCCGTTCCAGAGCCGTCGAAACGGCTCCGGATCTTTGTTGATTTCGCCGGTTATCCTGTTCTTTAGCACAAAGAAAAAGTTCTCCATGGCGTCCACGCC